>JBPOJK010000125.1:0-32736 GCA_052033675.1 Pseudomonadota bacterium
CGGAACCGGACGAGTACACGATCCAGGAATCAACGGAGTAATTCCCGGTATGGGTGCTAGAATGTTAGAGCCGGTTTCGGTTTGCCACCAGGTATCAACAATTGGGCAGCGACCACCGCCAATTTCACGGTGATACCATAGCCATGCTTCCGGATTGATTGGTTCACCAACTGAACCAAGCAAACGCAATGAGGTCAGATCAAAATTCTTCGGCAAGTCACCACCAGCTTTAATCAAGGCACGAATTGCGGTTGGCGCAGTATAAAAAATAGTTACCTTATGTTCTTCAATCATTCGCCAGAAGCGATCGGCATAAGGGAAAGTTGGAACACCCTCAAAAATAATCTGGGTAGTGCCAACCGCTAATGGTCCATAACATAAATAGGTATGCCCGGTAATCCAACCGACATCGGCAGTTGACCAAAAAATATCGGTTGGTTTAATATCAAAGACCCAGCGCATGGTGGTTATCGCACCAAGCAAATAACCACCACTAGCATGTTGGACACCTTTGGGTGTGCCGGTTGAGCCAGAAGTATAGAGGATAAATAACGGATGTTCCGAATCAACCCATTCTGGTTCACAAGCGTCTGATTGATTGCGGATTACCTCATGCCACCAGATATCACGTTCTTTGTGCCAGGTGTGTTCTTCACCTGTACGCTTATGAACGATCACATGTTCAACACATTCACAGCCAGCATAGGCCAGTGCCTGATTTACATCATCTTTAAGCGGGAAAATTCGACCACCACGTTTTTGTGCATCCGCGGTAATTACAATTTTTGCCTTGGCATCATGAATCCGTTCATGAATTGCTTTTGCCGAGAAACCACCAAACACAACTGAATGAATGGCGCCAATTCGGGCACAGGCTTGCATTGCGACAATTGCTTCAATACTATTGGGCATATAAATAACTACTCGGTCGCCTTTGACAACACCCAATGATTTTAAGCCATTTGCAAATTTACAAACTTTGGTATGTAATTCTTTATAGGTAACAGTATCAACATGTCCGCCATCAGATTCAAAAATAATCGCGGTTTTATGTGGGTGGGTTAATAAATGACGATCCAAACAATTATAAGAGACATTTAATTTACCATCTTCAAACCAACGGAAAAACGGCGCACTATCACGGTTTAAAATTTTGGTAAATGGTGTGCTCCAATCAATGTATTGACGGGCTAAATCTGCCCAATACCCCTCATAATCGCTTCTGGCGTATTCAATCATTGACTGATATTGTTGTTCACTGCGAATGTTCGCTTGTGCGGCAAACTCCGGGTTTACCGCAAATAATTGCTGTTCGTGAGCGCTTGCTTCAATATTTGACATAATCCCTCCGTCGGTTAAAATCTTACTCGTGCAATAGTATAGCAAAAAAATAGGTTAAATGTTGTTGCTGTGCAGCAAAAATCCGACCCTGTAATAGTGAATATAGTAAAATTCGTCTGGAACCATTGCGGTGATGCCGAGGTATTGACAGCAAAATCCCGCGATAATTTTTAAACGATAATGTTCCGGCGTGCTGCCGAGCTGTATTTACTGATGTTGTAAATTAATAATTTTATGGATAACCTATAGATTTTAATGAATTTATTCAAACATTGCGGATTACTGTGTTAAATTAGTATAGCATTAAAATAAATCAATAAGTTATTTTTAAAATATAGCGATATGCAAAACTATCAGATATTAAAAAAGATCAACCTATGTCTCAAATTAATTTTCTTTATACCCAAGCTGATTTACAATCAATTGCCGATGATATTATAACTAAAACATTACACGCTGGCGCAACTGCGGCACAGGTTGAAGTCAGCGAAAGCATTTCAACAGATATTGAAATTCTTAACCAACAAACTGAAAATTTTGAAACCAGTCACGAAAATCAATTGGTATTGACTGTTTTTAAAGGTACACGCAAAGGGCATGTTGGAATAAGTAATATCCAGCCACATAATTTGCCGGAAATTATAAAAAATGCTCTTGATATTGCCACTTATACCGAAGAAGACCCGGCAAATGGTTTGTTAGATAAACAATATTTATTGCACGAGTTACCACCGGAATTAGGGTTATATAATTTACACAATGATAGCAACCATAATTTAATCGCACAAGCTAAAGAACTGGAACAACTGGCGCGTGATTATTCATCTTTAATTACTGCCTCCGATGGTTCGTCACTAAGTTTGACCCGTTACAATTTTGTTACTGCCAACAGCAACGGTTTTAACCGTGGTTATCAAACTTCACGCTATTCCAAATATGTTAGTTTAATTGGTGAAACCGTAACTGGTATGCAAACGGATTATTGGTATAGTTCCAGCCGAGATTTCCGGCAATTGGATAGCAACGTAATGGTTGCCAAGTATGCAGGAAAGCGGGTATTACGCCGTTTGAATAAAGGGACTTTTTCTTCTTCAGCGCCGGCAGTGATTTTTGAGAGTAGTTTAGCCAAATCAATTATCGGTAGTCTTATCGGTGCGTTAAGTGGCGGTAGTTTATACCGGCGCTTGAGCTTTTTAAATGATAGTTTGAATACGCAAATTTTGCCGCAATGGTTTAATGTTAGTGAAGATCCGTTTGTTTTTGGTGGTCTATCAAGTTGTTATTTTGACAACGAGGGTAGCCAGGTTTGTGCCCGCGATATTATCAAATCCGGTGTTGTCAATGGTTATTTGCTGTCATCCTATACAGCGCGTAAAATGAATATGGCTCCAACGGGAAACGCCGGGGGCAGCCACAATATTACGGTGGCTCACAATACCTGCGGTAATCTTGCTACGTTGGCACAACAAATGGTTGATGGCTTAATCATCATTGAAACAATCGGGCATGGGCTCAACATGGTGACTGGTGATTATTCGGTAGGTGCTTCAGCCTTAGTGGTTAAAAATGGCGAAATTGGGCACTTCGTTGATAATCTAACTATTTCCGGCAATATGCGTGAGATTTATAAAAATATACTGGCTCTTAACGATAATAGCGATCCGGGTTCGATTATCTGTGGAGATATGTTAATTGCACCTGGAGTTATTCAGGTTAACTGCTAGCAGCAAGATAGGGGAATAAGAACGATGCAAATTAGAACTGGGCTGGGATTAATTGCCGGCGTGACATTATTTGGCTGTGCTACCAGCAGCTTTCAATATGATAAAAACTGGCAGAGCAATGATGCGTTGCCGCAAAATATTAACCTACAAACCCAAACTACTACAAATAATCCGCAGTTAGCAGCGGCGATTAATGGCTTAAAGAATACTACCTATGGAATGTTCTTCAAACAAGGGATTTTTGCTGGACGGGATGGTGTTGGGGTTGCCGGCTATAAATATCAGCGCTGGCAGGTTCCACTGGTGATGGGAGCGTTAATCGATGTTAATGAAGACTATGCTGGACAATTTCATGATTTTCTGCCGGTGGTTGCCACCAATCAGTCCAACCAGTATGGCAATTATGATCAATTCCAAACTATGCTTTATCAGATTAACAATTGGGATACCTTATCTAAAGATCAGCAGCTTGCCAGCTGTAAGTTGACCTATCATTGTTTTTTAATTGATGATCGTTTGTGGTGGACCAATTTCTTCATTAGTTATGCCGAGGGGTTGCGTCGGCAAAATCCAAATGATCTCAATGCGGCGCGTTATTTTGATTCGGCATACCGGATTTTCGTAAATGGAATCAGCTCCGATAAATATGTTAATACCATTGGTACCGGCGATGCTCATAGTGTTATGTGGTATAGCGATGCCAATCAAAATATTTATTATAAATCAACCATTTCCAATTCGCTATATGTAACTGCCGGTGCGCGGTTAGCAAAATATATTTTACTGAATTACGGTAAAGATAATTCCAGCTATGACTATGATTTAGTTTTGGGTTATACCAAAAAAGTAGCCAATGGTTACTTTCTGAATTATTCCGAACAAGTTAAAAATAATGGTTTACTGTTGGATGGGGTTGGAACCGGCTTTGATAAGCCACCACTAGGACGGGATTTGCCTGCTGGGCAAACTGCCAATGAGATGTTTACCTATAATCAGGGCGTAGTGTTGCCGGGGATGGCGATTCTCAGCGAATTAACCGGTCGGGAAAAATATCTGGATTATGCCAAAGACTTGGTACGTGCCAGCTATAAGTTTTCGGTAAATTATAATGGTTTCTTTGATGATTATAGTTATTTAGCGCCCAATGGCTGGTATTCGGATGGCGACGGAGTAGCATTCCGGTTAGCTTATTGGCAATATTTAGGGTTATTCCTTGATAATTATAATTTAGGTTCAGATCCTGAATTTACCAAGCTGATAAGTGATTTTATCAATAATAATGCCCACCAGCAAATTACCCGGATGGTTATTTTGCCGGGCTATACTTCGCCGCAAACGCCAACTTTGGCAGTACCCAATCATGGTAATGTCCAGAATTTAGCCCAAGGGTCATTATTTACCTACTATCCTGATGGTTATTCTTTGCCAAGTATCGCAGCTGGGCTGGAATTGTATCTGTTACAAGATCGGATTAATTTTGCAATGAAAAAACAATGAGTTTTGAACCATTTAATTTATTAACGTCAACAAGTTCGCTACAAAAATCGCCACAACGTTCTGACGATGAAGTAATTTCGGTCAGCCAGTTAAATAAAATGGCAAAATCGGCACTGGAAAATACTTTACCGATTATGTGGATTAAAGGTGAAATTTCGGGACTAAAATCCTATTCACATCTTTATTTTGATCTGAAAGATGAGGGTGCCAAAATTTCCTGTGTTATGTTTGCCAAGCTGGCGGTAATGCTGGATTTTCCGCTCGAAAATGGCATGCAGGTTGAGGTTCGTGGGCGGGTGACCATTTATCCACAAAACGGTAGCTACCAGATTAATGTTGAACGGGCACGTAAAGTTGGCTTGGGCGCATTATGGGAGGCCTATGCGCGGTTGATTGAAAAGCTGAAAGCTGCGGGATTGTTTGAAGCCAAATACAAAAAACCGATTCCGATCTTTCCACGGACAATTGGGGTGATTACCTCCAAGGAGGGCTCGGTTATCCGTGACGTAGTGACAACCTTGAAACGAAGGATGCCGAATATTCCGCTGATAATTTATCATAGCGCAGTGCAGGGGAGTGATGCCAGTATGCAATTGGTACGGGCGATTCGCACTGCCAATCAGCGACAGGAAGTTGATGTATTGATTGTCTGCCGCGGTGGTGGTAGCATGGAAGATTTGTGGTGCTTTAATGAAGAGGTGGTAGCACAAGAAGTATTTAATAGCCAGATTCCGATTATCAGCGCGGTGGGGCATGAAACCGATACCACGATTATTGATTACGTTGCAGATTTGCGGGCACCAACCCCAACTGCGGCGGCAGAATTAGTGGCAAAAAGCCGTCAGGAGTGGTTAGAACAGGTAAATAAACTTAAATTCCAGCTAAGTTTATCTTTGGAAGCGATGTTGAATAATTCCCGCCAGCGTTTGGATTTGGCGATTGCTCATTTAAAAGGTGCCAGCCCGCAGCAGCAATTAAAACAGCAACAGGACAAACTTGCGCAGGTAGAGGGCAAATTGCGGCGGGCAATGGCCAATCATCTAGCCAATCAAAAATGGCAACTGGATTTATATACCAGTAAATTAGCGCCTATTCGCCGTCGTGATGTTCATATAGAAAAAAAACAATTGGTCGGCTTACAAGAGCGCTTACAAAAAGTCTTTAATAACCAACTGCAACAGCGCAAAAATTACATCCTACACTTAAGTGATAAATTAGCTCTATTGAATCCCCAGCAAATACTAAATCGTGGTTATGCGATTATTCGCGACAATGATGGCAAGGCTCTTCAACGGGTAAAAGATACCCGCCACCATGCGCGAATTTCGATTACTTTTGCCGATGGCGACGTTGCGGCAATTATTGATAAACATCTCTTACCGGAACAAGGAGAGTTAATTTAAATTATACTCAATCCGATTCATTATACCAAGTCGTTGACGTTCTCATTTCTTAACAGCTGTAAGCGTCGTCTCAAATCGCCTACTAGTGTCTTGAATCAGTTTGAGTATGGCTGGTTAGCTAGATCTGTTTACGAAAAAATCAATAATCTTGGGAAATAGTCGGGGATTTTTGGTTAAAATGAGTTATAATATACATTTTACTAATTAATAAAATAGATAAGCACGAGTCAATGGAAATTAATCTAAAAATCAGTCTTCCCGCCAAGACGGGGCATTCTTATCCAATAGTTATTGCTCCACAGTTACTAACTAACTGGACGCAATGGTTGCCAAATTATGCACGTAGCAAAAAAATAGTTATTATTAGCGATAGCACGGTTGCTGAACTCTATGGCTCGCAATTGGCAGCAAGCATGAATGCAGCTGGTTATCTAGCGCGGTTATTAACTTTCCCTGCGGGGGAGTTTTCCAAAAGCGCTAACACCAAGCTGGAGCTTGAAGAACAAATGTTTGCTTTTGGCGTCGATCGTCATACGCTGTGTCTAGCGTTAGGTGGCGGAGTGGTCGGTGATTTAGCTGGTTTTACTGCTGCAACCTATATGCGCGGAATCCAATTTATTCAAATTCCAACCTCGTTGCTGGCGATGATTGATAGCAGCGTTGGTGGTAAAACCGCGGTTAATACCAGTTATGGGAAAAATATTATTGGTGCATTTTGGCAACCGCAGGCAGTAATGATGGATTGCGATTTGCTGAAAACCTTACCAACGGAACAAATAGTAAATGGCTTATTTGAAGCAGTAAAAATATTTTTAACTTCAGATCGTGAGCATTTTGAATATTGTGCCAAGCGATTAGATTCAATCATTAATTTGGATTATCAACCCTTGACTAGGGTTATAAAGCGCGCAGTTGAATTAAAAGCGCAGGTGGTTGAAATCGACGAGCAGGAATTAAATCTGCGGATGATCCTTAATTTTGGGCATACTGTTGGACATGCCTTAGAAAAATTAAGTAATTTTAGTGTGTTGCATGGTTTTGGTGTTGGCTTGGGAATGATCGTCGAAGCGTATATTGCCAAATTAAGTGGGTTACTGACAGCAACAGATTATACGCAGATTGAGCAATTCTTATTGATGATGGGCGTTGATTTGACTTTATTGAATAAATATGATCATAACGAAATAATCACGGCCATGCGTGGTGATAAGAAAAATATTAATCAACAAATTAAACTGGTATTATTAACCGGAATCGGTAGTGTTAAAAACATTGATAATCAAGTGGCGTTTCCCATTAGCGACGAACTGATTCTTAGTGCATTATCTGATTTGACCAAACGAGTAGGGAGTTAAAATGGGTTATCGTATTGTAAAAAAATTACCAACTGCGGATGAAATAATTGCGGCATTGCCGCTTAGTGATGCTGGTTATCAAAGCATTAATCAGCATCGGCATGAAATTGAAGCGATTTTGCGTGGCGATGATAATCGACTGTTGTTAATCGTGGGACCATGCTCGGCGTGGCCGGATACTGCGGTAATTGATTACGCCAGTCGGCTAAAAGCGCTAAGTGATAAAGTCGGGCATGCCTTGAAATTGGTAATGCGAGTATATATTCAAAAGCCGCGGACAATTAAAGGCTGGACTGGTCCGGTTAATCAACCAGATCCATTAGCACCTCCGGATATCGAAGCCGGTGCGATGTATTGTCGCCGGTTGATGACGCAAGTAGTGGAAATGGGTTTACCGATTGCCGATGAAGCGCTATTTACTCATAATGCCCGTGGGTTTATCGAATTATTGTCATGGGTCGCAATTGGTGCGCGCAGCAGCGAAGATCAGGAGCATCGAATTTTTGCATCGGGTATTGATTGTCCGGTAGGGATAAAAAATCCGACTCATGGTTCACTAAAAATTGGGGTTAATAGCGTAGTTGCAGCCCAGCATTCGCATTATATCGTGCTTGATGGTGATGAAGTTGAAACCGATGGTAATCAATACGCGCATATAGTATTGCGTGGCAACAATGATAAACCTAACTACGATGTTGATTCAATTGCTGAAGTAGCAGTACACTATGCCAAAAATGAGGTAAAAAATCCAGCGATTATCGTTGATGTCAGTCATGATAATTGCATGATTAACGGTGCGAAAGATCACAATGCTCAAGCTAATATTATTTTGCAAGTTATGGAAAGCCTGAATGATAAACCGGATTTACGAAAATTGGTTAAAGGGTTTATGTTAGAAAGCTTTATCAAAGGCGGCAAGCAAAATGCCGAAACTGCCAATCCGATAGATCTCGGCGGTTTGTCAATTACCGATCCGTGCCTGGGCTGGGAGGCTACTGAAGAGTTATTATTAAAATTGGCCACGGTCATCGAAAATAACAATAAACACCAATAAAGGTTTAATTATGGCATATGAAATTGTAAAAAAGGTTCCGACTTCGGATGAGATAATTGCGAAAATTCCATTAAGTGCCGCTGGTTATCAAAGCATTGAACGCCACCATCGTGAGATTGAAGATATTTTAAGTGGTCGTGATAATCGCTTGTTGCTGATTGTTGGTCCTTGTTCGGCGTGGCCGGATACTGCGGTATTGGATTATGCCAGCCGTTTGGCAGCGTTAAACGATAAAATTAAAGATAAAATCAAAGTGGTAATGCGGGTATATATTCAAAAACCGCGCACTGTTAAAGGCTGGACTGGTCCGATAAATCAACCTAATCCACTTCTTGAACCAGATATCGAAGCTGGAATTTGGTATTGTCGCAAGCTAATGACTCAAGTGGTAGAAATGGGCTTGCCGATTGCCGATGAGTGTTTGTTTACTCATAATGCGCGTGGATTTCAGGAATTATTGTCGTGGGTGGCAATTGGTGCACGTAGTACTGAAGATCAGGAGCACCGGATTTTTGCGTCATCGCTGGAATGTCCGGTTGGGATGAAAAACCCGACTCATGGTTCGTTGTCAATCGCGGTAAATAGTATCGTTGCAGCGCAACATTCACATTATGCGGTTTTTGATGGCTATGAAGTAAAAACCAGCGGTAATAAATATGCGCATTTGGTATTGCGTGGCAGCAATGGCAAGACTAATTACGGAATTGAAAATATTGCTGAAGTTGCCAAATTATTTGTTAAAAATCAAGTGGTAAACCCTGCAATTATTATTGATGTCAGTCACGATAACTGTGTAATAAATGGCGTTAAAAACCATAATGCTCAAGCCAATATAGTATTGCAGATGATTGATGAATTAGCGGCTAATCCACAGTTAAAACCATTAGTCAAAGGTTTTATGCTGGAAAGCTTTATTAAAGAAGGTCGGCAAAATGCCGAAGGTGGCGATCCGATTGATTTGGGTGGTTTATCAATTACCGACCCGTGTCTTAGCTGGGAAAGCACCGAGGGGCTTATTTTAGCGGTTGCTGCAAAATTATAACTAAGTAGGATTACGATATGCGAATTGGTGTTTCAGGTGATGTTGGCTCATTTTCGGAAGAAGCCGGTTGGATCTATGCCGCCAAGGCTCATGGACAAAATCATACCTTACATTATCTAATTGATATGGAAGGGGTCTTGCAAGCTTTAAGTAAAAATGAAATTGATGTGGGGATTTTCCCATTTGTAAATTACAATAGTGGGATTGTTTGGCCGGCATTTGCTGCAATGGGTAAATATAATTTTATGCCGATAGATGATTTGCAGTTAAATGTTGAACAGTGTCTCTTGGCAAAACGCGAGATGCCATTAAATACGATTAAGGAATTATATTCATATACTCCGGCATTTGAGCAATGTAAAGGCTTTATTTCCCAACATGGTTACCACCTAATTGATTGGGGCGACACCGCCAAAGCTGCGCGGGATCTGGCATCCGGAATATTGCCCGAAAATGCGGCAGTTGTAGCATCGGCACAAGCAGCAAAAAGTTATAATCTGGTAATATTACGGCAGGGTATTCAGGACTTGCAGCCAAATATTACCCGCTTTATTGTCGTAAAAAGGAATGACGAACATGAGTGAATTGGATCAATTGCGTAAGCAAATTACCCAGATTGATGGCAAAATTATTGAACTAATCGCTGAACGACAACAACTAATTACTAAGGTTGGACAATACAAACGCAAACACCAATTGCCGGTATATTGTCCGGAACGTGAAGCATTATTAAGAACCTTTCATGATACTGTCAGCGAAGAACAACAGGTCTCGGCAACCATGATCGCTAAGGTATTTGAAGTATTAATCGAAGAATCTCGGAGGACCCAGTTAAATGAGCAATAAAGTACAATCATCTATTACCGTCGCAATTAATTCACTGGCGCAAAGCAAGAAAGCTCAGGGGATTCGAGTTTACAATCTCAGTGCGGGCGAACCAAAGCTGATGACCCCTGAAGTTGTGCGCGCCGCCGCAATTAAATTTATTGAAATTGGGGATGTTCCTTATCCAATTACGGCTGGACACCCGGAATTGCGCAAATTGGCATGTGAATGGATAAACCGGCTCTATGGTGCCAATTATTCGGTCAATGAAAATTTAATCACTACCGGCGGTAAGTACGGGATTTATTTGCTGTTGCAATATTTATTGGGTGCTAGTTCACCGCTTAAAACTAATCCACAGGAAGAGTTGGCGGTAATGGTGCCGGCGCCGTATTGGGTGTCATATCCGGCAATTACCAAAATCATGACTGGTAAAGCTATTGTAGTTAATACCACCGAAGATGGTGAGTGGAAAATTACTCCGCAAATGGTCCGCGCAGCCTATCAAAGTAACTGTAAATTGCTATTTTTGAATAATGGGGTTAATCCGACTGGAATTATCTATACCCGTGAAGAAATTGCTGCAATCTTGGCGGTTGCCGAAGAATTGGGGCTTTGGATAATTAGTGATGAGGTTTATAGCGGTTTGGTCTATAATGGCGATGAGTATGTTTCGTGTGCCTCATTTCCAGAATATAAAGATAACGTAATCGTAATTCAGAGTGCCTCAAAATCATTTGCTATGACTGGTTGGCGAGTGGGCTTTTTGTTTGCCAAAAGCGAATTAATTGAAGCGTTAACTTCACTGACTTCGCAAAGTACCACCGGAGTTTCCTTGGTTTGTCAACATGGTGCAATCGCAGCTTTCAAACATGCTGATGAAATTATGCGGTGGGTCAATGCTAGCATGAAACGTCGCCGTGATGTTTTCATTGCGGCAGTTAAAGAATATTTTGGGATTGAGTTACCGCAACCCAAAGCGACCCTCTACAGTTTTGTATCTTTGGCAAAATTGGGAGTGCCTGCGGGAATTAGTGATGAAGAATTATGCTTTAGGGCACTAGAAGAAGCTAATGTCGCAACTGTACCTGGCAGTGGTTTTGGTCAACCAGGCTATCTGCGTTTCTCTTTTGCTGCGGATGAAGAGGATTTAACTGGTGGTGTGGCTGCGCTTGCCAATTTCATTAAAACATTAGCCAAATAAACAGGGGTTTAAATAAGATGTCAGGAAATAGCTTTGGTCAAAATTTTAAAATTACTACCTGTGGTGAATCACATGGTGGTGCAGTTGGGGTAATAATTGATGGCTGTCCGCCGGGATTGGAAATCACGCTTGAAGAAATCCAGTATGAGTTGGATCGGCGTAAACCAGGACAAAGCTCAATTACTACGCCACGCAAAGAGGAAGATACCATTCATGCATTATCGGGTATTTTTAATGGAAAAACTACCGGGACACCAATTTTATTACTGGCACATAATAAAGACCAACGCTCAGAAGATTATAACCACTTAAAAGATGTTTTTCGACCGTCGCATGCCGATTTTACATATTTGATGAAATATGGCCTACGTGACTATCGCGGCAGTGGGCGGGCTAGTGCCCGTGAAACTTTGGCGCGGGTGGCGGCAGGTGCGATTGCCAAAAAATATTTACAACAGGAGTTAGGGATTGAAATCTTGGCTTATGTGGAACAGGTTGGTTCACTTAAGGCGGCTGTAAATCAGGATACGGTAACCATGGCAATGGTTGAAAGCAATATTGCGCGGTGTCCGGATCCGCAAATAGCGACAGAGATGATTAATTTAATTGAACAAGTTCTTGCCGATGGTGATTCAATTGGTGGGGTCGTTAAGTGTATTATTCGTCATGTTCCGGTTGGTTTGGGCGAGCCGGTCTTTGACCGCTTATCTGCCGATTTGGCCAAAGCGATGCTCTCAATTAATGCTACCAAGGGTTTTGAAATTGGTTCCGGCTTTGCTGGTGTTGAATTACGTGGTTCGGTACATAATGATCCGTTTATTTTGAATGAAGGTGAAATCCGGACCCAAACCAATCATGCTGGTGGGGTATTGGGTGGAATCTCTTCCGGTGAAGATATTTATTTCAGGGTGGCATTCAAGCCGGTTTCAACCATTAGTAAGCCTCAACAAACTTTGGATGTTGATTATAATGAAGTGCAGTTAACTGCACATGGACGGCATGACCCATGTGTCTTGCCGCGCGCTGTGCCGGTAGTTGAAGCGATGGCAGCATTGGTGGTAATCGACCATTATTTGCGTCATAAATCCTATGCGCAAGGTTAATTAATCAAGATTTTTGGCAAGAAGTGTCATTATGCAACTGAATATATTTACTGATATCGCTTTGAAATCGCTGATTTATCTCAAACAAAGTGAGCGATTGACGACGATTAATGAGTTGGCGGAAGCCTTTAGTCTGCCTAGAAATCATTTGGTCAAAGTATTGAATTTTATGGTTCGCCAGCAGTGGATACTTTCGGTTCGTGGTCGCTACGGCGGCTTACGTTATAATCCGGTTAGTGATGCTATTCGCTTGGGTGATATTGTATTGACCCTCGAAACCAAACGAGAATTACTTAATTGTCAGGAATGTATGATCGGTAACTGTTGCTTTTTGCGAGGTATTTTAGGTGAGGCACAGGCTGCATTTTATGCCAGTCTTAATCGCTATAGTGCTGCTGACTTGCTGACACCCGCATTAGCCGATGCTTTGCAGCCTAAAATTATTCACTTTCAGAAATCGGCCGCAAGTAATCTAAATTAATATGTCAGAATTATCTTCTCCGGAAAGTATTTTAAAACAAGTTTTTGGCTATTCTACTTTTCAGGGACAGCAGCAGCAGGTGATTGCCCACGTTCTAGAGGGTGGTAGTTGTCTGGCACTTATGCCAACAGGTGGTGGTAAATCATTATGCTACCAAATTCCGGCGCTGGTGATGGATGGAATTACCTTGGTAGTGTGTCCGCTAATTGCGCTCATGCAGGATCAGGTGGCATCGCTTAGCGAACTAGGAGTTTCGGCGGTCTATCTCTCATCCATTCTTGATGAACAAAGCCAGCAAGAAGCGATGCACAAAATCCGCACTCAGCAGGTAAAATTGGTATATCTGACCCCCGAGCGTCTAGTCAATGAATGGTTTTTAAATTTTATTCGTCAATTTAAAATCAACCTGATTGCGGTTGATGAAGCGCATTGTGTCTCACATTGGGGGCATGATTTCCGTCCCGAATATCAAAAGCTGGCAATTTTAGCGAAAATATTTCCACGAGTTCCCCGCTTGGCGCTAACGGCCACCGCGGATTATTACACTAAAGTTGATATTCTCCATTTCCTGGAATTAAAAAATCAGCCAATCTTCAGCACTTCGTTTAATCGCAGTAATTTATTTTATCAAACCACCGAAAAGAATAATGGTAAAAATCAATTATTAGGGTTTATCGCTCAACATGCCCACCAATCTGGAATAATCTATTGTAATTCCCGCCGCAAAGTCGATGAAATTCATGAATTTCTTAATTGTTCCGGAGTTACCGCTTTTAAATATCATGCTGGTCTTGAAAATGCAACGAGGATAGAGCAGCAAAACTTATTCCTGCAAAGTTCCAATCGGGTAATGGTTGCAACGGTAGCTTTTGGTCTGGGAATCGATAAGCCGGATGTGCGCTATGTTTATCATTTTGAAATGCCGCGCAGTATTGAGCATTTTTATCAGGAATCCGGACGCGCCGGTCGGGATGGGATGGCAGCGTTTAGCATGGTGAATTTTGGCTTTAAAGAAATTTATGAATTATCACAGATGGTTTTGCAAAGCGAAGTTAGCGAACTTAAAAAACGTTATGAATTGGATAAGCTAAAAAAAATTATTGCCTATTGCGACAGCGTTACTTGCCGGCGGCAGCAATTACTAAATTCTCTGGGCGAGGATTGCGATCCTTGCGGTCATTGTGATATTTGTATCAGTCAGGAACAATTGCAGGATGGTTCGGTATTGGCACAAAAAATTCTCTCAACGGTTTATCGCTTACAACAAAAATTTTCACTAGGGCATATTATTGATGTCATGAAAGGCAAAGCCAGCAGTAGTGTGCAAATTTGGGAGCATCATCGTCTGTCAACTTTTGGCATAGCCAGTGAATTAAGCATCAAAGAACTTCGCCGTACCGTCCGCCAATTGTACAGCCAAAACTTACTAGACATTGATTTTAATAATGGTGCCATCAAGCTCAATGCCAATTCTTTGCCGGTATTGCGCGGAATCAAACAGGTATTATTGCGCCCACAACGACGAGCCGAGTTGGCATTAGTTAATAATGTCTGGTTACGGACTGAGCATGAAGAACGAATTTATCATAATTTGCTAAATTGGCGGCATATGATGGCAATCCGTCATAAGGTTTCTCATCACGCAATTTTATCGGATAAAAGTTTGTATGAATTGGTCAACATTAAGCCGGAAAATCGCGGTGAGTTGAAAGATATCTATGGGATTGGTCAAGTTAAGCTGGAACGCTTTGGCGATGATTTATTAGTAGCTATTCATAAGAGTGCAAATAGTGTGAAAGCCGCAATGTTTTAACAAAGATAAGAATTTAATTGCGATTTAATAGCTATAAAATAACCGGCGGTTTTACTATTTTATTGTAAAGCTAAAATAATGTTATCTAATTGATTAATTTAAGATAATAAATACTCTAGCTGGCAGTCATAAGGTTCTTTTTGAACATGCTCTTGGTTATACTCTTTTGCTTCTACGCATCCTATTGAATTATAAAATGCTTGGGACTCTACAGCAGAATGGGCAGACAAATATAATTTTTTCGCACCGCGCATTTTAGCCCATGTGCAAGCCATTTTAAATAATTTTTTACCAACACTTTTTCCTCTGAAGTCTTCTGAAACATGGATATTTGAAAGGTCAAGATATTCCTTATTCTTACCGAAAAAGTGACTTTCTACAGAAGAAAATCCTTTTAATTGTGAGTTGAAAAAAGCGCCAAAAACCACACCACCAGTGCTCTTTGTGTTTTTTAAGCATTTAATTAATGTGGTATATTCACCATCACCCCATTGATCAATAAATATAACATCGTGTATTATCCATTCATCATCAATTTTTCTCCAGCAACGAGTTACCACCTGCCGCCGTTCAAAATTAAGAAATAACCGCTTATTAATCTCTGAAATCTCTAACACTCTATATTCCATTTATTTTCCAGTATTAGCACTTAACCGAAATAATAAAACCGGGTATGAAACCCGGTTTTATTATTCAATTAAGCCATAGCTTTAATTTTAGCTGACAATTTGCTTTTATGACGCGCAGCCTTATTCTTGTGGAAAATGCCTTTACGGGCAATTCTATCAAGAGTAGACTGAGTATTGATAAATTCTGCTTTTGCAACTTCTTTATCACCACCTTGAATTGCTTTTAAAACTTTTTTAATTGCAGTTCTGAATTCAGTACGCAACGCGAAATTATGATTACGACGTGCAACTGATTGACGAGCGCGTTTTCTAGCTTGAGCTGTATTAGCCATCTATGATTTTCCTTGATTTATAAAATGCTTGTAACGAGAGGAGTTACAATAGTTGTGTATAAATTGAGACACACCCAGTGATTGTATCATAATTACCAAAGCAAGCTCAAATTTTGTTTTTGTTTTCTTGATCATTGACATCCTAAAAATGCTCCCTGCGCTTGATTGTATGCCTTTACGTTGCCACTGGTTAATATCTGGTATAATATGTGCTTTATGTCTACTACTTGCTGGGGTTAGTGAAGCTATGTCTCTGAAAAACATGAATCTATCTGAATGGGCGTTGAAAAATCAACCGCTGGTCAAATATTTTTTGATCTTATTGTTTGTTGCCGGGTTTTATGCTTATAGCAATTTAAATCAACGTGAAGACCCCAATTTTACTATTAAATCAATGGTAATTACGGTCTCATGGCCTGGTGCGACCGAACAGCAGATGGAAGATCAGGTAGTTGATAAAATTGAGAAAAAATTACTTGAGCTATCAACATTGGATAACACCTCCTCGCAAATCCGTCCAGGATCGGCAATTATTACCGTGGAATTGGGTGATACCGTTCGTGGACAAGCCGTTAGCGATTCGTGGTATCAGGTACGTAAGAAAATTTCGGATATTAGTGCGACTTTACCACCGGGAGTGGTTGGTCCATTTTATAATGATGAATTTGGCGATACTTATAGTAATATTTATGCCTTTCAAGCCGATGGTTATAATTATGAAGAATTGCGGCGAATTATGGAAGATGTCAAGCGCGAAATCCTTACCATTGACGGCATAAAAAAAGTAGATCTAATCGGTACTCAAAAAGAACAGATTTCAGTTAATATTTCCAGCAGTAAGTTGGCAACCTTAGGGGTTAGCTTAAACCAGGTTTTATCGGCTATTCAAAATCAAAATGCTGTTAATGCCGCTGGTAGCTTTGTTACTAAAGGTGATGAAATTCCGGTTCGGGTAACCGGTAATTTTGAAAATCTTGATCAAGTCAGGAGTTTGCCAATTGCAGTTAATGGCAAGATTTTCCGCCTTGGCGATGTTGCGGATGTTAAACGCCAATTTGATGACCCATTCACTTCCAAAGTTCATTATAACGGGCATCAGGTGATTTTATTGGGGATAGTTCCTAAAGACAATGTCGATGTGGTCGGTACTGGCGAGTTAATTGATGCTAAATACACTCAGATCAAGAAAAAATTACCGGTTG
This sequence comes from Pseudomonadota bacterium, assembly GCA_052033675.1. Taxonomy (GTDB): domain Bacteria; phylum Pseudomonadota; class Gammaproteobacteria; order Burkholderiales; family UBA11063; genus Aquella. The sequence goes on from JBPOJK010000125.1 coordinate 17,006, forward strand.
GGGTTACTGAGTATGTGGTTAGCAATCAACCTGAAGTAGTTACCAAGTCGGTGCATGAATTTGTTCACAGCTTGGTGGAAGCCGTGATAATCGTGTTGGCGGTTAGTTTTATCAGCTTGGGCTGGCGCACGGGGATTGTGGTGGCAATTTCGATACCATTGGTGCTGTCAGTAACTTTTTTGGTGATGCTGCTAATGGGGATTGATCTCCAGCGGATTTCCTTGGGGGCGCTGATCATTGCTCTCGGTCTCTTGGTAGATGATGCCATTATTGCCGTTGAAATGATGGTAATGAAAATGGAAGAAGGTTTTGATAAGTTTAAAGCCGCGACTTTTGCTTATACCTCTACTGCCTTTCCCATGCTCTCCGGTACATTGATTACGGTCGCAGGATTTTTGCCGGTTGGTTTGAATGATTCCACCACTGGTGAATATGTATTTTCATTATTTGCGGTAGTCGGGATTTCTTTGGTGGTATCATGGTTCGTGGCAGTTATTTTTACACCGTATTTGGGTTACCACCTTTTGCCTGCCGAAAAATATCGCCAAATTGGTTTACAGCAACATGGCAATGTTTTTGATAAACCATTCTATCATAAATTTAAAAAATTTCTACAGGTTGTGGTTGAGTATAAAAAGACTGTCGTTTTATCTACGGTTGGAATTTTTGCGTTATCGTTAATTTTGTTTAAATTGTTTGTTTCCCAACAATTCTTCCCGGCATCCGATCGTCCGGAAGTGTTGGTTGATTTATGGTTGCCGTATTCATCATCAATTTATAACACTGAGTCGCAAGCATCCAGTTTTGAGAAGCTGGTAATGAAAGAAAGCGGTGTTGAAGGTGTAACTACCTTTATTGGAGTGGGTGCACCGCGGTTTATCTTGACGTTGGATGTTCAGCAGGAAAATACTAATTTTGCCCAGCTATTAATCATGACTAAAGGCGACAAAGAGCGCGAAGTGGTGATAGATAATCTGAATAAAATTCTTAAAACCCAATATCCGGATATCCGTAGTCGCGTTAAACGTCTTGAGCTTGGTCCGCCAGTTGGTTATCCGATTCAATTCCGGATTTCCGGCACCGATGGACACCAATTGTTGAAAATTGCCGATCAGGTTGAAAGCATTATCCGGGCAAATCCATATACGACTAATGTTAATGACAACTGGGGTGATGACTTGAAATCATTGCGTTTGGAAGTGAATCAAAGTAAAGCTCAGCAAATCGGGTTGTCTTCCAGTGGTTTGGAGCAGCAACTTAACACTTTGCTTTCCGGTTCAACCATGACCTATTATTTTGAGCGCGATGAGACTATTCCAGTGGTTGGTAAACTGGATAAAAATGAACGTAATCAGGTAAGTAATTTAAATAATCTAATGATTCAAACCGCGAGCGGGGCATTCGTTCCGGTTGGACAAATTGCCAAAGCGTCATTTATTACCGAACCAAGTCTGGAATACCGGCGTAGTCGAGTACCAACGATTACCGTACGGGCGGATGTTGTGGATGGCGCCCAGGGTAATGATATTACCAATAAAATTGCCCCAGAACTGAGAAAATTGGAAAAAATTTTACCGCTGGGCTATCATATTGAGGTTGGCGGTAGTAGCGAATCTTCCGGCAAAGCTAGCAAACCAATTGCTAAATTATATCCGGTGATGTTCTTGATTATTTTCACCTTGCTAATGTTACAATTAAATAGCTTTAAACGCAGTATGTTGGTAGTTGCAACTGCGCCATTGGGAATGATTGGGGTTACAATGTCATTGATTTTATTTCATGCCCCGTATGGCTTTGTAGCGATGCTTGGCGTTATCGCCTTGGCCGGGATTATTATGCGCAACTCGGTAATTTTAATTGATCAGATTGAAAGTGATATTAAAGGTGGCGAATCGGCATATGAAGCAATTCAAATGTCGGTATTGCGTCGGTTTAGACCAATTATGCTAACTGCTGCCGCTGCTATTTTAGGGATGATTCCATTGGTGCGAAGCGCCTTTTGGGGACCAATGGCGGTTGCCATGATGGGGGGGTTATTTATCGCAACGTTGCTAACATTAATTTTTATGCCGGCATTGTATGCGTGGGTATTTAAGGTGCAAAAGCCACAGGAAGAGGTAGCATAAATCATGAGAAAAATTTGTTTTTTATTGTGCGGGGCATTGGGCATTAGTTCCAGTTATGCTTTTGATTTGGCTTATGCATATCAACAGGCGCTTACTTATAATGCAGATTATTTAAAACAGATAGCCAGCACTAGCGCGACTCAAGAGCAAAAAAATATTGCCCGTGCTCAGTTATTACCACAGATATCTGGTAGTGCGTCAATGAATGAGAATTATTTTGATCAAGGCGGAATGTCGGCTTTTTATCATCAGCCGGTTTACCAAGCGCAATTGCAACAGGTTATTTTTGATTGGAGTAAATACTCCGGTTTTACCAAAGGGCAATATGCGGCGGAAGTAGGTAATTTACAATTGAAAAATGCCGAACAGCAATTAATGGTTACCGTGTCACAAGCCTATTTTGATGTTTTATATGCCGAAGATACCCTACGGGCGACGCAAATGACCAAAGAAGCACTTGAAAAACAAATGAATCAAGCCAAAAAATCGTTTGAAGTCGGAACAGTTACCATTGCCGATGTTAACGATGCACAAGCGGCATTTGACGCTTCCACTGCGCAGGAAATTCAAAATACCAATGATTTGATCTATAAGAAAAATATTTTTCGTAATTTAACCGGACTGGATCCGGAGCAAATTCAACCATTGACCGATAATACTAATTTAGTATTGCCAACCCCAGCCAATGTTAATACTTGGGCGCAAATGGGTGAGTCTGGTAATTACAGCATCAAAATTGCCGACAAACAGGTCTCAATGGCCAATCAGGATATTAAAATTGCTATTTCCGGACATTTGCCGACCCTAAACGTAGTTGCTAATTATCAGTATCAGGATACCGGTGGCATTGATTCATCAAACATGTCGGAATCAACCGTTAATTCATTTGCCAATATTCCAGGAACTCCACTGTCCAGTTATGGAACCGGTTCGGCAGGGGTACAATTAAATGTGCCAATCTATTCCGGTGGTGGAGTTAATGCACAAGTGCGGCAAGCCAAAGCTAATTATGAAGTAGCAAGACAACAGTTGGTTAGTACCGAACGGCAGACCGATCAAAATATCCGTAACACTTACTGGCAAGTACAAAATGGAGTGAGTATTGTTAAGGCGCAGCAAACCGCGTTAAAATCAGCTAAAACCAAGCTTGATTCAGATAAACTTGGCTATCAAGTTGGGGTTCGCAACAGTGTGGATTTGGTAAATTCACAAAAGAACTATTATCAGACCTTCCAAACCTATCAACAATCACGCTATCAGTATATCATGGCGCGGATTCAGTTGCGTTATTTAAGTGGGAGTATTGATGATAAATTTATTAAACAAATCAATACTGATATTAAAACCGAGCGCTAGAGTTATTGCATGTTACAACCAGTTGTTTTTGGTCTGAATTATCAGACTGCCGATTTTGATTTACGTGATCGTTTGGCTTTTGCCAGTGGTGAAATTCCCGAAGTTTTACAACGGCTGATTAATTCCGGCGTAGTTAGGGAAGCTTTATTGCTATCTACTTGTAATCGTACCGAGTTATATTGCATTGCCAATGATATTGATTTTGTGATTAATTCGTTATGTGCCATGCATGATGTTTGTCCGCGAACCGTTGCTAGGCACAGCTATGTTTATCATGGCGATGATTGTGTCCGGCATTTATTTAGGGTGATTTCCGGATTGGAATCGATGGTTTTAGGTGAAACGGAGATCGTTGCCCAAATCAAAACCGCAATGGATATTGCTGAAAAATGCAGTTGTTTGGGCTCGCATTTATCGGGGTTATTTCAACAAGCGCTGGCGGTGGAAAAAGAAGTTCGTAATCATACTGAAATTAATAATGTTGCCATCTCAATGGGGCATGCAGTAGTAAATTATGTTGAAGCACATTTAGACAAATTAACTAAACACAAAGTATTGTTTGTCGGTGCTGGGCAAATGATGCAGCAAATTGCGCCGCATTTTAAGTTTCTGAGCTGGAATGATATTTTGGTTTTAAATCGCACTCCTGAACATGCTAAAGCAGTAGCAGATAAAATTAACGGCAATATCGGCGCGCTGGGGCAATTAAGCCCGCTGGTTAATGATTATGATGTGGTTGTGTTGTGTTGTGCCAGCAATCAGCCATTATTGACATTGGATATGTTGCAGCCAACTATTGCCAACAATGGCTATATGTTGATAATTGATTTATCAATGCCGTTGGTTATTTCACGCGAAATCGCTAAACAACCTAATTTTGAAGTTGTCACAGTCGATGAAGTTGCCAAATTAGTTGATGTTGGATTGGAACGGCGGCGGCAGGCGGCGGCGGGTGCGGAAGATATCATTGCATTAAAACTTCAGGATTATCAAAATTGGTTGCGCCGGCGGAGCTTTGCACCGATAATAAAAAAACTCCGTGAACAAAGCGAATCGATTCGCTTAGAGTCATTGGCGGCAGCAGTTAAACAATTACAAAATGGCGATGATCCCAGTGAAATTTTAAAACAATTTTCGGTACAATTAACCAACCGATTACTGCATACACCAACGGTGATGATTGCGGCACATCAGGACTCCGGACAGGATTTAGCTGGTATGGTGAGTTATTTGTATGATTTGGAATAATTAAAAAGAGAAAATATGAAACAGAGTGTTATTGATAAATTAAATATTTTGAAAAATCGTTTGGGTGAGTTGTCTGAATTATTGTCGCAGCCGGAAGTAACCGAAGATATTCAGCGTTTTACCGCGCTAAATAAAGAATATGCCGAATTAACTCCGGTCGTCGAAAAATTCAATGAATATCTAAGTGCCGAAGAAGATCTAAAAACTGCCGAAGAATTACTGTCTGATCCGGAAATGAAAGAATTTGCTCAAGGCGAATTGACCAGTGCCAAAGAAAAAATAGAAGCTTTGGAAATGGATTTACAGAAGTTATTATTACCCAAAGATGTCAATGATGATAAAAACATTTACTTGGAAATTCGTGCCGGTACTGGTGGTGATGAATCAGCTTTGTTTTCTGCTGATTTGTTTCGGATGTACTCACGTTATGCCGAGCGGATGGGCTGGCAGGTTGAAGTAGTGTCAACAGCCGATTCTGATTTGGGCGGCTATCGTGAAATCGTAGCTAAAATCAGCGGTAATGGCGTGTATTCGCGGCTAAAATTTGAATCCGGTGCCCATCGGGTGCAACGAGTTCCGGTTACCGAATCACAAGGTCGGGTGCATACTTCGGCATGTACCGTGGCGGTAATGCCGGAAGCCGATGAGGTTTCTGAAGTGGTAATCAATCCGTCCGAATTACGGATTGATACTTTCCGCGCATCGGGTGCTGGTGGGCAGCATATTAATAAAACTGATTCGGCGATTCGGGTGACGCATATACCCACTGGAATCGTGGTTGAGTGTCAGGATGATCGTTCCCAACATAAAAATAAAGCACGCGCGCTTTCATTACTGGCAACGCGGATTAAAGATGCGCAATTACGGGAACAGCATGCCAAAGAAGCGGCTGAGCGTAAAAGTTTGGTTGGTTCGGGCGATCGTTCCGAGCGCATCCGCACCTATAATTTTCCACAAGGACGGATGACTGATCACCGGATTAATTTGACCTTATATAAACTGGAATATATTATGGATGGCGATTTAGATGAGTTGACCAATTCCCTGATTGCTGAACACCAAGCCGAATTGCTAGCCCACATGGGGGATCGCTGATGGATGACTGTCGCAAAATAGTAGCATATTTTGATTTTGATGGAACAATTTCCAATCGGGATACCTTTATTCCATTTTTAGTATTTACGGTTGGTAAGATAACGTTTTTACGTAAGTTGCCCAAATTGATTCCAGTTTTGCTGCGCTATTGGTGTAAAAATATTACCAACGAACAAGCTAAACAAGCCACTTTGAATATTCTTATTCATGGTTATAAACAAGTATTTTTAGAACATAAAGCTAAATCCTTTGCTATTAGCAAATTAAATAAGTATATTAAGCCCGCGGTTTATGCCAAACTCGAATGGCATCGCGAACATAAGCATACATTGGTTATCGTTAGTGCCAATTTAGGAATATATTTACGCTATTGGGCGCATTTGCATAAAATTGACCACGTAATTGCTACTGAAATTGAATTTATCAATTCGAATGTTGCCAGTGGTAGATTAGCGACTCATAATTGTTATGGCAGTGAAAAAGTTAACCGGATTGAAAATTTTCTAATAGATAATAAATTGACATTTTGTTATAGCTATGGTTACGGTAATTCGGCGGGCGATTATGCCATGTTGAATTATGTCAATGAAGGCTACTTTGTTAACGGTGATTATATGCGGCGGTGGGGATTGTAAGTGCAGCCGGATTTAACTCATATACTGCAACAAGGTTGTGAAGAATTAAAGCTTAAATTAAATCAAGAACAAGTTCAGCAACTTTTAGACTATCTACGATTATTACAAAAGTGGAATAAGGTCTATAGTTTAACCGCGATTAATAATCCACGCCAAATGGTTATTTACCATTTACTGGATGGCTTAAGTGCGGTTAGTTATTTTGCCAATTATTCTTCAGTATTGGATGTTGGTAGCGGTATGGGCGTGCCGGGAATAATTTTAGCAATTAGTTATCCGCAAACAGCAGTAACGCTGATTGACAGTAATAGCAAAAAAACCGCATTCCTGCAGCAGGTGAAAATTGAACTAGGTTTAAGCAATTTGCAAGTAATTTGCTCTCGAATAGAGGCGTTGCCCATTGAAAATCGTTATATGGCAATTACCTCGCGGGCATTTGCCGATTTAAATTTATTCGTCGAACTAAGTGGCAAATTTTTGGCCGATAACGGTTCGATTTTGGCATTAAAGGGTGAGTTGGCATTTAATGAAGTAGCGCAGATTGATGATTGGGATAATGAAATAATTGAGATTCAGGTTCCGTTTTTGGATGCGAAAAGATTCTTAGTAAAGTTGGTACGCAAATGAAAAAAAATATTCTAGTGGTTGTAAATCAAAAAGGTGGCGTTGGTAAAACTACCACCGTTTTAAATTTGGCAACTGCATTAGCGTTTAGTCGCAAAAAAATCTTGGTTGTCGATATTGATCCTCAGGGCAATGCCACAACCGGAGCTGGATTTAATAAAAACCAACTGGAATATACCGTTTATGATGCTTTAATTAATGATGTTGATCCACGTGATATTATTGTAAAATCCGAACGCTGTAAGTTTGATATGCTTCCGGCAAATCGCCATTTGGCCGGTGCTGAAATTGAATTGGTTGACATTGAAAAACGAGAATTTCGTCTGCAGCGAATTTTAAGTCAGGTACAAGAAAATTATGATTATATTTTGATTGATTGTCCGCCATCGTTAAGCTTACTGACAATCAATGCCTTATCTGCAGCCAGCTATGTTTTAGTACCTATTCAATGTGAATATTATGCTCTTGAGGGTCTGACCGATCTATTAAATACCATTAAATTATTGCAAACGAAACTCAACCCGGAGCTGGAAATTCTTGGAATGGTACGCACGATGTTTGATAAGCGCAATAATCTAGCGGTAGATGTATCATCGCAATTGGTTGATTATTTCGGTGATAAAATTTTCTACGCTTCAATTCCTCGGACAGTGCGCTTGGCGGAAGCTCCCAGTTTTGGTACTTCGGCGGTAGCCTTGGATGCGGACTCTTTTGGCGCACAAGCATATATCCGGCTTGGGCGTGAAGTATTGAAACGATTAAAGTAATTGGGGTTAAAAAATACTATGGCAAAAAAAACAGGTTTAGGGCGCGGTTTAGAGGTTTTATTGGCAAGTTCGGCAGAAACGCTGTCAACAACTAGTAACGATAATAATATCGGCAACATTAATGATAAACTCCAGGAGTTACCATTAAATTGCTTACAGGCTGGTAAATATCAGCCGCGGCGGATTTTTGATGAAACAGAATTGCAAGAGTTGGCGGATTCAATTCGCCATAATGGCATAATACAACCACTGGTTGTACGTAAAATAGCGCCGCAGCGTTATGAGATAATTGCCGGTGAACGACGTTTTCGCGCCAGTCAAATCGCGGGAATCGAAAAAATTCCGGTAGTAATCCGTGAGTTTAGCGATGAAGAAGCACTGGCAATTTCACTGATTGAAAACATTCAGCGTCAGGATTTGAATATTGTCGAAGAGGCAGAGGGATATCGGCGCTTAATTGATGAGTTTGGACTTACTCATGAAGCTTTGGCACAGGTAACCGGTAAATCCCGAAGTAATATCTCCAATACCTTGCGCTTGTTAAATCTTAGTTCACAAGTTTTAGAGATGCTATTGGAACGGCGATTGGATATGGGGCATGCCCGCGCTTTATTACCACTATCAGAAGAAAAACAAATTGAGTTGGCAGATGTAATTGTTGCAAAAAAATTAACCACCGCCGAAGTTGAAAATCAGGTGGCACGAATCTTGCATGAATTACGTTATGGTGCCAATCCGGAAAAAACTAAAAAAAGCCAGCCTGATCCAGATATAATTAGCTTAGAACAAGCGCTTGCCGATCGTTTGGGGATGATGGTAGTAGTAAAACACAATCGTTCGGGTAGCGGAAAAATCACCATTAACTATAATAGCGTTGATGAATTAGATGGCTTTTTAGAACTATTAGCACTTGAGGAATAGTTACGCTAACGGCTAATTTAGCTGCAAATACTGCTACGACAACGGTTTTTTAACGAAACACCATGATTAATATGATAAAATCATGGTGTTTTTATTTCAGGATTTTTTATCATGAATTTGTATTATTTAACCCGCAATTATGGTGCTTTAAAAGGCATCTTCATGTCACAAGTGTGGAATGACTAACAAGAGGAAAACATCAATGTATAATCTAATCAACTACTTTATCTATAATTTTATTTCCTGCAAAATATATACTTCTTTGATTAAGCCACGTAAGTAACTTTTCTATATTATTTAATTGCGCAAATTTGCGTAGGTATTAAAAATAATTATAAAATTTATAAAGGTTATTGATATGGCTCAACTTAATAAAAAACTCGAATCTCGTCACATTAATATGATCGCCATTGGCGGTTCAATCGGCACCGGAATATTCCTAGCCAGCGGTTACTCAATCTATGTCGGGGGACCTGGTGGTGCAATGTTGGCTTATTTATTGATGGCAATAATTGTCTATTTCTTAATGACAAGCTTAGGGGAATTAAGTACGTATAAACCTAGTTCAGGTTCTTTTTGTGATTATTCTTCAATGTATGTCGGCAAATCTTTTGGTTTTGCCATGAGTTACAACTATTGGTTTAACTGGGCAATTACCATTGCTGCCGAAATTTCTGCAGCGGCATTGGTAATGAGCTACTGGTTTCCGCATGTAAACCCAGTTTATTTTTCATTAGCAATTTTTTTTGCAGTCTTAATTGCCAATATTTTTTCGGTAAAAGTTTATGGTGAAATTGAATACTGGCTGTCATTTATTAAAGTCGGTGTAATTATTGTTTTTATTATCTTAGGAATCTTCACCATTTATCGCCAGCCACAGTTTGGGTTAAATAACTGGCACATCGCGGATGCACCGTTTCATGCGGGCTGGTATGGTTTTATTTCGGTATTTTTATTTGCCGGATTTTCATTTCAGGGAACTGAACTAGTTGGGGTTGCCTCGGGCGAAACCAAAAATCCTGAAATCAGTATTCCTAAATCAATTAAACTGGTATTTTGGCGCTTAACATTATTTTATGTTTTATCCATCGGTGTAATTAGTTTATTGCTGCCATTTAATGATCCAAAATTGGCTGAACAAAATAATATTACTACTAGCCCATATACCTTAATTTTTCATAAATTTGCTGGCGCTTATGCAGCTGATGCGATGAATTTTATTATTTTGATTGCGTTAGTTTCAGCGGCCAATGCCAGTATGTATTCCGCCAGCCGGATTCTATGGTATATGGGAAATAATGGACAAACCCCTAAAATATTTAAAAAATTCAATGCTAGCGGTGTACCGATTCCAGCTTTATTACTAACTGCCGCGGTAGGGTCACTGGTATTTATTTCTTCATTTATAGGAAATGGTACCTTCTTTAATTATATCGTGCAAATTTCATCGCTATGTGGTTTCTTGGCGTGGTTTGGGATTGCTTTTAGCCATTTTGAATTTAGGCGCAAATATTTATCGGGTCTTGGCGGTGAGAAAATTCTTAAATATCGGGCAAAATTCTATCCATGGGCACAAATTATCTCAATGATAGTAATATTATTTATTATTGTAGCTCAATTTGTAACCCTCGGGCAACATTATGGATTTTTAGATTTTATTATGATTTATTCTTCGGTGATATTGTTTGTCTTGATCTATCTGGGACATAAATTTTATTTGCACCTCAAGAAACCATGATTAAAATAGTTTAACGTCAGATATAATAACGGTAGAATCACTCTACCGTTTTTTGTTTTATCCTTTCTGATAAATGTTGAGCTGCGGTGGCAGAATGTTTTGCTAGTAGTAATTGTAAATAATGAAATAACAACAGGAAATATTTAAATAAATGAAAATTAATTCATATAAGTGCTTATGGGCGGTAATTTTACTGATAATTACTCCATTCACTAACGCACTAAGTACCGGCAGCATAAAAATTGAATCAGCAGTGCTGAACACGGCGCTAATCAATCGTGTTAGTTTAATTCCCGAGAGCAATAAGCACTACTCGCTGCAAATTCGACTTACCACCAATAGCTTTCATTATAATGACTGGCAAATTGGTTTTTTTATATTAAAAGTACTCCAAAATCCTGCATTAAAACCGCAAATGACTATTTGCAATGAAAAATTAGCTACAAATTGTTCCCAACTAATAATAGTCTCACAGCCACCACTAAAAACAGTTGCCGAGGTTAATTTACCTGATTTAACTAGTGGCCATGTAATTATTTTAAAACCAGCGAGTAATTTTCCGCTAATTAGCAATGGCAATTACTTGATTACTATCAGCGGGTTGACTTATCCACCGCAAAATATTTCAATGATGCCGCAAAGCTTTTTTCTAATGCAGGCAAATAAAATTATGCCGTTGGCAGTTGAAAATTACCAAATCAATGGTTACAACCAAGCCGCAGTTGAATCAGCCGAATCACAACAAATTAAAGCACGATGGCTGGTTGGTAAAGCAACTATCCCATTGGTCGATACACCGATAATTCCACGACCACAGCAAGTTACGTTATCGGCAGGACAATATATTTTAAAAAATAAGTTGTTATTTCCACAGTTCATCAATTGTCAAGATGCGTCAGATGTTTGCCGGACACTTCAGCACAATCCGGAAGGCTATGTATTAAAATTAGAGAGCAGTCAGCCGCTGATTTATGCTTTCAATAGCACCGGTGAATTTTATGCCCGCCAAAGCTTATCACAATTGATTGATTATTATCCGCAAGCGATACCAGCGCAAACAGTTGTTGATTATCCGCAATATCGTTATCGGGGAATAATGCTTGATAGCGTGCGGCATTTTTTTAGTGTCGCTCAGCTTGAAAAATTATTGGATGTAATGGCTAACCAAAAATTAAATACCCTGCATTTGCATTTGGCGGATGATGAAGGCTGGCGGGTTGAACTGGCTAACTATCCGCAATTAACTAAAATTTCAGCAAAGCGTTTCCAAGGGCATCAAATTGGTCCGTCCAATCTGATTGATGGTAATTTTGATATTAGTAACTGGGATCATGAAAGTTACGCCACTGCAGCGACGAATTATCACGGTTATTATTCGCAACAACAAATTCGAGCTTTAATCAAATATGCCAATGCGCGGAGCATCACGATTATTCCTGAAATTGAAATGCCGGGACATGCGCGGGCACTTAAAAAAGCTTATCCCGATGTTTTATATGATTTTGACCAGCCCAGTGATTTTTTGAGTGTTCAAGGCTATACCGATAATGTATTGCCGATTTATAACTATACTCGCGATAGTCAATTTACCCGCTTGTTAAATGGCATAACCAATGTTCTTGGGCAGTTATTTAGCCAGCAAACTACCATTTATGCTATCGATAATGAGTTAAGCCTGTCCGGCGATGAAGTACCAGCTAATGCCTATCCACGCCAGCAATTCGGCGCGGAACTTAATCATCAATTTTTTGCTAAACTCGCAACGCAGAATCCTCGGTTGGTTATTTCCGGTTGGCAACAGTTGGTTCAACAAGATGATGGAATAATTCCTGATTATGCACTACCGGCTAAACGTAGCGGGCACATTTGGGAATGGATGCCGGTGAATAACCCTCGTGGTGTTTCCGGATTACAGCAGGCACAAAATCTGCTTGAGCATGGTTATCCGCTAGTTGCCGATTTTGCTGATTATACTTATTTAGACATGCGTTATAGTCGGGAGTTCTTTGAACCGGGATTATATTGGTCTGCATCAGAGGTCAGTACTTGGAGCACTTACAGCGTTGGCGAGCAACTTTTAAAACTTAATAAATATCCAAATTTATTGGGTGTTGAAGGTGCATTATGGAGTGAGTTAATTCCTGGTAATGCCCATTATTGGTATATGTTAATGCCGAAAATGACCGGTATTGCTGAGGCCGGATGGAGCAATCCGGAAAATGACTCATGGCAGGATTTTGCTAAACGGTTGGGGGATGGGCAACAGGGATACCTGGCGTATATTTATCGCCACTATCAGATTATTTATCGCGGTTTTCCGCATGGAATTATTTTAGAAGCTCCAGAAATAAGTTAAGCTCGATAGCAGAAAAGCCGAAATAAATTCCGGCTAGTGGTGGCATTTTTAATTCCCCAATTTTTAATGCTTCTTTCTGCTAAATTTCCCCTAGAATCGGCTGACGGGCAGTTAAACCGCCCGCTTTGCCAGAGCTAATATCATGAAAGTTCGGTATTCTATCATGGGACTATTCGAAAAAGAAGTAGCAAATTTGCATAATTCATTATCCCGAAATGGCGTTGTCACTTATCATGATTTTTTGTTTATTTAAGATTTGTGATAATTATTATTTTAGAAAACTCTATAACCTAATGAACCATCAAGAACTACTAACCAATATCCCCGCACAAAAAAGATTTGTCTATTCCAAATTGTTGACATTACTAAAGAAAGAACAACTCAGCGAAGTCGTAATCATGTCAGCGTTTATTACGATGGAGGGGATATATCTAATTCTTAATGAATTAAAGGAGTTATTGAATAATCAGGTTAGGGTAGTGATTATTACTGGGTTTATGAATGATTTCAATAATCCGCGAGTGTTGGAGTTTTTATTTGGGCTTAAAAATCTGGAACTCCGGATTTCAAAAAATGTTGGCTTTCATCCTAAATTATATTGGGTAAAAACCTACAGTGGTGAATGCTCTTTTATTATCGGCAGCTCAAATTTAACCAATAATGCCTTACGCAAAAACGTTGAAACCAATCTTTATTCCGAGTATCAATGGGATGAAATAATTCCGCAGCAGATTCAGGAACTATATAATCAGGTAATTGAGCAATCCGAACCGTTATCGGCAGTTAGGCTTACGGAATATAAACAGAAATTCGTGAGCACTCAAGCAAAATATATAACAGCATCATCTGAATCACCGTTATTCGAGCCCAATTCCATGCAGATTAAAGCGCTAGCAAGCTTATCGCAATTACGACAGCAGGGGAATACTAAGGCGTTAATTATTTCAGCGACCGGCAGCGGTAAAACTATCTTGAGTGCCTTTGAGGTTAAAGCCAGTACTGCCAAAACTCTGCTGTTTATTGTTCACCGCGAGAACATTCTTAATGCGGCAATTAGCAGCTACCGTAAAATATTTCCTACTCAACATATCGGCAAATTTACCGGGACAACCCGCGATCTTAATAATGATTTCATTTTTGCCTCAGTTCAGTCACTGGCAAAAGCTGAAAACTTGTATAATTTTGCAGCAACTCAGTTTGATTATATCATTATTGATGAAGTTCATCGCGCCGGCGCACCCAGTTACCAAAAAATATTAGCGCACTTTAAACCAAAATTTTTATTGGGAATGACGGCAACCCCGGAACGCAGTGATGATTTTGATATTTATCGCTTATTTGATAATAACCTCGCTTATGAAATCCGGCTCAATGAGGCACTGGAATTAAATTTGGTCTGTCCATTTCATTATTTTGGAATTGCGGAACTTCAGGTGGCAGGGGAATATCTTAGCGATTATAGCGATTTTAACCGCATTGATTACTCGGCCCGGGTTGAGCATATTATTAGCAATCTTAAATTTTATGGTCACGGCGGGCAAGATAAAGTTCGAGGGCTGATTTTTACTGCTCGAATCGAAGAAGCACAAGAATTATCACGATTATTTAATCTTAACGGTTATAAAACTGTTGCGCTAAGCGGTGCTGATAGCGAGCAGACTCGTGAGCGGGCGATAAAGTTGCTGGAAAATGATTATGTCACCGGCACTGGTCAGCCCCAGAATTATCTTGATTATATTTTCAGTGTCGATATTTTTAACGAAGGCATTGATATTCCCGCGGTGAATCAAATCATTTTACTTCGCCCAACCCAATCGGCAATTATTTTCACCCAACAAATCGGGCGTGGATTACGAAAATGCGCCGCTAAAGATTATTGTGTTATCCTTGATTTTATTGGTAATTATCAGAGTAATTTTTTGATTGCCGTGGCATTATCGGGAAATAACTCTTATGACCGCGAGGAATTGCGTTCTTTTGTTTGTGAAGCCAATAGCTTTATTCCCGCTAATGCGACGATTTCATTTGAGCGAATAATTCGCGAACGAATTTTTGCGTCAATTAATCAGCTGCAAATCAGCAAAAAATTTATTAATAACAGCTATCAGATTCTTAAACAGAAAATTAACCGGATTCCAACATTGCAGGATTTTAAAAACTATAATTCGATTGATCCTAAAATTATTTTTAAATATAATAATAAATCCAGCAAAATTCTTTATAGTAATTATTATGAATTATTAAAAGCCAACGCCGATAACCAACAAATATTAACCATTCGTCAAGGGCTTTATTTGGATTATATCTCACAGGAGCTGTTATTTGCTGCGCGCCCTGATGAAGTCTATCTGTTACTCAATCTGATTAATGGAAATACTGATGAAAATCTAATTTATGCCAATTTGGCAAAATACTATCAAGTTGCAGTAACTGCCGAAAAGAGATCGGCAATCAGGAATGTCTTAACTCTAGAAACCAGTGCGGCACTATATAAAAAATACTCTCTTCGCTTAGTGGCGATTGGTCTGGGCGCGATTAAATTGGAGGAAGAATTTAAACAGTATTTGGAGAATGATTATTTTAAAATGCTGGTAGTTGATACGCTGGAATTGGCGCTGTCTTATTTTGGAGATTATAAATCTGCAATCAAATTCAATGATTTTGTGCCATTTAATCGTTACTCGCGTAAAGAAGTAGCGCGGCTGTTGAATGTCAATCTTTCCGTAGAAACGGCTATCTACGGCTATCGGATAATTGGTAATTGTGTCCCGATTTTTATCAGCTATGATAAGATAAATGCCCCGCGCTTTAACGCTAATTATGCTAATATCTTTCTTGATTTACAGGATATTGTATGGTATTCGC
>JBPOJK010000104.1:0-16188 GCA_052033675.1 Pseudomonadota bacterium
ATTGCTTGGTGACAATAGAGACTTGGTCCCACTCCTTCCCATCTCGAACAGGACAGTGAAACGAGTCATCGCCGATGATAGTGTGGTTCGCCCATGCGAAAGTAGGACATTGCCAGGCTCCCGATACAAAGCCCTAACCACAATGGTTAGGGCTTTTTGCTTTCTAATTAAGTGATACTACGGATACATTTATATTTTAGCGCTAAATTATTGAATTTGGCAATTTTGAGCGCTGATTGTGAGTGTAAATTAAACTGAATATAAATAAAAAGAGTCACCATCTAGGTGACTCTTTTTATTTATATTATTGTGATTTGATTTTTTTGCGTGGCTTGGACTTGCCATGGGCGGCTTTGGTCTTTTTGTGAGAGTGAGAAGACTTAGCAGACGTTTTGCTCTGTGTCTTATTATGCTTGTGGGTCGTGTTATGTTTTTTTTCACTGCTTGCCGTAGTCGGATGAGATTGTTTAGGGGTGCTGTTACCCGCGGATTTTACCATAATGACTTTTGGTGCCTGATCTGTGGTCGTCGTGGTCGTAGTATTGCTGGGGTCTGCATTAGCAATACAAAATAGACCACCAAATAGCAATCCTAAAATTCGAGATGTACGCATGATATTCTTCCTTAGCAAATATTAATTAAAACTGGATGCAATCAATCTGCCGCGCCAATAAATCCTCAAAACTCTCGGCACGACGAATTAATAGGGTCTGATCATTATGAATCAGAACTTCGGCTGGACGTGGGCGGGAATTAAAGCTGCTGCTCATTTCGGCACCATATGCACCAGCATTATGAAATACCAGATAGTCACCCTCGTGAACTTCATTAATTTTGCGATCCCAGGCAAAAGTATCCGTTTCGCATAGATTGCCAACGATGGTGTAAATTCGTTCCGGTCCATCAGGATTGGAGATATTACTGATTTTATGATAGGCTTCGTAAAACATAGGGCGAATTAAATGGTTAAAACCGCTATTAACACCGATAAAGGTGGTAGCGGTGGTTTGTTTAATCACATTGGCTTTTACCACAAAAAATCCCGATTCACTGACTAAAAATTTACCAGGCTCAAACCAGATTTCAAATTTACGTCCTTCTTGCTCTTCAAAAGCGGCAAATACTTCATTAATCCGCTGAGCTAATGTTTCGAGATCAGTGGTGTAATCTCCTTCCTGATAGGGCACCTTAAAGCCGCTGCCTAAATCCAGGAATTTTAGTTCTGGAAATTCATGTGCCAAATCCAGTAAAATTTCAAGACTACGGATAAATACTTCAATATCTTTAATTTCGCTGCCGGTATGCATATGTAGACCATGTACCAGCAAGCCGGTACTTTTAACGATCCGTAGAATATGGCGAATCTGATGGATACTAATCCCAAATTTGCTATCAATGTGTCCAGTCGAAATTTTCATATTCCCGCCAGCCATAATGTGCGGATTGATTCGGATACAAACCGGATAACTGCCGGCAAATTTATTGCCAAATTGCTCCAGTAAAGAAATATTATCAATATTAATATTTACACCCAAATCTTTGGCGGCTTCAATCTCATTAAAGTCCACACAGTTGGGGGTGAAAATAATCTGTTGCGGTTCAAATCCTGCCATTAATCCCAGTTGAACTTCATTGATACTGACGCAATCAAGATTACCGCCAAGATTACGAATTAATTTTAAAATGTTAATATTACTTAGTGCCTTACACGCGTAGAAAAAGCGTGCATTGGTTTGTTTAAAAGCGCTGGTCAATTTATTAAACTGGCGGACAATAGTCGCTCCATCATAGATGTATAGCGGCGAACCATATTGGTCGGCAATTTCAATTAGCTGTGAGTTAGTTAAACTCATGGAATTTCCTTATTGGTGAAGTGTTAAAGCAGTAATTGTAGCGAATTTACACTAGTTTGTGCAATTTATTGAAAATGTTTAATTCTATCCAAGTTTTAGTATGAATTTTAACCAAATAAATCTAGCGTTTTGACATTAAAAGCCAGTAATTTATTAAATTGTTATGGCTGTAAGTGAGGTTTGAATTACAATAAACGCTTACTAAAATAAATCTTGTGGAGTTAAACATGAAAATAGCAATTAACAAAAAGTCCCGCTTGGGGCGTTATATCTTTTTCGCGCTGGTGTTTGGAATTATTGCCGGACAGTTAATTCGTATTGGTGTTGGTAATCCTGAGACCATCAAAAATATCGGAAGCTATTTGGATATTGTCTCAAGCATGTTCTTGCGGTTATTAAAGATGATTATTGCGCCATTGGTATTTACTACCTTAGTTACCGGAATTGCCAAAATGGGTGATAGCCGTACGCTCGGACGGTTATTCACCAAGTCAATGATCATTTTTATCATTGGCGGTTTTTTTTCGCTGACCTTGGGGATGCTGTTGGTAGAGTGGTTTAAGCCAGGTAAGGCATTGCACGAGATTTTATTGAACTCTCATGCTGCCGAATTATCACAAGTTTCAAATAATATTTGTACCACTTGTGGCTTTAGCCTAAAAAGTTTTATGGAAATGATTGTTCCAGTCTCGGCAATGCAAGGTTTTGTTGAAAATCATATTTTACAAGTAATTGTTCTTGCCATATTTATTGGTGTTGCTGGTGTTTCAATTGGTGAGTCGGTAGCGCCGGTTTTTGAATTTTTTGATATGATGTCGCAATTGATGTTTAAAATTATTGGTTACATTATGTATTTGGCGCCATTTGCGGTATTTTCGGCAATAACTAAATTAGTAATGGGCAGTGGAATCAGTGTGTTGTCGCTCTATCTGATTTATGCGGTAGAATTTTATTTTGGATTGTTAATCATTTGGCTGGTGTTATTATTAGTTGGTTATTTGGTACGTGGTAAGCGCTTATTTACCATTTTACGCCCAATGATCCCGCTTTACGGTACGGCATTTGCCGCATCATCATCCGAGGTTGCTTTGCCGGGAATTCTAAGTAATTTGGAGCGGTTCGGTATTTCCAAAAAAATCAGTAGTTTTGTGATTCCAATGGGCTATTCCTTCAATCTCGAAGCCTCAATGTTGAATTGTACTTTTGCTACAATCTTTATTATTCAGCTCTATGGTTACGAAATAAGTCTATCGACTGAAATTACCATGCTGTTTATGTTAATGTTAACCTCCAAAGGTATTGCCGGTATTCCACGGGTATCGTTGGTGGTGGTGGCAGCAACTTTAACCGCTTTTGGCTATCCAGAAACCGGGGTGTTGATTTTGTTGCCGGTTGACAGTTTTATGGATATGGGGCGCAGTGCTACCAATGCTTTTGCCAATACCATGTCGGCAATTTTTGTCGATCGGTGGGAACAGAAACATTTGCCGCAAAATCCCGAACTAATAGATGCCAGCGGTCATCGTGGTGGTGAATAGTTTATCTTACCAGAGATTATGTTATAATGGCGGTTTGGTGTATGAAATACATAGTTTATTAGTTTTAAATTTTTTTGAGGTTGTTTATGTCGTTGATTCCTAGTGCATTTGCTGCCGGTAGTACTGCTGCAGCATCCGGTAGTGAAAGTACGTTAATGTCTTTCTTGCCTATGATCGTAATTTTTGCGTTATTTTGGTTATTGTTGATTCGTCCGCAACAAAAAAAAGCAAAATTACACAATCAAATGCTGGCTTCATTGGATAAAGGAACGGAAGTTCTAACCAATGGTGGGATTATTGGTACTATTATTGATATCAATGAACAAGTTGTTCAGTTAAAGGTTGCCGATGGCGTGGTAATGAAATTCCAACGCAGCGCAATTTCCGGAAAAATTGATAACAATCCGGTAGCAGCGAAGGCTAAGTAATCTAATTAATGGCTGAAGTTTCTTCAGCCATTTTCCAATTATTTGCAAATTATTATTGTCCGGGTCTTTACCGTCGGTAAATAATAATTTTTGTTTTTCAGGTGAATTCAAATGAGTAAATTTCCATTATGGAAATATTTAATCATCCTGTGTGCGGTTGTGGTCGGGTTTATTTATACCTTACCGAATTTTTATGGCGAAGTGCCAGCCGTACAAATTTCCGGTAGCCGTTCGGCGGTGGTCGTGGATGCCAGTACGATTAGTAATGTTACCAGTGGGCTTAAATCCGAGGGGATTGTGCCAACCGGCGAAGTTTTTGATGGTAAAACCTTAAAATTTAAGTTTGCCAATACCGATACGCAGTTAAAAGCCCGTGATGTAATTCAGCAAGTGCTTGGCGATAACTATATTGTGGCATTGAATTTGATTTCTGCCTCACCAGATTGGATGACTTCAATTAATGCCAATCCAATGTTTTTGGGCTTGGATTTACGCGGTGGGGTACATTTCCTGTTAGAAGTTGACATGGATGCGGCAGTTAAGAAGACTTTAAATAAATATGTCGGCAATATTCGTCGCGATTTGATGAACAATCAGATACGTTATGGTTCAGTAGCAATTGATAATAATTCGGTTTTGGTACAATTACGTGATAGCGCTACGGCGGCACAGGTAATTACCCAATTGCAAAAAGATATGCCAAATCTACAAATTGCGAAAGAGGGTGATTCTTTTGTGCGGGTAACCATTTCGCCAACCGAAATGCAGACAATTAAAGAAGCTGCAGTTAAGCAAAATATTATGACTCTGCATAACCGGGTTAATGAGCTGGGTGTGGCAGAACCGATTATTCAGCAACAAGGACCAGACCGGATTGTGGTTGAGTTGCCGGGAGTTCAGGATACTGCCCGTGCCAAAGATATTTTGGGACGAACAGCGACACTGGAAGTCCGAATGGTTGATGATACTCCCGGAGCATTGACGCAAGCCAGTGCCGGTAATATTCCCGGCGGAGATCAACTCCTTGATGAAGTCAATAGCGATGGTTCCAGCAGCAAGATTTTGGTTAAAAATGATGTTGAGTTAACTGGAGACAATATCAATGATGCGCAAGCCGGCTTTGATGAAAATGGTTCACCGGCGGTAAATATCAGTTTGGATAGTACCGGTGCGGCAATTTTTAAACAAGTTACTGGTGCTAATGTTGGTAAACGGATGGCAATGATATTAGTTGATCATGGTAAATCACAAGTAGTAACTGCGCCGGTTATCCGCACTCAAATTGGTGGTGGACAAGTCCAAATTTCCGGAGCTATGAGCGTTCAGGATGCCAATGATGTGGCATTATTATTACGTTCCGGGTCGCTGGCAGCGCCAATGAATATCATTGAAGAACGTACCGTTGGTCCGTCTCTAGGTCAAGAGAACATAGACAAAGGATTCCATTCGGTATTATGGGGTTTCTTGGCGATTGCTATTTTTATGTGTATCTATTATCGGGTGTTTGGCGTGATCTCGGTGGTGTCGCTAGGGGTTAATTTATTATTATTAATCGCGTTATTGTCGATGTTGCAAGCAACCTTGACTTTGCCGGGGATTGCAGCGATTGCACTCGCGCTAGGGATGGCGATTGATTCCAATGTCTTGATCAATGAGCGGATTCGTGAAGAATTGCGTGCCGGACAAAAACCGCATACCGCGATTGAAGCCGGTTATGCACACGCATGGGCAACTATTCTTGACTCCAATGTGACAACTTTGATTGCCGGTTTGGCATTACTTGCTTTTGGTTCAGGTCCAGTAAAAGGCTTTGCGGTCGTACACTGCTTGGGTATTTTAACTTCAATGTTTAGTGCGGTATTGGTATCGCGCGGAATCACCGGATTCCTGTATGCCAATCGCCGGATTAAAAAGTTGCCGATTTAATACCACGAAAGGAAAATTAAATGGAATTTTTTAAAATAAAAAAAGATATCCCGTTTATGAGTTTCGGGCGTTTGACAACGTCAATTTCCCTGATAACTTTTATTCTAGCGGTATTTTTTCTGGTAACCCGCGGGCTTAATTTTTCGGTTGAGTTCACTGGTGGTACGTTGATGGAAGTTCAATACTCGCAGGCAGCAAATACCGATCAAATACGTAGCGATCTGGTTCGTCTTGGTTTGGAGCAAGGCACGGTACAAGTATTTGGGAATGCCAAAACCGTGTTATTGCGCTTACCCAACCATCAAGGGATGAATTCGGCAACGGTTTCTAATACGGTCTTTAATACCTTAAAAACCGAACATCCGGATGTAACCTTAAAAAGCGTTGAATTTATTGGTCCACAAGTCGGTAAAGATTTGGTAAATAACGGATTGATGGCAATTGCTTTCGTGTGTATCGGCATCATGCTTTATCTGGCACTGCGCTTTGAATGGCGGTTTGCGGTTTCTGCAATTGTTGCCAATATGCATGATGTGGTGATTGTGTTGGGCTTCTTTGCCTTTTTCCAATGGGAATTTTCATTGACGGTGTTAGCGGCATTGCTGGCGGTATTGGGGTATTCGGTGAATGAGTCGGTGGTGGTTTTTGACCGGATTCGCGAAAATTTCCGGACGATCCGCGGCGGTACGGTACCACAGATTATCAATAATGCGATTACTGCGACCATGAGCCGGACAATTATTACCCATGGTTGTACCGAAATGATGGTACTATCAATGTTCTTCTTTGGTGGTCCTAGTCTGCATTATTTTGCTTTGGCTCTAACCATCGGGATTTTATTTGGTATTTATTCGTCAGTGTTGGTTGCTTCGCCGATTGTAATGTGGTTGGGAGTTTCCCGTGAAAATCTGGTTAAACCGGCTAAACGGAAAGAAGAAGCTGTAGTATAATCGGTATTTGGATTATTAAAATATTTTTATTAATGGGCGTTTTAAACGCCCATTAATTTTAATTAGTGGCGCTATGGCGTGCTAATATTTGTTATAAGGTCTACCATGGAATTAATTAATATCATTTTGCATTTGGATAAATATATCGGCTTTGTGCTCGCGAATTATCATAGTTATTTTTATATATTGTTTTTTCTGGTGATTTACTGCGAAACCGGTTTGGTGGTAACGCCGTTTTTGCCTGGTGATTCGTTGTTGTTTATTGCCGGCGCATTTGCCGGAACTGGTGAGCTGCATCTGGGCGGACTCAGCGTGCTGTTAATTGCGGCAGCTTTTTTGGGCGATAATACCAATTTCTTTATCGGTAAATTTATTGGACACAAATTATTCAGTAATCCCAATTCAAAAATTTTTCGGCAAGATATCTTGCATAAAACCCATGATTTCTATGAACGTCATGGTGCTAAAGCGATTATTATTGCGCGGTTTATTCCGCTAGTGCGCACTTTTGCGCCGTTTGTGGCTGGAGTCAGTGAAATGACCTATCGTAAATTCCTTGGCTTTAGCATAATTGCTTCATTGCTATGGGTGGTAATATTCTTGATTGGTGGTTATTTATTTGGCAATATTCCGATAATTAAAGAGCATATGTCGCTGATTATTCTGGCGGTGATGGTTGTTTCAGTTTTGCCGGCGCTCAAAATGATTTGGGATAGCAAATTTAAAACAGGTAAATAAGCATGCGGGATGGGCGGATTCATAAGTTAAGCGATAATCTGGTAAACCGGATTTGTGCCGGTGAAGTGGTAGAGCGTCCGGCATCGGCATTGAAAGAAATCTTAGAAAATAGTCTGGATGCCGGCGCTTCACGGGTTAGTGTTGAATTGCACGGTGGCGGGATTACCGTGATTAAAGTCACGGATAATGGGCGCGGAATTTGTCATGACGATTTACCGCTGGCAATCGAGCGCCACGCTACCAGTAAACTATCTTCCCAAGATGATTTATATGCAATCAATAGCCTCGGTTTTCGCGGCGAAGGCTTAGCCTCGATTGCCTCGGTATCATGGTTTAATTTGAGTAGCAAGCAAGCTGATGCCAGTCATGGTTACCAGATAACCAATATTTTTGGCGAAGTTCAAGGTGTAATTCCTGCTGCGCTTAATTTCGGTACCGTAGTTGAAGTTAAAGACATTTATCATAATATTCCTGCCCGCAAAAAATTTCTCAAAAGCGAAACTACCGAATTTCAGCATTGTAAAACTGTATTTGAGCGTATCGCGGTTTCCCACCCGGAAATTCATTTTTCATTAAACCACAATAGCAAAGAAATTTATAATTTGCCAAGTGGTGATTTGCTTGAGCGCTTGGCACAGCTTTACGGCAAAGACTATCATCAGCACTATCTGGCGGTTGCCGAAATTGCCGGTGAAGAACTGAATTTATCCGGCTATGTTTATCATCCCGGCTATCTGACTAATAATAAGAATGTTCAGTTGTTTTTTGTTAATGGACGCTATATCCGGGATCGGGTGATTCAACATGCGATCAAGCAGGGCTTTAGCGGGGTACTGCATCATGAACATCAACCAAATTATGTTTTATTTCTCAATATTAATGCTGGTGAGGTTGATGTTAATGTTCACCCCAGTAAGAGTGAAGTGCGTTTTAAAGACTCCTCACTAATTCATAGCTTTATTTCTAGAACGCTGAAAAAGACTTTGGCAACTACTGTAACTAGTTTTGATGTGCCATATACTAATTTAACTGGTGATTCATTGCGCCCAGCAGCAGGGAATGAGTTTAATTCTGAGCATTCAACGCCATTAACTACTGCTCATTTTTCTACTGATTCAACTGGTAATTATAAATCAACAGCGTGGCAGCAACCGCGCTCGTCAATGGCGACCGAGTCGCAATTGATTCGTGAATGGTTGTCAATTCCAACTTCAAGAGCATTACCAGAACATGAACTATTTGCTGAAAACCGTGATGAATCTGTCACTAATGATGGTTTTCCGCCATTGGGTTATGCTTTGGCTCAGTTGCAGGGAGTTTATATTTTGGCACAGGTGCGCGATGGAATGATTGTTATTGATATGCACGCTGCCCATGAGCGAATTATTCTCGAACGGCTCAAGCAGCAACTTCAGAAAAGTGCAGTGTTGTCGCAACAATTATTAATGCCGATTATTCTCCATTTGCGCGCAGAACTATTAGAAACACTGCAGACTCATAAAGCCGAATTAGATTTACTTGGGTTTGATGTTGATCTTATTGGTGAAGAACAATTGGTGGTGCGGGCAATCCCACTACTATTGGATGATGGCAAGGGTGAACAGTTGATTCGGGAGCTACTAGAAGAGTTGCACCAATTTGGCAATAGTAATATTTTAGTGGAACATCAGGAAGAAATTCTTTCAACCATGGCGTGTCACGCGGCAGTGCGGGCAAATCACCAATTATCAATTGATGAAATGAATGCCTTATTGCGTGAAATGGAGCAAACTGAGCGCAGCTATAGCTGTAATCATGGCCGACCAACGTGGTTTAAGCTGTCCATGCGCGATTTAGATGGTTTGTTTATGCGTGGTAAGTAATTGAATTGTAATAATAAATAAATTTAATCTCATCGTGGGTAATTAAGGTTGCATTTAACACTTCTTTCATGTTAGAGTAACGCCCTTGACAGCCGAGGAATCTGTCGGGATTTATTAAGGTCGTTAACTTTATTTTTATGAAAGGAGTCATCATGACAATGTCACAAAACGCTCGCACAATTAATACTGCTCTGGTTAATCCGAAGGCTGATGTGCTAAATTATGATTTGTATGATGAACTGCAACGCCGGGATAATATTTCCGATACGGTTAGCAAAATCGAACATGATGCAGAAGCATTCCACGACGAATAACTGCTAAGATGCCCATAAAAGAGGCATCTTTTTTTATTTTCGGTCAAATATTTTACTGGCAGTTATGCTATAATTTGTACCCATTAAGCCAGGCGTGCTATCGAAAGCGTGCCAGCAAGTTATTCTGTAAATATTTAGGGGTATTGCCGAATGTCACTTTATGATGCCAAATTTTTTTCTTCCCGTCTTCTGGGACAAAATCGTTTTTTTACTACTGCCGGTGCAGTACTGGATATTGAAGTCAAAGGTGACAATCAAACATTAGCGGCGCTTTACGTTAATGAGTTGGAGCGACTGTTGGCGGCGTTGCCGATAAAAGATTATCAAATTAAAAGTTTAGTTTATGGAGGCGGCATTAATATTGCGGTAAAGTACCCGTATGATTTATTAATGGTTGCCTGTGAAATTTTGGATTGGGTGTGGGAAGATATTGTTGATTTGACTGATCGTGAAATTCCAGTGAATTTTGCGCGCTCGGTAAAAAGATTCAAGAAGATCATTAAAGAAAATCAAAAAGTAATTTTACGCAAAATTTACGCTAAGGCGCAAACGCTAAAACTTAATTTCTTTATTTATAAAGATTTATTAGTTTTGGGTAGCGGCAAGCAGCAATTCCGGGCACCATTGAATCAGATAACTAAGTTGGGTGATATTCCGTGGAAAAAAATTGCCAATATTCCAACCGTTCTAATTACCGGTACCAATGGCAAAACTACTACTACCCGCCTCACGGAATTTATTTGCCGTAAAGCCGGATTATTTTCCGGTTATTGTTCTACTGATTGGGTCATGATTAATGGTAAATCCTTTGGCGAAGGCGATTTATCGGGTCCGACCGGCCATCAAATGGTCTTGATGCATCCGCAGCTGGATGTTGCCGTGCTAGAGGTTGCCCGTGGCGGCTTGGTTAAACGAGGTTTATTACCAAATTATGTTGCTGCTGCAACGGTTACCAATATTGCTTATGATCATATCGGACAAAATGGGATTGAAACACTTATGGATTTGGCCGAAGCCAAAGGGGTGGTCTATTCGGCGCTAGCCGATGATGGTACTGCGATTGTTAATCTTGATGATGAATATATTCCGCAATTGGAAATCGTCACTAATAAAGCCTATTTGTCCACCAAAAAAAATGCGGCGGAGCTTACATGTTATTTGCTTGCAGATAATTTTATTGTTTATCTGGAAGATAGTCTGATTACGATAGCAACGGCTAACGAAGTTTTTACTCTTAATGATATTCGCAAAATTCCGCTGACAGTTGATGGGTTGGCGCGCTACAATTACGAAAATGTGTTGCATGCGGTTGCCTTAACTTTTGCGCTTGGGATTGAACCACGGGCAATTCAACGCGGATTGCGACTGTTTGGTGGTGATGCCAAATCAAATTTTGGGCGCTGGAATCATTATCATTCGACACGGCACGGACAACTGGTGGTGGATATTGCCCATAATCCTGCAGGTTTAACCTCGGTTCTAAATTTGGCACAGGATTACCGGCGTTTGCATGGGCTAACCGGAAAATTTGGGCTGATGTATGGGGTTACCGCCGATCGCCGTGAAACACTGCCGGAGATTGCTAAAATAATTGCCGATGATAATATTGATTTTGTAGTAATCAAAGAATTTCAGGAGTCGTTGCGTGGAAGTGAATTGGGCGAAATGCCGCAACAGGTTTACGATGCGTTAATTGCAGCTGGTTACCCGGATGCTAAAATAAAGATTATCCCCAATGAGCTGGAAGCGGTACAGTATGTTTTAAGTCAGGCACAGCCAGCAGATTTTTGGATGCTTTGTACCCATGATTTACTTACCGATGTTTCACGCTTACTGAGAGATACCGTGAGTGCCGAGAAAAAAGCCGCAGAATAAAATCTGCGGCTTTTTTGATAACTTGGCGTGGGCGACTAATTTTCGGTATTATTCGGGGTAATGCTTTCCCAAGAATAACACGCCGGACACTGCCAAAAAAAGGTTTTGGATTTAAAATTACAGCAGCCGCAACGATAATAAGATAATTTATCATCGTATTTTACCAGCAGGTTTTTTACCTGTTCGGCATCGCGCTTGCTTTCTGGCTGCTCTAATATCCCCATTCGCGAATCAATCAATAATGCGGCAATTTTGGCGCTTGGGGTATGTAACATCGCGGTTCGTAAGTACTCAACCGTTGCTTCACTAGTATCATAGCTGGCGAGCTTCTGATAAACAAAATCATGCATATTTAGGTTGGGATATAATTTTACATAGCCTTTGATCAACGTTAATCCTTCGCGGATTTTATCTAGCCGCAAATAG
Organism: Pseudomonadota bacterium; assembly: GCA_052033675.1. Taxonomy (GTDB): domain Bacteria; phylum Pseudomonadota; class Gammaproteobacteria; order Burkholderiales; family UBA11063; genus Aquella. The sequence continues at coordinate 11,911 of JBPOJK010000104.1, forward strand.
GCATCAAACATTTTGCCGATAATTAGCGGCAGATAGTTGTAATTCTGTTTCTCAATTAACTGCCAGGTTTGGATGGCATTATCGTATTGTTCTTGGTTATAATAAACCTCACCCTGCAAGATATTGGCACGGACGCATTTACGATTGGTTTCCAGAGCCCGGGTAGTATATTTGCCGGCATCGACAAAATCAGATTTTATTAATGCTTCCTGCGCCAATTCACAGTTAAATTGCGCTACTTCGGTATGGAAACTAAAATCTGAGGTTGCCAAACGTTTTGCCATTTCAATTGCTTCCGGCCAATTTTTATCTTGTTGGTAAATTAATAATAACATTTCCATCGCCTGATGGCTATAAAGCTGGCTATCGGTAAGTTTTAATAAAATCGCTTCGGAGCGATCAATTAAACCCGCCTTTTGGAAATCCTGCGCTAGTTCCAGCCTAGCTTTATCTTTAATTTCGGCAGAGAAAACATATTGCGAAGCCAATAATTTACTGTGTAATTTTATTGCCAAATCGTTTTCGCCGCGTTTGCGATAAAGCCGTCCTAAACTGAATTGCAATTCAGTAAGCTGTGGTTCTTGATCAATAACTTGTTTCAATTCATCGCTGGCAATTCCGGTTTTATTTTCCACCAGCGCATCAATACCGTCAAAAATTCGTTGTGGAAGTTGCTTGGCTTGTTTTAGCACGGTTTTCATGTCTATCCGTCCGGCAATCCAACCAAAAGCAAAAAATAAAGGGGTTATAAGTAACCAAATAACTAGTATATCCAATTGTAGCTCCGAAATTAATTAAATGACATTATCCAGCTCTGAGTGTTTCGCTTCTTGTTTGGTGAGCTGTTTTTTTAATTTACTGATTTGTGTTTTTAACCCCAGTGAATTGATGAATCCCAACAGCAATCCAAATGCCAGTCCGAGGATGGTAAATATTGCCAACATAACAATCAGCGGTAATTTAACGGCGTAAATACCAAGGAAGTTAAATTCGACACTCTGCATATTATTAATTGCCAAAATCAGCAGCAAAACAAACAAGATGACTTGTAATGTAATCTTAATCACGCGCATGATGAAAATACTCCCGCATTAAACAGACAATTATTATAGCATAAGCCTGTACCAATTCGAATTTACTCCGTGGCTTAATTGCGCTAGAGGCGGTTTGCGGTCTTTGTTTAGTGTATTTTTAATGGATTGGCAAAGTTTAAACTGGTGCTTAGAGGCGGTTTACTAAGTTTAATGTAAGCGAGAAGTCATGATAAATGAAATATAAGTCATGTTACGTGCATCTATGTCGCGCGCGGATCGGGAATGTAAAATCAGCATGCCATGAGGAAAAATCAATAACTTAGCGTTAAATCCTTTATCATGCGTAACATCAGTAAATAACAATTATCAAATCCGCAGAGAATAGCTATTTGATTGACCAAGTATCAAGTGTGGGATGATATAGCTCAATTGTGTGGGTCTCACTAGTTACTGGTTGAGTATCCGCGTAACTTGGCATGATTAATACTATAGGTGGTATAAGTAATAATAATTTTGGTATATCTAGTTTTTTGGGGCTGTTGTTAATTGGTTATAAATATAACATAAGTCGGTAATTTTCTACAATCTTTGGGACACAATTAATTGCAGAGAGTAACCTTGATGGTTAGTCTGACATTGTCATTAAAAAAATAATGGTTATACTATAACTAGTGTTATAATCTAGTATTAACACTAAATATGGTGAAAATTATGCGCTACTATAGCTACGATGTGGTTTTAACTGATGTTCCTGGTGAAATTTGTCTGGCATTTTCAATTGCTGGTTGTAATCTGGGTTGTAAGGGCTGTTTTTGGCAATCAATTCAAGACGCTCCGACCGAAGAATTAAGCGATCAATTGTTTGCTGCTAAAATTAATGAGTACCAGGGCTTGATTAGCGGAGTGCTTTTTTATGGTGGCGAGTGGCTAGCGGAAGAATTGATTTCCAAGCTACAACTGGCGCAATCGCTAGGACTTAAAACTTGTTTATATACTGGCAGACAAATTATTTCTGCTGAAATTCGCCAGCATTTAGATTATCTGAAAACTGGCGGCTATCGTGAGGATTTAGGCGGCTTAACCAGTCCAACTACCAACCAACGCTTTATTAATGTTAATAGTGGTGAGGATTTAACCCACCTATTTTGGAAAGTATTACCATCTACAAGGAAAACGGCATGAGTCTCTTTATGCAATTAAATCAGCAACAACTCGATTCAAAATTAGAGTTTATTAATAATTATATTCAACCGGCAAATGCAGCGGATGTCTCGTTGGTGGATGCCAATGCTAATATTGCCCATAAAAATGTGGCAACGTTGGCGCAAGAAATTCATAAAGATATTAATGTTCAATTAAATCGTGCTTTAATGACTACTAAAATCCGCGAATTATTCGGCGAAGAACTGGCTATTGAATACATTCGTCAGCTTGATGCGCATGAAATTTACAAACATGATGAAACCCATCCGTTTTTTCCATATTGTGCTTCAATTACCATGTATCCATTCTTGCTGCATGGTTTGACCACCTTGGGCGGTGAGTCGCGGGCACCGAAACATTTGGATAGTTTTTGCGGTTCATTTGTTAATTTAGTATTTGCGGTTTCGGCGCAATTTGCCGGTGCCTGTGGGACACCGGAATTTTTAATGTATTTTGATTATTTTGCCCGGTGTGATTATGGCGCTGATTATCTAAATACCCACCGGGCGGAAGTTGCCAATCATTTGCAGCATGTGGTTTATGCCTTGAACCAACCTGCGGCGGCTCGTGGTTATCAAAGTATTTTCTGGAATATTTCAGTTTTTGATCACTATTTTCTGGAATCACTATTTGCCGAATTTATTTTTCCGAATGGTGAAAAACCGGATTTTACATCGGTAATAAAACTTGAAGAGTTTTTTCTTGATTGGTTTAATCAGGAGCGTACCAAGGCAATTCTTACCTTTCCGGTAGTGACTTCGGCAATGCTGACCGCTAATCATCAGCCAAAAGATCAGGAATTTGCCCAGATGTGCGCGACCCAGATGAGCTTGGGAAATTCATTCTTTATTTATATGTCTGAAAGTGTTGATAGTCTAAGTTCGTGTTGCCGGTTGCGTAATGAACTAACTGATAATACCTTTTCCAATACTTCCGGTGCAGGAGGGGTTGCTACCGGATCAATTAATGTTATAACTTTGAATATGCATCGCTTAATTGCGGAGAAACGTGATTTAGCCAGCGAAATTCATAAAATCCATAAATATCATGTTGCCTATCGTAAGATTATTGAGGGTTTTTTAGCCGCCGACTTACTGCCGGTGTATGCCGCTGGTTATATTAATATTAAAAAGCAATTTTTAACCATTGGGATTAATGGAATGCTCGAAGCTGCTGAAGCGGTAGGGATTAAAGCTAGCAATAATCCGGAATATAAAAAATTTATTCAGGATAATTTAAAGATTATCTATACCGCCAATAAAGAGGCTAATCGGAAATATGGCTATTTATTTAATACCGAATTTGTTCCTGCTGAAAATTTGGGGGTTAAGAATGCCAAATGGGATCGCGAAGCTGGTTATGATATAGCCCGGAACTGTTACAATAGTTATTTCTACCCAGTTGAAGATGATAACGTAAATGCGGTTGATAAATTTATATTACATGGACGGGAAATTAATCAATATTTGGATGGCGGTTCGGCACTGCATTTGAATACCGATGGCTACCTAACAGTGGATGGTTATTTAAAATTATTTAACCTAGCCGCTAAAACCGGCTGCAATTACTGGACTACTAATGTTAAAGTTACTTATTGCTGTGATTGTAATACTATTAATAAATTAACCTTGGATGCTTGTCCGGAATGTGACTCAACCAATGTTAAATATGCGACACGGGTTATTGGTTACCTAAAATTAATCGATAATTTTAGTAAAGATCGGCGTATTGAGGAGAAACTTCGCCATTATCATCGGATGTGATAAAAAAACTTATTTAGATAAGTGATTGAAATGGGCGCGTTTAACGCCTATTTTTAATTTTATCTAGCGAAATAAGCTAAAAAAGTTTTGACAGGGTAGTGTGGTTATGGCATAATAACGTTCTGCCGCAAAAAGGCGGCGTTGAAAAACTAAATCAAAACAGATCTTTAACAATAAAAAACAATCAATAAATGTGAGGCATCTGGCTAATAATCGTAAAAGAAATACGATAAATTAGTTAGAAGTCGAACGGGAAACCGATATTGAGAAATTGATAG
>JBPOJK010000023.1:0-18607 GCA_052033675.1 Pseudomonadota bacterium
CGCTTGGTTGTTTAATCTTTATCCCCGCAGCGGTCTATAAGAGTTATTACATCTTTCTTTTGGGTTTATTTTCGATTGGTTTTGGATTTACCTTCTTGCAAATTTCAGCTAATCCACTAATTTTAATAACTGGTGATCCCAAAACTGCAGCCAGTCGCTTAAATTTAGCTGGAGGTTTCAATTCGCTGGCAACTGCGGTGGCTCCGCTATTGGGAGTATTTGTATTTTATGAACTATTGCATGTAAAAGATAATTCAGAAAATCTTAAATATCCATATATTTTCCTTGCCGGATTTTTCTTATTATTAGGGTTTATGATTTGGAAATTTTTGCATACCGAGCAAGACCAGCAAGAAAAACATGATACTGGTGGCAAATTATATGCATTAAATCATTTAAATTTAGTGTTTGGAATGCTGGGAATCTTTTTTTATGTTGGTTCTGAAGTTACTATTGGTACTAATTTAGTAGCATTCCTTACCGATCCCACAACCTTAGCGATGCAGGAATCTTCTGCCGGTAAATTAATCGCTTTTTACTGGGGTGGAGCTATGATCGGGCGGTTCCTTTGCTAGGTAGCATTAAGTAAAAGTAAAGCTGTAACCAAATTGGCTCTAATGATAGTTATCGCAATTGCCTTGACTGTGTTTCTTAAGGTTTCGGCACATGATGTCGATGCCCATCTTGAATATTATGCAATTTTTGAGATTTTGGCAATTATGCTGTTACTGGCTTGTAAAGGTAGCCCGCGCTTTAATTTGGTTTTTTTCTCACTGGTTAATATCGCCAATCTAATTGTTGCCATGATGTTGTCGCATACTATGTTTGCTGCTTGGGCAATTTTGTCAATTGGGATCTTTAATTCCGTGATGTGGCCAAACATCTTTGATTTGGGTATAGCTAAATTGGGTAAATACAGTGAGCAGGGCGCGTCATTATTAGTAATGATGATTCTTGGTGGTGCGCTATTGCCGGTGGTTCAGGGGCATTTGGCAGATATTATTGGAATTGCAAACTCGTATTGGGTTCCAGTTGTTGGTTATGTTTACATCTTATGTTATGCACTGTTTTATTCACAAAAACAGGTTAAATGGATTAAATAAATTAACTGAAGATCAGCAATGTCCTATACAAATTGCGTAAAATATAAACTAGATACAGCTACCAAATATTTATTCGGTAGCTGGTTGTTTATAAACTATTATGCTTGTAATTGAGCAATAGTTTTGGAGATCAGTTCGTAAACATCATTGGACAGCCCCTGAGTTTGAACTATTTGTTGTAGTACCGGTAGTGCTTGCTGTTGATATTGTTCTGCCAAACAGGTAACCGCACTAAAACCATGTGCAATTCTCCCGGCAACACTCGGATTAAATTGATCTATACGCAAGATTTCATCGGCAATTAAACGATAACCTGCGGCACTGTTAAAGTGTAGCGGGTTGGCAGTGAATGCACGGATTAACGAATATAGTTTATTGGGATTAGTTCTGTCAAATTGCGGATGTTCCATTAGTTTAGAAACTATTGTCGTAGTCATTGATAACTGGCTTTGACTTTGTAGCATAAACCACTTATCCATCACCAACGGATAAGCAGCAAATTCTTCAGCAAATGCCTGCAACAACTCTTCGCGTAGTAGCAAATCGCAATGGTTAACTGCCGCAAGCACTGCGATTTTATCAGTCAGGTTATCCGCTTGCAAATATTGATTTTTAGCCGCATTGAGATAGTTTAAATGATTATCGGAAGCAATCAAATAACTAAGGGCGGTATTTTTTAACGCTCGTTTACCCGCATCATTGAAATTATAGCCTCCACTAACCATAGTTGTGAATAAATGTTCCCATTTCGGCAACAGTTTATTGGCAATTAGGGTTTGTAGTTGATTAATTGCGGCTACTAATGGTTTTACCTCAGTTGGTTTAAAGCTCGTACTTAATTCGGCAAAATTCGGCAATGTTAATAAAAGACTCAACATTTCAGGATCATCTTGCAGATTCTCAATAGCGTTAGTTAATGCCGCAAGTAACTGTGTGTGGAGTTGTTGATTAACGTGCTGATTATAAAAATCGCTGATAACCATTTTATACAAAGTTTGCAGGGCTTCCCAGCGATTGAATGAATTGCTGTCGTTGGCTGCTAGATTAACTAGTTGCTCTACGCTATAGTCGTATTCAACGATTACCGGCGCTGAAAAATCCCGTAACAGCGACGGAGTTGGTTTAGTTGTGGTTTTAAAAGTAAAGGTTTCCTCGTCTTTGCTTAATAATAGAATTGCGCCCGAATCATCTTTACGGAAAATTTGTCCGGTTAGCGCTTCAATCGGTAGCTCGCTACCCTCTGCCGATAATAGACCAAACTTAAATGGAATGAGTAATGGCAGTTTTTGCTCTTGTCCCGGGGTTGGATTAGTGGTTTGTTTGATAGTTAGGCGGTATTCCTCATTTTCCGGCGAATATTCATCACTGATAATCAGCCGCGGAGTTCCAGCCTGAGAATACCAACGCATAAATTGGCTAAGATCAAGCTGATTAGCATCTGCCATAGCATTACAGAATTCATCACAGGTAACCGCGCCCCCATCATGCCGGGCAAAATATAATTCCATTCCCCGGCGGAATCCATCAATTCCGAGAATAGTTTGGTACATTCGCACGACTTCAGAGCCTTTTTCATAGACTGTTACCGTGTAGAAATTATTGATTTCCAGATATGATGCCGGACGAACCGGATGTGCCAATGGGGACGCGTCTTCGGCAAATTGTGCTTGGCGTAAAACTTTAACATTGTTGATCCGTTCCACCGGACGTGAATGCAAATCGGAAGAAAATTCCTGATCTCTGAAGACCGTTAAGCCTTCCTTGAGTGATAATTGAAACCAATCACGGCAAGTCACCCGATTACCGGTCCAATTGTGAAAATACTCATGCCCAACTACGGCTTCAACATTCATAAAATCGCTATCGGTCGCGGTTTTACTGTCGGTCATGACATATTTGGTATTAAAAATATTCAAGCCTTTATTTTCCATCGCACCCATATTAAAATCGCCGCTGGCAACAATCATATAGCGATCAAGATCATATTCGAGATTAAAGCGCTGTTCATCCCACTTCATTGCGCGTTTGGCAGATTCCAGACAATGTTGGCACTGGCCGATTGATTCTGGTTCGCTATAGACTTCGACTGAAACGGTTTTTGCGGATTGGGTAATGAAAGTATCCTGAATTTTGCTAAATTTGCCGGCAACTAATGCGAATAAATAGCTCGGTTTTTTAAATGGATCATGCCAAACAACCTTTACCTCCCCATTTGCCACAGTTTCTTCAGTAACTTTATTGCCATTGGATAGAATCACCGGATATTGTTCTTGGTCGGCAATAATGGTAGTGGTGAATACCGCCATTACATCCGGGCGATCCGGGTAATAAGTGATTTTGCGGAATCCCTCTGGTTCACATTGGGTAAATAAATTGCCGTTTGATGCATAAAGCCCCATACAGCTTTTATTATTAAACGCATCAACTTCGCTGATAATGGTTAAGGTAAATTTTTCAGGAACATTATAGATCGTTAGTTCATCATCAAGCAACTGATAATCATCGTGAATATGGTCATCTAGTTTTATTTGTAAAAGCTTACTGCTGCCGTGAATCACCAACTTATCAGAGTGTGAATAATCCGGGCGGAAATAGTCGGTTGTAGATGTAACCAGGACATCTTGTTGACGAATATTAAATTCTAGGTTAACGGTATCGATTAAAAAATCTGGTTGTTGATAATCGGTTAAATTTTTGCGCGTATGCGAATTAGCCATTTGTAGAGATCCAATAATAAAATAAGCAAAAATTATAGCTTATTTTGAGTTGAGCGTGAATTGTATTTCTATTGCTGCCTATCCAAAGCCTGTCAACTGGTTATTAAAACCAGCTTTTAATCGTTGAACCAATTTTTTTAGTGGTGTTAACGGTGGCATTGCCGACATCTTTGCCGCTATCGATTAATGAGTTACCGATGTTTTTGGTTAATTGGCTACTAACGTTAGTCCAATTTATTGTAGCTTTGTTACCGGCAATGGTTACCGGATAAACAATCTTTCCGGTAAGACTATTAGGCGCAGCTACAAATTGAGCATTGATAGCGGCATTTACCAGCTGGTTTTTGGTATTGACAATTGCATTACCAGATGCTCGCACTGCTGGACCATTCAGATATAGCGGAGAGACTCGCAACTGTGGGGCTCTATAGTTTAAGTGGGCATTAAGTGAACCAAGATCGCTAACCAGATTTAAATTTTTTCTATCCGAACCAGCCGCCGCCTTCACCGAAGTTTGGATTTGACTTACCGTTACCGGGATCGTGATTATTTTCAATGGGTTACTGAGAATGGTACCAACTTGTGCGGATAAGTGATTTAGATCATAGCCATAAAGGGTTAGATTGCTGATTTGTAAATCTTGATTGGCAACCAATGAAGATATAGATGTTCCAGAAATGCTGCCGCGTGAATGTAGGTCGCTTAGTTTTAAATGATAACCTTTTAATGGTACAAATTCGGAAGCCTCAAGGTGGTCAATATAGGTATCATTGGCGATTACTAGCGGTGAGAACGATGAAATTTGTGCCGTAGTCGTAATAGTGGATGAATCAAGTTCAACCTGTGAATTAGTTAGCTGTAATGAGTTGCTGTTGCCGGTAAATTTGGCACTGACAATGCTCAGGTTTTTCCATGGTGCGGCAGTGACGCTGGAACTATTTAGGTTACAACTAGCGAGTAATTCTGGTAGTGAGAATTTTTTGGTATCAATTACTCCGGTGTAGGTATTGCCGTCATACGACAGATCTAGATTACCATCAAGAATGGAGTTGATTTTAAAATTAACCTTGTGGATGTTGATTAGATTGTTGTTACTGAAGTAAAGGATTTTGCCATCGTTATAGGTGCTGGCTTCAATATTTAGATTATTAATCGCAATTTGTTGATTGGTGCTGGCATTTAAGTAACTAATATTAACGTTTTGCAGATTTATTTTGCTAAGTGTCAATAAAAAATTGCTGTTATTATTGGTGGTTGTATTAAAGTTCCAATTATTTTGTCCTTGTTTAGTGACTAAATTTATTTGAATTCCATTGACTACAACTTTTTCGATAATTGCCTGTCCGTGAAATAGCGGCAAAATTTGCAGAAATAATGCGCTGCTGTTTACGTGTAATAATGGGATTTGGCTCAGTCCTGAATTAGTTTGCACCGATACATCATCGGCTTTTATCCCCAGTTGCGGAAAAAATTTCCAGCGGAGATTGCCAATCGTCATATTGGCACCAGTTGCAGTTCTGACTTGCTTAATGATTAATGGCTTGTATTGGTTGGGATTTACTAATATTATAAGTGCCAATGCGCTAACGATCAAAACGGTTATCAGGACTAAAATACCAATGAGTATTCTTTTTAGCCATTTGTTGTGGACATGGTAGTTGTGTTTCATGGTGAGTTTCGGTTATTAAATTTCAAAGATTTTACCGTATTTGTTAGCAAAGTGCTCAAATAATTTATCGAGTTAAGTTATCAGCTAGGGCGGATTGTTTACTATTCGGTCAAATTTATCAATATCGCCATCATCAGCAATTTGGTTTATGCTATAATTTCGGGTATTTAAATTTGGGGTGTCTATGGATCAGTTAATTAAATGGTTGTTGCAAAGCGCACAGGGTCAACAATCTAAGATTCTTAAATATGTTCGCAATTGGCCATGGTTGATTGCTGGTCTGGCATTGTTGTTGTTTATTATTTAATTGAGGGAGTTCACGATGAGTGATTTAAATTTACAACCAGAAACTACTGAAACCGTTGAAACAGCACAGCCAAAGAAAAAATGCTGTGGTAAAATGAAAGGCTTTTTCACTAAAGAAGCCAAAGAAGGTCAACGCGTATTAAATTGGAAATTTTGGGTATTGTTGTTGGTTGTTTTAGCAATCATCTGGATTATCTAATCCTGGATTTATTCGAATTTAAAAAGGGGCTGTTTAGCTCCTTTTTGTGTTATACAGGATAGTAAAGATGGGCTATTTTTTGTGGCTGTATATTGCCAACATCTCCAATCGTTTTCGCTGGCTTGGACAAAATATCTTTCGGCTCGGGCTTTTGGTGCTGGGTTTTGAGTATTTAGCATTAGCACAACCGGAAAAACCGGTCTATTATGCCACGTTGTATCATTATATTGACTGGACGTGGTTGGTGATAATTCTTGCGTGGTTGGTAATTTTATTACCGAGTGAAACTTTTATTCGCAGTATCCTGACTTTACACAAACGCGATAATTTCCTGCGTGATAGCTTGGCGGTTCGCATTTTGCGGCTAATTAAATTAACGGTTAAACAAGACTGGCTAAAACGGGAATATTCAGTTGGAATTTATCAAAAATTAGTGACTCCGCGGCGATTGAAATGGCTGGGAATCTTAATGTATTTCTATGACTTGTATCGCGGGTACCGCAGAACTTTTGTTGAAATCGGCTATTTTGTAGTAGTATATTTTGGATTTACCTGTTCGGTATGGTTATATGTTAAGCTTACCGGCAGTAGTCTGTATTATTATCCGACGGTTTTAAATAGCTTTGATTGGGGAATTGCAATAATTAGTTTCTTAATCTTTAAAGTGCTATTTATCCCAAGTTTTGGAACTCTGTTTTCAATCGGAATCCGCTTGGTGGGTAAAATGCTGTACTATAAATTGGGTGTTAGCGATTGGGAGCATAAATTGGACGAGCGCTTAGCTCGTTTCAAATCGCGAAAGGACGTAACTAATGACTAAAACCATTCTGCTTTTTATCGCTAGTTTTGTTTTGGGACTGGTTTATCTGTTTGTCGTTGGTGGAAATAGTTTGGTTAACTATCAGAATATTGAAATTCATGTTAATTTGTACGCGGTAATTATTGCCGCATTACTGTGCTCTAATTTATTGGTGCTGCTAATATTGATTTTCCGACGCAATAAATAACATATTGTAGTTATAGAAAAATAGCCTACCAGTTGAAACGAAACCTCTGGTAGGCTATTTTTTAACCTGTTCAGCATAACGTGATAATTATGTACTAATGGTACCCATGCTTCTTCTGCTATTCGCTAAATCGGTTATTCTCTATTAGGAGGTGTCTAATTATTACCTTCATTATTATTGGTTGCCGGCAAACTAGGTAACGGGATAAAATTCATGCTTGATTTGAAATTTTGCATCAATTGAGAACTAATTTTAGTTTGGGTAAAAGTTGGGCTTTCAACGTTACCGGTTATGTGATAACTAATCGCTAACGCTTTGTTAATCGGATCGCCAATTAATTTTTCACCCAGATAGACGAAAATTCCAATAAATGGATTTAAGGTTACAATTCCGGCGGTCGTTGCAACTGTTCCACCTAAACGCGGTTCCACACTTACATAGCTATCGATACTGTTGCTGGCAATGTAATAATCGCCAAAACTATTGACGGTTGCCACTTCACCATTTAATTGTAGTTCTTGTATTGTCAATATATTATCTTTTAATTGGGCAGTAGTATGCAAGTCTTTGTAGGCGAATCCCTGACCAAAAAGATTATTAAAGTTAAAATGATTGAGATTAGTTAAGTTGCTAATTGCACTCAGGTTAATTACCCCAATCAAAGCCCCCATTAGTCCTGGATTAACATGGGTTAAATCGCCATTTGCCATATTAATATCTATAGCACCAAGTGTACTTTCGACTTTGAAATCCCATAAATTGCCAACCCATTTAAAACTCAAATCAATGGTGCCGTTACCGTTATGAAACATATCTCCCAATTCGATTTTGCTAACCAGTGAACCAAGATCATTGACATCCGAATGGACATTAACAATAGTATAAGTGCTGCCATCATTACAGTTCGCGCAATAATCCAATCCATTGATGCGGGTGGTTGCGGCTTTGTTTTTTAAAATGAAGTTTTCAAAATATAATGAGCTGTCAGCAGGATAAATTTTTCCGCTCAAACTGCCCAAGTAATGTCCTTGGTAGTAGAGGTCATTAATATTAACCGTAGTCATCGGGAAATTGGGCAATGGCACATTGCTTGGTGTTGATTCGATTGCTGGTTGTGATTCAACTAAATTTGCTGATTCAACAAGAGTATGCGGCATTATATTCGATTCAATCGGTGCGTCGGGTTGAACTTTAGATTTGGCAAAAGCTGCCAAATTCGATTCGATTAATGCGGGAATGGAAAGGTCTTGACTTTCAACGACGGCTTCAGCTGGGGTTAAAAAATTGGCACTGGAATAAATTAATTTATCCAGATTTAAAAATAGATTGTTACTTTCTTGATAATAATCAGCCATTCCTTGTAAATCGGGAGTGTTAATTTGGGCATGTATTTTATGTGCATCAACAATAACATCGGCAGTCCCGCCATCAAGATTATAGTTATTTAACCAAAAGGCATTAGCATTTAACTCAACCTGAATTGGTAAAAATTGATTAAATGAGTTACTTTCATTGACCAAGGAGCTTTCAGCCTGCGCTAGTGCAGTTACATCATTTACAATGGCTTGCGATTCACTAGTAACGGGTTTATTTTGCTGTCCCAAGAGCTTATTGATGAATTGTCCCCATTCCAAGAGACGAAAATCATCTACGTGCGCTTTAATTGTTACTGGAGCTGAACTTAACGGATGCTTTAAACTATAATTATCTTCGCCGATGGCAATTTGAATTTGTCGTGATTCGCTAGCGGTGGTAATATTCATTCGAGCAAAGAGATTATTTTCATAATTGGCATAAATCTCCGGATTGCTTTCGCCAAGATTGGTGGATATTTGTAATAAGGATGGATAATTTCCGACTTTTCGTAATGGTGCCGGGGTGTCGATTGTTACACTTTCAAGCGTACTATTTACGGTTAATTTTTGCTGCAACAGGTTATAATTAAACATTACCGGTGCGGTGCCATAAATTACTGATTCCAATGGTGGATAAATAAAATTGATCAACGCCGAAAAATTAAAGTTTGGGCTGGTTAGTGCAAAATTATTTTCCGTGGGAATGGTTAGGGCAATTGGTGAATTAAAAACAGTAGCATTAAGCGTACTGTGAGCTACGCCTTTGGTATCAAATTCCAATTGTCCGGAAAGATTGTCAATGGTTAAAGTTGGCAGTGCGGTTACTGCAATTTGATTGCTTTCAGGTTCAAAATTACCATTTAATTTTAACGCTGCAGGATTATCCAGTGGAATTGCCGCTTTTATTTTGACGCGCGCGCGACCCGTGATGCTTACCAAATCACGAGCCTTTAATATCTGAGTACCAAATGGTGAACTTTCCAGATAGGTTAAAAAGTCTGAACTTTGACCGCTAGCCTGTCCCTCAAGACTAACAGTGTAGTATTGTGCATTACTATCCGGTAAAGTAATCTTTGCCTGTTCAACCGCAATGTCACCGAGCTTACCGCTTGTTAGGGTTAATTGCGTGAATTGATTATGAACATTTAGTTTACCGGATGCGGCAGTTAATCCTTTCCAATCGGGCATAAACTGATAATCGGTATTTTCTAATATTCCGCTGGCAGTAAAATTTCCACCGCCATTTTCAAATGGAAAGGCACGGGGATCGCCATTAATTGCTAGGTTAATATTTCTAAAGTAGCCGGATTTTAGGCTGTCATGTAGGTATTTTACTCCAGAATTTGGTATACTACGCGGAAGTATCTGATACATATTTGCCAGATTTAGGTGTTTAATCTGTGCGCTGGCATTGATTTGCGAATTATTAATATCATAATAGCCGTTGGTAATAAATTCCAACTGTGGCATTTGTAATGACACATTGTCCCATAACAATTTGACTTGATTATTTGATTCAATCTGCCAACTCATATGACTATTGAAATGATTTACCGTCAGTGGTAAGTAAAAAGCGCTCGGGTAATTTATTTTGCCGTTATCCATCTGTAAATTTAACACGCCACTAGATTCACCTGCAAAGAGCTGCCCGTTTAAATTATTGAAACTTGGGATATTTGCTTCTTGTGAACGTAAGGCTAGGTTTTTAAAACTCGTGATTAATTGTGGATTTCTCGGGCTAAATAGTGTACCGTGCCAAAAAATATTAATGGTGTTTAACAGCCCGCTAAAGGTCATTTTATCACTGAATTGAGTTAACTTTAACAGACTATTAGCACCATCAAGCTGGAGATTATTAATGTTTAGATAACTTTTTCCTTCAGTGGTATTATTGATTTCGCCACTAATTTCTGCATGATTAAATAAATAACCGTAAGTGGTATTTAAGGTTAAATCATGGGCAAATACCGTATATGCATTAGGATCATCATTTTTTTTGTCAATTTGTAATGCACCATTAAAGTCACGGATATCTTGATAGTTATCAATTATCTGAACAATTTGTTGATTGTTGCTGTTTAAGTTGGCATGGACAAACTGTAATGAACCATTATTGACCTGTGCATTTAAATTTAGCAAATAACCATTATTACCAATTGAATTTAGCTGTAATTCACCATTGCGGATAGTTGTTGGCGTTTTTATTGAATTACCGGTGAAATTTAGCCCCGCTTCAATTTTTCCATTTCCTAAATCGATTCGAGCATATGCCATATGCTGAGCAGCATTATGGATATTAATGAAGATATCATTGACCGCCAGCGGGAGCATATGATGTTTGCTATCAAGCAAGCTTAAATTGATATCATTGATAGTGATGTTTTTTTGCTGCCACAGCCATCGTTCAAAATTAAAACTAGTTGGCGTAGATGGTTTAATTAAATTGGCAATTATCCGACCATTTAAAATTAGGTTATCGTTTTTATCATAATCAAGAAACAGACTGCTACCAGAAATTTGCAGCGAGCTAAAAATTGGGGTTAGATGCCAGAGGCTACTGTATGAAAGGATTAATTGCAGATTATTAAGTTGAATAAACGGTTTGATTTGTTCAGGAGCCAATATTTTTAAACCATCAATCGTAATATACGGCTGACCATGATTGGTAAAGCCACTATCAATTTTATCAACGCTAATAGCGTAGCCGGTGTGTTTCGAAATCAGACGCTGAATCAACGGTAGGCGTTTATCAAGGGTATTAACCAGATAGATTCCACTGCCTAAAGAAATCACGGTAATGCCGGTAACGCCAATTGCTATCGAATAAGCAATTTTTTTCCACAGCTTATTTTTTGTGGTTGGCGATGAAGTAGTTGATTGCTGTTGTGTCATGTCTTATTTTAAACGATTATTTTGCCAGACCCCAAATAATGGGTTGGGTAGTAAAAAATAACGGTCGCCAAAATCTTCCAGCTCCGGACTATCTGCCGATAGGTTTTTGGCGGTAGCTTGTTTAAAATTGGGAATATCTTCAATATTGCTGCCCAAATATGCGATTACTTTAATTGGTGGTAACTTGCGGTTGGAAATAACGTTTTCATAATCACCAGCATTTACTGCCGTAAAGCGGACGTTCTTGTCTGTATCATATTGATTATTACTAAATAGTACATTATCATAACAAATTTTTAGCCGCGATAAATTGGCTTTGGTCTGTTGCTGCATAATTGTACCATTTTCACCGGAACCTATGACATCGCTGACAATTACAACATAACCGCCGAGCTTTTGAATCCCGCAGGTAATTTCTTTTGCTCCCGGAGTAGCACTAACTGCGCTCTCAATAATAAATTGATTTTTAGTTTCCGGGTCACCATCAATGCAGCGATTGGTATTATTTAGGTAATTACCGGAGATATCCAATAATGTTCCATCCAATCCAAATATAACGCCCCAAGTCTTGGACTTTAATTTGTCCTCAGTAACTGTGTATTCAATTTGATCTAAGGCGTCGTTAAATATTTGGCGATAGAGCGCTTTGCGTTCTGCCGAATTCCGATACCATAATAGTGCATCATAATTATTTGAGGTTATCGGTTGACCCTCTCGACAAGTTGGGGCTTCTTCAGGGGTTGCCATCGCGAATGGTATTATTCCTAAGCTAATGATTAACACCGCCATAACCGCCCGCAAATTTGAGTACCGCTGTTTAGTCATGATCCTGAGCCAAGATAATTTGCCTAACGCGTACCAAATCTTCCAGTGTATCAACGCCGGCAGCCGGTGCGTGGGTGGTAGTCATCACCGCAATTTTATAACCATTATATAGTGCTCGTAATTGTTCCAGCGCTTCAACTTGTTCCAACGGACAACTTGGCAATTGATGATAAATATTCAGAAAGCTTACCTGATAGGCATAGATTCCAATATGGCGTAAAATGTTTAGTTGTTGCGGATAGGCAAAATCTTTAGCATTGGTATAGCCATCACGATAGTAAGGGATTGGTGCCCGCGAGAAATATAATGCCAGATTATCTTTATTGAGGACCGTTTTCACCACATTTGGATTGAAAATTTCATCCGGACTATGAATTGGATGAGCGATCGTTGCAATAGCGGTTTGTTTTTTTGCAATAAATCCGGCTAACTGATTAATCAATTCCGGATCGATTAATGGTTCATCACCCTGCACATTGACAATAATTTCATTGTCACCAAGTCCAAGTTGGGCAGCAACTTCGGCAATTCGATCGGTTCCGGATTGGTGCTCGCTACTGGTCATTACTGCATTGATCCCATGACCTTTACAGGTTGCGAGAATTTCTTCATGATCGGTTGCAATGATCACTTGTTTGGCCTGACTTAATTGCGCCTGTTTGGCAACCCGGATAATTAACGGCAACCCAACTACATCCAATAACATTTTGCGCGGAAGACGGGTTGAACTCATCCGTGCTGGAATGATTACGCTAAAATCACTCATTTTCTAATTTCCGTGCTTCATCAATTAACATTACTGGAATTCCATCTTCAATCCGATATGCCAGTTGGCATTTGTGACAGATTAGTTCCTGCTGGTTTTTTTGATAATCTAGTTTGCCTTTACAGAGCGGACAAACCAAAATCTCAAGTAGTTTAACATCCATTAGTTATTTCCTTATGCCAAGAGCTTGATTGCCAAATCCAACTTAGCAATGCGGCTCCAATAGGTTTATTATTTGATTAACTAGCTGATTATTATCTAGTTTTGCCTGAACGCGGGCAATCCATATATTATCTTTTTTAAATCTTGCTAATTTGGTATAATCTTTTTCGGTAGTTATTATCGCATATTCGCCATCAATATCACTAGCCTTGTAATGATAATGATCAGGAAATACCCGTGTTGCGCTTATTTTGATACCGTGTTCTTGGAGATAATCAAAGAAGCGTTGCGGGTTTCCAATCGCCGCTAATGCCATGATCTTTTTCGTGGAGAAATCACTAATGGCACAGCTTTGCTGTAATTGCGGGTTGTATAAATCAATAAATTCAAGTTTTTGATTATACACCGGTATTGCCAGCTGATTTAAAATTGGTGGGCGCTTGGCAGCTGAAATTTCGCTATTTATAACCACGGCATTCACTGAGTTTAATCGACTTAGCGGCTCGCGCAAGGGGCCATTGGGTAATAACGTTTGATTGCCGAAATAACGCGTTCCATCAACGACACAAATTTCAAAATTCCGCGCCAGATAGTAATGCTGCATCCCATCATCAGCGATGATTAATTGAGTTTCGGGGAAAGTTTGGATTAATAACTTGGCTGCTTCAATCCGTTTAGCGCCGATTGCGACTTTGAAGCCGGCTTGCGCATAAATTAGCGCCTCATCGCCAACGGCATCACTATCATCGGTGGCAACCACCAGATGTGGCGTTGCAATGGTACTTTTGTAGCCACGGAGAATAACACCAACGTTGATTCCGTTATCTTGCAATGTTTGCAATAAATATTTAGTCAGCGGGGTTTTGCCGGCACCGCCAACCCCAATATTGCCGACAATTACTACCGGTATGGGAATTGAATGTACTGGTTTAAAACCAATTTTAAAAAACCAGCGGCGAATTTTGACAATAGCGGCATAAATCAGACTAACTGGGTATAACATAAGCGCTAACACCCGATTTAATCGCGAGTACCAATGAGTTTCAATTAGGTTTTGTAATTTCATATTTGTAATAAATAACTCAAAAACAGTGACGAGCTGTGCAAAATCAGTTGGAGCTATGTAAAATCAACAATTTAGCGCCAAAATTCTCCGCCAACGTAATATTAACTTATTTTATAGTGCTTACATAGGGGTATGCTATAATTATCAATTGTATCATAGAAAAGTAATTAATAGGTAGGGTTGTTATTATGCGTTTGGTTTTATTTGATATGGATCATACTTTGGTTCCTTGTGACACTGGAACATTATGGGCGGAATATTTGGTTAAAAACCAATTGTTAAGTAGTGAAATGGCGGTTCGCCGCAAGCAGTTTTTAATTGATTATCAAGCTGGAACGCTGGATGCTGCTGAGGCATATCGTTTTGAAATGAAAGTTTTAAATGAGCTACCGGAAGATAAGCGGGTTTGGTTATTGAATGATTTTTTTGCAACCTCCATCAAACCTATAATTTCTGCTAAAGCAATCGCTCAGGTTAATTACCATCGGCAGCAGGGTGACTATATAATCATTATTACCGCGACACTGGAAGAAATTGCCCGACCAATCGCCGATTTTTTTGCCGTTGATTTCCTGATCGGTGGACAAGGAATACAAGATGAACATGGTAAATATACCGGTGAAATTGTCCTTGAGCCATGTATGGGGCGCGGTAAATTAGTGCATCTGGAAAATTGGTTAACAATTAGTAATAATAATCCACAATACTATATATTTTATTCCGATTCACATAATGATTTACCTTTATTGGAGCAGGTTGATGAAGCGATTGCTGTTGATCCGGATGAACAGTTACAGCAAATTGCCCAGGCTAATTCATGGCCGATAATTTCGTTCATAAACTAAGTGGTAAGTAATGGTAACAAAAATTCATTCCAAGTGGTTGTGGCTAATTGTTCTGGCATTGCTGGTTAATGCTAGCGGCATGTTTTCGCCGATTTTAAATAGTAATGATGCCTATTTTTATGCGGTTATCAGTAAAAATATCGTCCAGTCGCATGATTGGATAAACCTGATTTATGGTGGAAAGGATTGGCTGGATAAACCGCATTTCCCATTTTGGATGACTGCCTTAAGTTTTAAAATATTCGGTATTAACAGTTTTGCCTATGTCTTGCCGGGATTTGCATTTCATTGCCTCGGTGCTTATTTTACCTACTGCTTAGCTCGTGATTTATACAGCCGCGAAACTGGACTCGTGGCAGCATTGATTTACGCCACCAGTTTGCATTTAATGCTCTCTGCTTTGGATATTCGCGCGGAAGCCTTTTTATTAGGCGAGATCATGCCGGCGGTTTATTTTTGGTGGCACTATAATCGGATACCAAAATTAAGCCATTTACTACTTGGCGGATTCTTTACCGGTTTAGCATTGATGACTAAAGGTCTGTTTGTGGTGGTAACCATTTGGGGCGGGTTTTTTATTTTGTGGTGCTATCAACGGCGTGGTTTCGAATTTTTACGACTCAAGTGGTTAGTGGCGTATGTGGTGAGTGCGATATTTTTGCTTCCCGAGTTAGTTTGTCTTTACCTGCAATTTGATGCCCATCCCGAGAAAGTGATTTTTGGCAGCAATCATGTTTCAGGTATCAAATGGTATTTTTGGGGCAGCCAGTTTGGACGGTTTTTTAATAGTGGTCCAATTTCAAATAATCATGGTAATCCATTATTTTTTGTCCATACCTTTTTATGGGCTTTTTTGCCGTGGAGCGTGATTTTTATTTTAGCTGGTTTTTCGCAAGTTAGAAAATTCCGGACACTCGCTCGTACTGAATGCGAGAAATTAGTTTTCATCAATGCCGCGTTTTGGCTAAGTTTTATTATGTTTAGTGCGACTAAGTTTCAATTGGATCACTATACTAATATCATTATGCCGTTTGCCGCAATTTTATGTGCCCGTTACGTACTAACGGCGCAGGGGATTTTAGAACAACGATTGGCATTGATTCAACGGACACTAAGTTATACGCTGTTACTGGTGTTAGTAGTACTGATTTTTGTGATTTTGAAGGTTCAGTTACTGACTTTTATTGTGGTATTTCCACTGATTTTTGGAATTAGTTTTTTGCTTTATCCGCGCAAATCACGATTGCAACAAATATTATTAATGCCGGCGCTTTCAATTATGGTGGTTTTATTTGTCCTGGAAGATATCAATATGGAAGTATATACACCATATGACAATGGTTATTCGGTTGCCAGAGCCTTGAGTAATGCCCCCAATTATCCGCTTTACAGCCAAAACGTAACGGCATTGATTAATAGTTTGGCGTTTCATTCTGATTTAAAAGTCAGTGATGTAACTACGCCGCCAGCTTCATACCCATATTATTTAGTAATTAACCATCAGCAATTGGTGAATTTGAATAATTATAACTATCAAGTTTTAAATAGCTTTTCAGGGTTGCCGATGGAAAAATTTATTCCGGCGTTGACTAGTGCCAAAAATATGCAACACAGTTTGGTTAATATAGATGTCTTATTAGTAACTGCCAAGAAATAGATTACGAGAGGTTGACATGAAAACTTATTTTAGAAAAAATGCACTATTGGTGAATTTTAATGAGTATTATCACGCGGCAAATCCCCAGCAAAAAACAACTATTTTTTCATATGTAGCGTTGGCTAATTTAATGTTTATCATTATAATTGCACTCTTTGCCCATAAATTACATCACATTAAAAAATTGCAGGATGATTATATCCAAGTACGGATTGAGTCACATACTCTAAGTAAAGCCGATAAACAGAAATTAGCCGGCAAGACTGCTATTGATACTCAAGTATTTGCGTGGAAATTTGCTGACATTAATATGAAGGAAAAGGCTCTACTTGGTGATTATAAAATTGCGGTTAACTATCATAAACAAGATTTTCCCAAGGGCGTGGATTTTGATGTTGGTAATGGGATTTTGACACAAAAAAGATTAATTAATACAATTGTTGAAAGTGGTAATGTGACCTCGGACTTATTTTTAGTTGAGGCATCAATCGAACCTAAATATATGTTGCAGTTATATCCTCTTGATCGTGAACTGATTTCAATTCGGCTTATTCCACCACCGGCAATCGAAAGCTATTATTTTGAAGTTAGCGAATTTGATGATTATACCGAGGGGGCGCAAAATGATTATGAGCTAGAGCAGATGGGCTTTGTTAACACCCTCGAAAGTTATAGCTACACTCCTCCGGGTAGTCAGATTGAAAGCACGGTTTATTATGCCAATAATCGTTCATTTATGGTATTTAATCATAAAAACATATTCTCCTATTTGAAGAGCATTCAATACATAATCTTATCAATTGCCATTGCAATGTTTAGTTTATTGATTAACTCTAAAACCAATAGCCCTAAAAATGGGCGGGTTGGCGTTATCGGTGGCTCGGTCTTTGCGTTGGCGGCAAATGTTTTTCAGATTAATTCAACGATTAAGGTGGTTAATGCCATAACCTTGATTGATTTAATTACCTTTTTTTCCGGGATAACGATATTAACCTGCTTTTTAACTACAGTCAGAACCTTGCGCTTTATTGATGAAGATGGCTATCAGGTTTCAAAATTATTTGATTTAATGATGTTTATTACGATTTTTGTTTATGTAATATTTTTCTTTAGTTTTGTTTATTGGTATGCTTAAGCAGCCGTAGTATTAAAGAAATGTACTGCATCTTTCATTTGCGTTGCGCTGCTAAAAAAACGAGATTTTTAGCAACCCATTATTTCAACAATTTTCTTTGCGACATCATGCCAACTAAACAATTTACTCGGATTAATCGGAGATGCGCCAAGAGAGCAAAGACCGCCTATAAGGATGGTCTTTGCTACCGATAACCTATTAAATTGGCTTAATTTGTGAAATTTTGGCAGAAAAATTGTTAACCAGATTCTGAATTAGCGGGTCATTTAATATTGCCTGCTCAGCATCTTGCTGGCGAAGATTCGCGGCCTGAATGTCTTGTGATTTGACGCTATTTGCCAGTGTCTCTTTAGTAAAATTGAAACTAAGGTCAAAGTGTTCCTGATAGTTATCCCATAATAAATTTTCGAGTAAATCCACACATTCATGGGTAACCGCATCTTTAAATGCCAGATTGATGACTAATTCAATTTGCGGGGAAGTAAATTTTTCCAGTTGTGAATTACGCAATACTACCCCAGCATTGGCATCCAGTGCAGCTAAATCAATTTTACGGACAAATGCAATCCAGTCACCGGTAAATTTCTCCAGCATCGGTGCTGATATTGGCGTAGAGGCTGCCTCAATTGGGCGGGATTCATCCTCTTGTAACAACACTTTCTCTGGCGGAGATTCTTCGTTGGCTATTGATGTCAGTTGATTATCTGTCAGCAGCTGCTTGTCTACTGAGTGAATATTCGCCACCGCTAGTGATGAGAAATCTGTTTGCTCCTCCCATGGCGGTATAATAGCTGTTGTTGCTACAGTTGATTGTGTTGCTTCAGCATTTGTATCAGATTGTTGTGCTTGCGGAGCTTCGTGCGCTGATAATTGCAACAGCCTGTCTGCCGGTAATTGGTTGTT
>JBPOJK010000074.1:0-16070 GCA_052033675.1 Pseudomonadota bacterium
ACTCAAATCAACGACCAATACCGATTAGTCGTAAACCACGGGTTAAAACACCGGGACTGGCTGCCAATTCCGTAGCTAATCCGGTCGTGTCATTTGTTCCGGATTACTCCAGTCAGTTTGTTAAAGACCATTTGGCTAACTTCAATAAAGAGCAATTTAGCTATACTACCAGCAAAGGCGATACGCTATACATTGTAGCTCGTTTTTTGCAACTGATGTACCCGAAAGCCAATCTTACGCTCAATCAAATAATTGTCGGGGTAGGGTTGGAAAATTATAATGATTTATCTAAACCCGAATATGCCTATCCAGCTGGGATAGAAATTTTGTTAGCGAAACCGGAAAATATTGTCAAGATTTTTGCCAGTGATGCCGATGCCTATTTATGGGATACATCATTAAATGATGGAGCCCGTACTGGGTTATTGCAAAAAATGGCCACTCAATTTGATGATGAAGTACAGATTAATTCCAGCATATTATTTGCCGGAAATTACGTAAGATTACTGGAATCACCAGTTATTGCTTCGGCACCGAAAATTATCCCACCGGTAGCAAAAAATAATAACACATCGTTGTTGGATTTTGTCTTTGGTTTTAAATACGCAATTCTAGCGGTGGTTTTAGGCGGTTTGATTGTTTTATTATTGCTTACCCGCTTACGCAAGCAAAAGTCCAGTGAATATATCTTGGCGGTAGCGGAGCCGAAAAAAGAAGGGCTGTTATCGCGGTTGTTTAAGCGTAAATCAGCTTTAGCGCCGCAAAACGATGCTGAGTCGATAGAGCCGCTGGGGGATATTGATAATGATATTACTATTAATATAATAAAACCTAAACATGAACTATCTACCAGTGATCGTGAAGAAATCCGGAATAAAAATACTCAGGCGGCGGATAAAACGGTTGAACAAAATATTGTAAATCCAGTTCAGACTCCTGTAACCCCAGAGGTTAATGAGCCTGAGATAGATAATGAATTACCAGCTAAAGCATTTAATAACGTCGATAACGAACTGATTGCAACCTTGGAGCAAATTTTAACCTTTGATGATAGTCGTGAAGATATTCGCTATAAGTTATTGGAGCTATATCTAGGCGCAAGTCAATTTGCCAAAGCGCATAAAGTTCATAGTGAATTATCTGAGCGCTTAGATGAAGATGATCCATTGCGCAAAAACATTGTTGCTTTGTGTGAGCGTTATGATTTTGAGAATCTGGATCTTAGCGCTGATGCTCAAACTCAAGGTCGTGCTGATTTATTGGCAGGTAAACCTGAAGCAACTGATAGTTTAACCAATCATGGTTTAAATCAAAGTTTAGAGTTTGCATCTCCTTCGCCAGTGGTTGTTGATGATGTTATTAAACAGTTAAAACCAGAACCGGCGACGTTAGAGTTTTCGGCGATAAAGATAACCCCAGTTGCCGATTCACAGTTTGTGGCGCCGGATTATCATAGTGAAGATTCACGGCGGAGCTTGGATTTTGCTAGTTTTACAGCTAATAATCATTCGGCTAGTGCCAAACCAGATCAAGCAGCAATGAATATAGGTGAGCCAAGTATTGGTGTTACACCAGTAGTAAATGAACAGGTTCCTCCATTAGTTCCTGATGATATAGATAAAAATAAACCAGCCCACCAGATTGAGTTTAGCGTTCCGAGTTTACCGGAAGTTAATTCTGAACCGCTAAGCGCGTTACCGGAGCTCAGTGCTCTTGACGATGATTCCGGGTTGTTGATGGATAATTTAGACGAAAAGATAAATTTGGCAAAAATGTACTATCACATCGATGAACATGCTAAAGCTCTTGAGTTACTGACTGAAATCATCAATAATCCAGCTAGTAAGTTAGAAGCTAAGCAATATGCTGCCCAATTGATTAATGATTTGGGTTTACATGGCTAAATATGCGTTATTGCTGGAATATGATGGTAGCGATTTTTGCGGCTGGCAGATTCAGGCGCAGCAACCAAGTATTCAAGGTGCATTGGAGGCGGCATTAAGTTCTTTTGCTGATCATAAGATTAGCACCATTACCGCCGGGCGTACCGATACTGGTGTTCATGCCTTAAATCAGGTGGTTCATTTTGAGAGTTCTGCCAATAGAAAAATCGATGGATGGATAAAGGGGGTAAATGCGAATTTACCACTCGCGATTCGAATAAAGCAAGCCTGTCAGGTTGTAGACGGTTTTGATGCGCGTTTTTCGGCATTAACCAGAACTTATCATTATTATCTTATTAATGATTCAATTCGTCCGACTCATTTGCGTGACCTCGTTGGCTGGTATTGCCATCCGCTGGATATTAAACTGATGCAGCAAGCGGCTGGATTGTTAGTAGGTGTCAACGATTTTTCTTCGTTTCGCGCCGCCGGTTGTCAGGCTAAAACTCCGGTTCGGGATTTGCAACAGATTAAAATTGAGCGGCAGGGAAAAATGCTGCGCTTTAGTCTGACTGCAAATGCTTTTTTGCATCATATGGTGCGTAATATTGTTGGTGCGTTGGTTTATGTTGGCGAGGGTCGCTTAACAGTGGCGCAGTTTGAGCAAATTTTTATTGCCGCCAACCGTCGGTTGGCACCACCAACGTTTATGCCCAATGGCTTGTATCTGGTGAATGTTGAGTACCCACAACCTTTATTTATATATGACTTTAACCTGTGGCGGTTTCACGCCTGATCTATGAGGAGTAACGAATGTTTTATCAGCAACATATTTTCTTTTGTACCAATCAACGTCCAGATGGCAGTGGTTGTGGTTCGATAACCGGCGATATCGGTTTTGACATTGCCAAGCAACAATTGCAAGCAGCAGGGCTATGGGGTGAGGGAAAAATCCGTGCTTCTAAGGCTGGTTGTCTGGGACGCTGTGCCAATGGTCCGGTATGCGTGGTTTATCCTGCCGCTATCTGGTATAGCTATTTCGATGAAGATGATGTGCGGGAAATTGTTGAGAGTCATTTAATCGGCGGCAAAGAAGTTGAACGATTAAAAATTTGATTTACTTTATTGGTGAATATCAAGAAACAATAATCAGCACACGATTGAGATGATTTTTTCTGATGTTTACCATTGGATCGGCATTAATTTGTAAAACTATGGTATAAATTATTATGACTACAATTAAAGATATTGCCTCAGTTGCCGGTGTCTCACATATGACGGTATCACGGGCGCTAAATAACAGCCCGCAGATTGCCACAAGCACCAAAGAATTGATACTGAAAATTGCCCGAGAGCTAAATTATCGTCCTAATTATAGTGCTAAAAGCCTAGTTATGGCGAAATCTTATACCATCGGAGTATTCTTTTCAACGATACGTCACAGTACGGCACCAAGCTTCTTTCAATCGTGTTTATTAGGTATTTATCATTCATTGCCAAAAGATTATCAATTGATTATCAAAGATTTGAGCGATGGTATGGATAATCTTAACCTGTCACGGGTTGATGGCGTGATTTTAGTTAGTCAGCAAGAAAGCGATAATGAATTTATTGAATTTGTCCAGGAATTTAATGTTCCATTGGTGGTATTAAACCGGCAAGTTGCTGGTGTGATGAATGTGTTGGTTGATGAAGTAAGCGGTGCGATGGCAGCCGTTGAATATTTACTAAAACATCAACGGCAAAGAATCGCTATGTTAAATGGCCCTGGGGAAATTCAATCCAGTATTGACCGTTTCAATGGCTATCGGCAAGCGCTTGGGAATGCCGGAATTGAATTTAATTCTGACTATTTATCACTGGATGAGTTTAGCGTCTTTGGTGGCTATCAGGCAATGCGCCAATTATTACAAAGAGAGATTGTCATGCCGGATGCAGTATTTTGTGCCAATGATGAAATGGCAGTTGGTGCATTACGTGCTATTCGTGAAGCTAAGTTGGCGATTCCCGAGGATATTGCGGTAGTCGGTTTTAATAATAGTGAAATCAGCCAATTTACCAATCCACCGTTGACCACCGTGCTTAAGCCTAATGAGGAAATGGCGCGACGGGGCTGTCACTTATTGTTTGATTTGATCGAATCCCGTCAAGTTGCACAACTAAATCATAAACTAAATACCGAACTGATTGTTCGCGAATCCGCATAATCTAATAGCTGAGCAATTTGATTTAACAAAACTCAGGCTTGTTTAAACTCTCAAATTTAGGGTTGGTTGGGTTAAATATGTTACTAGAGTTCGTATCCGATTATAAACACTCTTAAAGCTAGTATTTAGCGGATTATGATAAAATCGAGGGATATTTTTGTAAAAGGTTATTTATGGCAAAGTCAGCGCCCAAATCTTCACATTGGCTGATCAAAACCAGCTTGGTGGTATTTCTGGTAATAGTGGTATTTTGGGGTTATGTGGTTTTTGCACCCCATCAAATACCCAATCAACGCTACTCTTTAGTTATCGGACGGCATCAATCTTTGCATAAAGTCGCTAATCAGTTGGAAAGCGCCGGGGTTATTTCCTCACCGCGATTATTGGTGTTACTGGCTCGGCTGCAGGGCAAAGACAAAAAAGTTATTGCCGGGATGTATATCCTTAATCATCCAATGTCATTGTGGGACATAATTGAACGAATCACCAACGGACACCCGGATGAAATCAGTGTTACCATTCTTGAGGGATGGAATTTTCGCCAGATTCGTGCAAGTCTGGATAGTGAGTCGGAATTAACCCATCTGACTACTACCATGAGCGAATCGCAAATTTTGACAGCTTTGAAAATTAATTCACCACGGATGGAGGGGGTACTTTATCCATCAACCTATTTTGTAGCGCCCGGTCAAAGTGATCTTGAGGTTTTGCATAATGCTTACAATCTAATGCAAAATAAGTTAACTAATGCCTGGCAGAATAAAAATGATAATACTACGTACCAAACTCCATATCAATTGTTGACAATGGCAAGCCTGATTCAAAAAGAAACCAGCAATGAGTCTGATATGGTCTTGATTTCGACCGTGTTTAATAATCGCTTACGTACCAATATGCGTTTGCAGGATGATCCGGCAGTCTTTTATGGCCTAAATAATAAAGCCACAATTGTTCGTGCGGATTTTGCGATCGATACGCCATATAATACCTACTTGCATAATGGTTTACCACCAACACCGATTTGCACTCCATCGCAGGCGGCAATTGATGCAGCGGCGCATCCAACCGATGACAAGACGTTGCTGTATTTTATAGCCATTGGCAATGGCAAAAGCACATTTTCGGCAACCTATCAGGAACACAATCAGGCGATTAATAAGTATTTGAAGAAGAAATAATATGGATAAAAGAGGAATGTTTTTATCGGTTGAGGGAATTGATGGTGCCGGCAAATCAACCCATGTTGAATTTATCCGGGATTATCTGCAATCACATGGTATTGAGGTAGTGATTACCCGCGAGCCGGGTGGCACTGTTATTGGTGAAAAAATTCGTGAGTTGCTGTTAAATAGTGAGCATATGCACCATAATACCGAGTTATTACTATATTTTGCCTCGCGGCAGGAAATAATCCGTCAGGTTATTGTTCCCAATCTGGATGCCGGACGCTGGGTGTTGGCCGACCGTTTTGTTGATGCCTCGATCGCCTATCAGGGGGGCGGTCGCCAATTAGGTATTGCTAAAGTAAAGCAAATTTATACAATGCTGGAGCCGATGCTGATTACCGATATGACATTTTTGTTTGATGCGCCGTTGGAACTGGCAATGGAACGCTTAAACCGCGGTGAGAAAGACCGGATAGAGCAGGAGGGGCTAGAGTTTTTTGCGCGAGTACAAAATACCTACTACCAATTGGAGCACGAACAACCACAGCGGATTAAACGGATTATAACCAATCAAGCAATGAGCATTACCCGCGAAACCTTGCAGTTTTATCTGGACCAATTATTGGCGAAATATCAAGCTCGCGTGGCTAGTGACTGATTATGATCTATAATTGGCAACACAACGATTACCAACATTTGGCAGCAAGTTTTCAACAAGGGCGCTTAAGTGCATTATTATTAGATGGTGCCAAACATTCGGGTTATAGCGAATTGATTCAGGCGCTGATTAAATTTATGCTCTGTCTTGAACCCCAAGCTAACCAAGCCTGCGGTAATTGCAGTTCCTGTATCTTGTTTGAATTAAATAATCATCCGGATTATTATGTTTTGGCTGGCGAGACCGATGAAAAAAAAACTGCGCCAATCAAGGTTGAGCAAGTGCGCCAAGCAATTGAATTTGCTGCAACATCCGCCCATGCCGCTAACCTTAAAGTAATTTATTTACCGGATGCCAATCAGTTAAATTTGAATAGCGCTAATGCGTTATTAAAAATCCTTGAGGAGCCGCCGCAGCAGTGCCGTTTCATCCTCTATGCCAGCAATAAAAATCGCATATTGCCAACCATTCGCAGTCGTTGTTTGGATTTTCGCTTAGCTACCCCGTCAGTTAGTGATGCAGGGCTGGTAGTCGGTGAGCTTGAAAATAAAGATTTCTGGCTTAATTACTATGATGGCGAGCCATTTTTTGTTGTACCGTTTACTAGCGAGCAGTTCAGCTGTCTGCTAAATTGCCTGCTGCGCCCCTCAATTGATAATATTTTTGCCGTAAGTAAAAATCTTGATCCCAAGAAAGTCGGAATGGCGCAGCTGCTGGATTTTATTCTTAAGTGGTTGGCTGACTTGCTGGCATTGCAGCAGTTAGCTCAAGCGAATTATTTTAGTGCTCATCAAGAGCAAATCAAAGTATTGTTGCCGCGCTTAAATTTGGATGAATTATTTCAGTTCAATCAGGAGTTAGTGTTTTTGCGGGAATGGAGCGAGCATCCATTAAATCAAAAATTGCAGTTGGAAGCATTATTGTTTAAATACCAGCAATTATTTAAGTAACCGATATTACGCGCAATCTGTAACTTAGTAATTTTGTCCTGCCCAACCGCACTTTGTAATAGCAAGTAAATGGTATAACTGCCATTGGCTTGCGTGAAAATCGAGAGAAAATTTATGAGTAATTTATTCAGCAATCAAATTCATCATATCGCGATAATTAGTAGCGACTATCAGCGTTCTAAATATTTTTATAATCAAATACTTGGATTTGAAATTATCCGTGAAGTTTATCGGGAGGAACGACAATCATATAAACTGGATCTCAAAATTAACGATTTTAGTGCGATTGAATTATTTTCTTTTCCGATTACTCCACCACGTCCATCGACTCCGGAAGCCTGTGGCTTACGTCATCTAGCATTTCGGGTAAATAATTTGGAAGTTGTGATTAAGCGTTTGAATTCCTTTGGTGTTGAAGTCGAAGATATTCGGATTGATGAATTTACGGCTTGTCGGTTTACCTTTTTTAAAGATCCCGACGGGTTACCTCTGGAAATTTACGAAATAACTAATTAGTTATTAATGTAAAAACTCTCAATTGTGTGAATACGTTGGCTATTATGCTGCTAACTAAGGTAAAATAGCGACTATAATTTATTTTTGGAACTGTCATGCGTACAATTATTTCTTGGTACCGCTTTGCTATACTAGTCTTGTTGATGATCTATATTATTACCGGCTCTTATCTTATTTATCCGATTATTCCGTTTAAATGGTGGCGTAAGTATTTTCATCGTCCGTGGTCGCGGGCAATGTTGTGGGGCGCGGGGGGTAAATTTGAGGTAACTGGCTCTATTGGCGATGATTATATTCAACCGAATACGATGTTTGTGCAGAATCACGTCTCATGGTTGGATACCTTGGTGATGTCGAGTCGTTATTGTACTAATTACGTCGGCAAAGTTGAAATGCTAAAATGGCGGTTATTACGGAATTTGATTAAATCTGGTGGAACGGTGTTTATTGATCGTAAGAATAAACGCGAACTGGTATTAGCCAATAAGAAAATTGCTGCGGTGTTGATGGATGGTTGGGGGATGGGATTATTTGCTGAAGGGACCACCAGTGATGGTGAAACCGTGTTGCCATTTCATGGTTCAATTTTTGAATCGGCAATGATTGCCAAAAGTCGGATTGTGCCGGTGATTATTCGTTATCGCAACCTCGATGGTAGCCCGTGTAAAGACGTGACTTTTTCCAAGAAAAAATGGATGGAAACAGTCTGGAATACTTTGCGTTTAAAAGGTTTTATCATCAAACTAGATATTTTGGATCCGGTACAAGCTACTGATTTTCCGAATCGTGAGGCGATTTCCAAATATATGTATGAAAAAATCAGCGCAGTATATCATAGCGATTTGCCAACCGAAGCACGCCCTTATGGTGAAGAAGCCTAGTTTATAACAAATTTTGGAAGTATTATGAATAAACCAGCTATTTTAGCCGCGTACAATTGGCGACATGCCTGTAAGGAATTTGATGGTTCACGCACGATTAAGGCGGAAGATTTCGAATTTTTATTGGAAATAATTCATCTGTCCCCGTCATCATTTGGTTTACAGCCATATGAGGTTTTTGTGCTGCGGAATAAGGGATTATTGGCTGCGTTGCATCCACAGATGTGGGGTGCACAAAAATCACTGCTGACTGCCAGTGAGATAGTCTTATTTGCGACTAAAAAAGATATAACTATTCAGGATAATTATTTTGATCATATTGTGGTTGAGGTTCAGCAAACACCAGCAGATTTGCTGGAGATGCGCCGCAATCTGATTAATAATCATCAGCTTAATGAAATTGGTATGACGCGTGATCCGCGTTATCTTGATGAGTGGGCAGCTAGGCAGGCATATATTGCACTGGGTAATTTGATGAGTGCTGCTGCTGAAATTGGAATTGATTCCTGCCCGATTGAGGGGTTCTTGAAAGCCGAGGTTACGCAGGTATTGGAACGCCATCAGGTTTTTGATAGTAAGCTTTATCAACCAGCGGTATTTTGCGCTCTTGGCTATCGCGTGGTGGCTCCGGCGCGTCCAAAAACCCGTAAGCCCTTAGCCGAGTTAGTGCATATTATCGGGTAACCGCATGTTATGCACATATCCCTATTTTAGCGCTAAAGTCATTATTAGTAATATTAGTAATTAATTACCGGAAGCTTCAATAGAGTTTTTCTCTAAAAGTAAAAAACATCACCATTCAGGCGGTGTTTTTTATATCGAATAGCCACTTGGGTAAATGTCGGTTTCGGCAATAGTTTCCAAACGGCAGGGATAGTCAAAATCCGGATGCTGTTGATAGAGTTTTAGCCAATAAATTGCATTATGGATATTTTCGGCAATTAACTGAACCTGTAATTGTTGGCGGGTATAAATTCCCAGATATTCATTATTCAGTTTACCGCAGCTCATGATACATTCGCGATAATCGGCAACTACCATAAAGCTAAACGCATCACAGAGAGGTTTATTTGGATCATAATATTCTTCAAGTTTGAAATTGTATGAGAATTTGTCACCAAAAGAATATACAATCACCCGAATATCCCGTTGAATCAAATTGTTTAGAATGTTGGCAAATAAATTTAAATCAACATTGGTGTGAATATACAACTCTTTCTCGGCACGAGTCAGCATTTCTGCTAATTGTGCCGTGAAATTACTATAACCGGTGATATGCACAAATTCACTGGTTGGTGCAGCAATTTGCAGTTGGCCAATCTCATGCAGGGCATTATCCAACTGGCTATTAAATTCACCCCTGAGCTTTTCTAAGGCAATTGTCGGATCCTGCGCCCGATACTGCTTGCTTTTTCCCGGAATTAGATTGATTAATCCTCGTTGATAAAGCTTATCTACTGCCAGATATACCGACGGCTTGGGTAAATCAATCCTCCGGGTAATCTGTGAGCCATTGGTATCCGGGTTTTTGAGAATGTCAATGTAAACCAAAGCCTCAGATTTATTTAAACCGAGGCTTTCCAGACTGCTAATCAGGCTGCTCATGGCTGTTTACGCATCTTGTTTGGTATCGGCAATGACTATTTCACGGATACACACGTTTTGCGGCTGACTGTAAGCAAATTCGATTGAACGGGCAATATCATCGGGATTCAATCCTTGCTCAATGGTATTGGCTTTCCAGGCTTTATAGCCATCAACAATCGTTGCATCGGTCGTATGCGACAGTAATTCAGTTTCAACCACGCCCGGTGCAATAACCGTCATCCGTACATTTGAACCGGCAACTTCACCACGGATGTTTTCAGTCAGGGCATGAACGGCAAATTTAGTGGCACAATAAGCAGCATGATCAGGGAAAGTCTTACGCCCGGCAATTGATGAAATATTTACAATGGTTCCGTGATTACGGGCAACCATCTTGCCCAATACGGTTTTAACCCCATTAAGCACACCCATCACATTGATATTTAGCATTTGTTGCCATTCTATCGGATTTTGGGTTATGGCATTACCCAATAGCATAACTCCGGCATTATTGACAATTAAATCAGCATGACCAAATTTTGTTTCAGCTTCGTCAACTGCGGCTTGAAAGGCGGCTAAATCGGTTACATCAACTTTACGGCACAGTGTGTTTGGCAAGTTAAGTTCTTCCAGTTTTTCAACTCGACGAGCCAATAACAATAACGAATGTCCAGCTTGTGAAAAACGTTGTGCAGTGGCTTTACCGATTCCAGAACTGGCGCCAGTGATAATTACTAATGGTTTAGTTGTAGTTGTCATGATTATTCTTTCTTTAAAAAAGTAGTATAAAATTTACTACCATTATTTTATGGCAGTTAGTTATGGTTTGTCAAGAACTATTTTATTAGAGAAATTATTTTTAACGTAGGAATAGCACTCTTAAATCGCTGAGTAAGTTTGTGGTTGATAATGATTCCTGGTTTTATTGATTGATTTTTTACTCAATAAGAAGTCTAATAACTTAGCTCTAAAAATCAAAGTATCAATATGGGGTATCTGCCAATATAGTGATGATAAGTATCTAGCGGAGGATTTTACGGGTTTGCCAGTCAATGATGGTTGATGGTCTTTTAGCAAATTGAGTCAAACCGGGTAGTACCATTACTTGCTTGCCAAACCTGCGTTGGCATTCGCGAGCGGTTTTAATTGATTGTTGTCCGGATTTGTTGGCAGAAGTTGATACCAGTGCGCTATCTAAATAATTGCATAACTGATTTACCAATGAGTGCTTAGTTACCCGACAAGCTATTTTGTGATGCTTGCCGGTGAGATTAGTTGGAGTTTTGCCATTGGTTGGTAGAATTAAGCTGTAAAATCCCGGCCAGAAAGCTTTAATCTCCGCTAGTTCGCTAGTGGATAACTGTTGAATCAGTTTCTCCAGTTGCGAGATTTTGCCGGCAATTACAATTAGCCCTTTAGTTTTTGAGCGCCCTTTAATTTTGATGATTTTAGCGATGGCTTTATAGTTAAGCGGATCACATCCAAAGCCATAACACGATTCGGTAGGGTAAGCAATAACACCACCGTTTTTGAGGTGGTGTTTTACTTTACGTAATAAGGCGGCTGAATAGTTTTTCATCGTGAGCGAATTATTTTTGCCGTTGATAAATCAAGATATAAAGAGCACCAATTGCACATAAGACATAACCATACATGCTAACTAATGGTCCGGAAAAGCCAAATACTTTCCAATTTACTGCAGCGCATTCGGCGGTACCGCTAAGAACGGTATGTAAAAAACCGGTGAGTGGGATTTTGGTATAAAGAACGCTAAGCGGCATTCCACAAGAAGCTGGCCATTGATCTGGGGGCAGGCTTTGTAACCAAACGTGATGATGTGCTACTTTGGCACCAAATAATGAGAATCCCAATAATGGTATTCCATAGAAGAAATTACCCCAGCTTTTGCAATTATTTATTAGCCCGATGAGCGCAATTATTCCGATAATTAAATAAATGACCCGTTGGGCAATACACAGTGGGCATGGTTCAGCCCCTTGAAAATATTGTGAGTATAGCGCAAATCCCAGACAGCCCAAACAGAATAAAAATACCAATCCGAAAGTAAGGCGCCGCGAAACCAAACGAAATAGAGTTGAGAACATCCGATAAAATCCTTTATAATATTACTTCATCTGCAGCTATTAAGGTCATATTTGGACTTCATATAGTCACACAGGCTTAGTATAGCGTACAAAATTGTAGAGCATTTAACCAAAATAAGCAAAAAAATTTAAGGAATAAGCAATGCGCAGTATTTTTTATATCTCTGATCAAACGGGAATTACCACTGAAAAACTTGGTACTGCGTTATTGGGTAAATTTCCGCAGGTTGAATTTCGCAAAGAAAATTTTCCATTTGCCGATACTCCGGCAAAAATTAGCCAAGCTTTGATGAAGGTACGCAATCGGTTTTTGCTTGACAAACAACATCCGATTATCGTTTCAAGTGTTATCAATCCGGAGTTGCGCAAGTTATTGCATGTTGATTACGCGGTGACATTGGATTTTTTTGAGGCGTTTATTGGTAAATTAGAAGATGAGCTGGGTTGTAAAGCAACTCTTGAAGTGAGTAAAATTCATGGTATCGGGGATGAAGATAAATATAATCACCGGATTGAGGCAATCCAATATTCACTGGATAATGACGATGGGGTGAGTGCGAAAAATTATGATGAAGCGGATATAATTATTGTTGGTGTTTCGCGGGTAGGCAAAACACCAACCAGTATTTATCTGGCAGTCAACTATGGTCTTAAGGCGGCCAACTATCCCTTTGCCGAAACCGATCTTAAAGGTGACCACCTGCCGAAAATTTTGGTACCGTATCATCATAAATTGTTTGGCTTAACCATTGAACCCGAGCGGCTGCACCAAATTCGGACTCATCGCTTGCCCAATAGTCATTATGCCAAATTAAATACTTGCATTTCCGAAATTCATGCAGCAGAACAGATGATGCACAACTGCGGAATTCCGTTTCTAAATACCAGTCATAAATCAATCGAGGAAATCTCGGTGGCAATTATGCAAATGGTAAAATTAAAACGGCATTTTTGATAGAATTGTTACGTGATTAAAACAATTCTATTGCGGCTGATACATCGGCTGCATCGGTTGAAAAGCGGATTAAATCCGTTTAAAGCTTTAACCGCGCTCGCCTTTATCTGGGTGGTTGCCTATGGTACGCTTGGCAGTTATCTATTGCGGGCGCATTTTCATGCAATTAATTCGCTGAGTGACGCTTTTTATTATACTATTGCGACTTATTCGACGGTTGGCGATGATAATATTTATCCGCTAACAACGGTTGGCAAATATTTTGTTATTACCATGATTGTTTTTGGTTTTAGTACCTTTGCGATGTTCGGTTCAGTCTTGATCTATCAATTATTGTCGCGGGTTCAACGGCTGGTAACTCGAATTCAGGGAGAAAAAATTTATATGAAAAATCATATTATTTTATGTGGTTATAGCGTGATTACTGAGTTATTAATCAATAAATTTATAAAAAATTCGACTCCGTTTGTTTTACTTGACAATAATTCGCATCCGGAGTTAAATTCCGGCAATGATGGCAATTTTATTTTTGTTAGTGTTCCAAACCGTTTGGAAAGCTTAAGACGGGCAAATATTGCTCTTTGCAAGATGGTAATTGCTACTTCGGATCTTGATAGTGAAAATATTTTGGCGGCGGTCAATGCCAGTAAATTAAAGCAAGAATTTGCGGGCAATTATAAAATTGTTGCACGGGTTCTTTATGAGGAAAATGTTGAGGTTGCCAAGATGAATGGTGCTACGCATGTAATTTCACCAACGTTAATGGCAGCGAATGCGATTTTTGAAATAATGTCATAATAGTGGGACAAGCTAAAGTGTGGCTATTATAATGAGCATAATAACCGCTTTCTTTTTAGAAGGCGGTTTATTTATGAGTTGACATTTATTAAAATAGTGATCATGTTATAAATAATCGATTTGTCTATGGGGTATTAATTAGTATTTATAATCGCCTAGATAGTCACAAAAATAAACAATCTATCTCTGAAATATGAAAATATGGGTAAATTTAGTTAGTGATTCTTTAATTCACGGCGTAATTTAGGCATAATCAATACGGTTGGAATGAAAAAAAGTACCGTTACACCAACTAAGCTAAGTAGCGCTGTTTGATGAAAAATGGCTACCAAGCTCACCGCCAAGCTGGCACAGCCAAATTGGACTGCAGTTGATAATCCCAATGCCAAAGCTCCACGTTCTTTAAAATGTTCCAAAATTCTCACTTGCGCCGGAGCTATAATCAGTGCTGAAGCCGCCCGCATAATAATTACTCCCGCGGTTACAGCAAAAATTGTACCAATTTTATTCGTGGTTATTAGGAGGCTGGTAAGCAATACGATAAGTCCCACTATGCTGGCATAAATCCCTATGTTAATAATTGCTAGCTGAGAGTAATGACGGCGATTAAGCATCATCATCAATGAATTGCCGGCAAAATATCCCAGTGCAATGATGATAAACAGATAAGAATAGACCAGTGGTGACATTTGATAGTGATCAATAAATAAATAACTTGAAATGCCGATAAAGACAAAATAAATCGCGAACGTAAAGCTATTTAAAATGGTAAAGTAAACGCAGATCTTATCACTCAGTAATTTGCCATAATCCAGAATATAACTGCGGAACGAATTTAACTGTTTGACTGGAGTAGCGTTAGTTTCCTGAACGATAAAATAGCCGGCAATGGATAAAATTATGCCACCAACTCCACTGAGATCAAAGCAACTTTTCCACCCCCAGTGTTGCGCCAAGAAAGCTCCTACGCTAGGTGCAATTGCCGGAGACAAGACGATTCCCATCACTAATATTCCGGTTGCATGCACCTGCTCCTTGGCGCTCATGGTATCTTTTAGTACCAGTCGAGTTACAATTGCCAAGCAGGCACAACCAAAGGCTTGAACTACCCGTAACAGGATTACTACATAAATTGAATTGGCGGAGCTGATTAAAAATGATGCGATGGTAAATGAAATAATTCCCAAGAGAATGATTTTTCTTCGCCCAAAGCGGTTGCTCAAAATTCCGGCAAATAATACCGTTACTGCCATGGTTAGGGTATAGATTGAAATGGTCAAATTAATCAAATTTGGCGAAGTATTAAAATCAATGGTCATTTGCGGTAATGACGAAATATAAATATCGGTGGACGAAACCGCTAGTAAAGTAATAAACAGGGCATACCACGTGAACCAACGGACATTTAGTTTATGGGTGGGGGTAGCGGTTGTAATTATTGTATTTTGCATGATAAAACCTTAAATAAAATATATGACCGGATTATAAGGTAATTACATAAAAAATAGAATCTTCCAAAATGGATACTTTTATTTGGCAAGTGGGGTAGTTGCGGTAATTTGGCGGGCTAACGAGCGTAAAAAAGACTCATCGTTGTAGAGTTCAATAATTCGGTAACCTAACAGACTCGGTGGAAAATAATATTGCAGACCAATGCTATTGGCATAGTCAATCAATTGGGCGACATTAGGCGGATTGATGTTTAATTTAGGACAAATTTTCTCATTGATGATTTTTTGGACGGTACCACGGGCGATATGCAGAAAATCCCCAATTTGATATTGCGAGAAATTGTACAGTAGCAAAAATAAAATCTGATGTTCGCGTTTGGATAATTCATGCGGCGGCTGATTATTCTCTAGCGGTGGATAACTGTTGAGGTGTTGGCAAAAATTATTTTGGAAATAATGTAAAAAATTTAGTGGGTTAGCAAACCATGACAGGGTATAGCTGCCGAGTAATTCACCATCGCTGGCGACTAATGGAAATACATTTGCCAAACGGATAAACTCTTGATTACAACCATTGCGCGAGTAAGCAAAAAAGCTCTTACGCTGACGGTTAGCCATGGCTTGAACGTAAATTTGATCGAGCTGATCTGGGTATTCTGCATGATAAGGATGGTTGAAAATATGAAAACACTCGTTAATTGTCTTGCCAAAAGCACGGCTATGATTGATGATGGTGTCTTGCTCTTCAAAATAATCATTGAGAAATACGTAGCGCCGTTCCAGATCATTGACTTGACAAAAAACTTTTTGCCCGTCGAATGATTTAAAAAATAAATCAATTAGTTGGTGTAGTTTTGGGTCTATTAACATATATTCGGCAGTTATTTGGGGCTATGCTGATTATAGCCTAATT
>JBPOJK010000019.1:0-5656 GCA_052033675.1 Pseudomonadota bacterium
TTTTACGATTATTAGCCAGATGCCTCACATTTATTGATTGTTTTTTATTGTTAAAGATCTGTTTTGATTTCGTTTTTCAACGCCGCCTTTTTGCGGCAGAACGTTATTATGCCATAACCACACTACCCTGTCAAAACTTTTTTATAGTTTTTATTAATTTTTTCACCTAAAACCATCTACCACCAAGACAAACATTAGATATTATTGAATTAAAACCGTATGATAAATAACAAACCCTCATAATACAACATAAATAAAATATCCGATATATTCATGGAATATTTTTTGCGTCTCTACTGCCGCCGCATGATTCGGTATTAATTTTTGCCACCACTTTAAGTTATTTATTGAATAATCATCCCATGCCGGGTAATAAATCGGGGTTATACCGTATTTAGAGAATAATGCTGCTGAACGCCACATGTGTGATGCCTGAGTAACTAAAATAACTCGCCTTATCCCGACCTCATTTAATTTCAAGGCGGTAAACCGTGCATTCTGATTAGTATTTAACGATTGCGATTCTAAAATAGTTTGGTTTAGCAATGAATAGTTATCTCTCAAATAACCCTGCATTGCTGATGCTTCACTAATTCCATCATCAGTAACACCACCAGATAGAATTATTGGTAAAGTGGGATTTTCTAGCGCTACTTTTGCGGCAGCTTTAATATTAAGTAATGAAACACCTGCAGGATAGCCTTCAAATTCGCCAAAGTCACCAACTTCAACAGTAATTCCAGCGCCTAGGACCACTATTGCCTGCGGTTGAATATCCGATTTATTATAATCACGATCCAATGACGGATAAATTGTTTTGGTTATCCCGTTAGCAAATAAAGGAGTATATTGCAGATAAAGACAAGCCACTCCTAATAACCAAATTACTATCATTAGCTTTTTATACTTCCAAAACCACAATCCGATAAACCCGAATATCCAAATATTTACAGGTGGCGTAAATAGTATTTGGATAATATGATGAAGTTGTAGTAAATTCATTCGTTAATTCCAACATCGTAAACATAGCCCAGTAATTCATGCAATACCGCTGAAGTTGTCGCCATTGCTTGTGCCGTCGGTACAAACCACAATAATTGTAAACGGTAGTAACCTAAAGAATAAAAACCGGTCGGTGCCGATATTACTTGAATTCCACTTTGGCGAAACAAGGCACTGGCTCGCCGCTCGTGGCTGGCTGACGTAACCAAAACAATTTTTGATATTCCATATTGCTGCAATAATCGCGAAGTATATTTGGCATTTTCAGTTGTAGTCTTGGAATCCGGTTCTAGATAAATTGGATTTTCGACATCAAACTCATTCCGCAAAGCTTTTTTCATTAAACTAGCTTCGGAATCTTTGCTATCGATGGCACCACCCGAAACAAATATCGGTAAATCAGGATTTTTTTTAGCAAGAAATGCCGCATAGCGAATTCTGACCAAGGTATCCATATTGGAAACCGCATTTTGTCCATATTCTTTAACATAGGTATTTACGCCACCACCAAGCAATACCATTGCCTGAGCATCATTTAGTTCCTGAGCCTTAATTGGTGGTGGTGCGATCATTTTGTTTAGCTGATAAGCACAATACGGTGTCGATTGCAGATACAAGCTGAGGCAGCCCAGCGCAATTAATACTTTCCCTATTGTGCGCTGCACCTTGAAAAAATACAGCCCAAGTACTATAATAACTAATGAATTAAGCGGGGGTAAAAAAATACTCTGCATAAAACGATGCAAAAAAATGGTAATCATAATGTAATTTGCTACTCTGTGGTTAGTGTTTTTTTGATAATAGTCAATATTTTAACTGATAGGGAGTCATTATGGCGAAAATTGCTTTGGTTACTGGTGGCATGGGTGGAATTGGAACAGCTATGTGTAAAGCTTTGGCACAAGCTGGAAACAAAGTAGTAACAACTTATTATACTAATGAAGCTGAATCACAAAAATTTCAAGAACAGGCTGATGCATGGGTTAAACAAATGAAAGCCGAAGGCTTTGATGTTGCCGCTTATGCCTGCGATGTGTCTGATTATGCTTCTTGCGAAGCTGCTGTAGCCAAAATTAAAGCAGATCTAGGATCTGTTGATATTTTAGTAAACAATGCCGGAATTACTCGTGATGGTATGTTTAAAAAAATGGGCAAAGACAAATGGGATGCGGTTATGCGTACCAATTTGGACAGCGCTTTTAATATGACTAAACAAGTTATGGATGATATGGTTGAAAAAGGCTGGGGACGTGTGATCAATATTTCTTCAATCAACGGTCAAAAAGGTCAAGCTGGTCAAACTAATTATTCAGCAGCCAAAGCCGGACTTCACGGTTTTACTATGGCTTTAGCTCAAGAAGTTGCTAAAAAAGGTGTAACAGTTAATACTATT
Organism: Pseudomonadota bacterium; assembly: GCA_052033675.1. GTDB lineage: Bacteria > Pseudomonadota > Gammaproteobacteria > Burkholderiales > UBA11063 > Aquella. The sequence goes on from JBPOJK010000019.1 coordinate 2,396, forward strand.
GCCCCTGGATATATTGCAACAGAGATGGTTATGGCAATCGATGAAGAGATCCGTAACAAAATTATTGCTGGTATTCCAATGGGTCGTTTAGGTAAACCTGAAGAAATCGCTGGATTGGTTGCTTATGTAGCTTCTGATATTTCCGGTTTCATGACTGGTGCTGAATTGGCTATCAATGGTTGCCAACATACAATGTAGTTTGTATTTGTTATCGAATATAAAGGCGGCTGATTAGTCGCCTTTACTATTTGTTGCTGGCATTACCAAGCATTTCTTGAGCATGCTGTAATGTTGTAGTTGTAATCTCCAAACCGCCCAACATCCGCGCGATTTCATCAATTCGCTGAGTTTGCTCAACATAATCAATCGCGGTGATTGTTTGCTCATTTTGGTTATATTTTTTCACCAATAAATGCTGATTGCCACAGCAAGCCGTCTGCGGTTGGTGGGTAATACAGATCACCTGCTTAGTCAATCCCAAACGCCGCAATAGCGAACCAACTACTTCGGCAACGCCACCGCCAATACCAACGTCAATTTCATCAAAGACAATTAATTCCGGCGGATTGCTGACACTCAAAGTAACATACAGCGCCAATGCCACCCGCGATAATTCACCACCAGAAGCAACTTTAGTTAACGGTTGTAACGCCATCCCGCGATTAAAACTGACTAAATACTGGATGGTATCAATGCCATGACTATAATAGTTGTCTCCAGTTGCTACTGCAATATTGAATTCACCCTGAATCGCCAAATTGGTCAAAATCTGGCTGACTTCCTGCCCAAGTTTGGTGGCTGCCGACTGACGTTTAAGCGAAACCATCTGAGCCAATTCGCGATAGTTTTGTTTAGCGTGCGCCAATTCCCGCTCTAATTGTTCAATATCGGCAGAAGCAACCAGATTTACCAATTCCTGTTGCCATAACTGCAGTTTTTCAGAAATATCTTCCGGCAAAATCCGCAGCTTGCGCGCTACCGCGTAAATTTCACCAATCCGTTCATCAATCAAGTTTAATCGCTCGGGATTATGTTCAATTTTATTGGCAAAAGACTGCAGTTCGTGATCCAGCTCGGAAATAATTACTTCCAGATTATCACTCAACGCTGAAATTTGCACATAATTGGGAATAAACTCACTTAATTTACCTAGCCGGTGATTCAAGGTTCCGGCTAAATCGGCTAATGAGTTTTGCTCGCCGCCAATCAAATTCGAGGCAAAATCCAGTTCCTGTAAAATAAAGGTCGCATTTGCCAACTGCCGCTGCTCATTTTGCAGACTTTCCCATTCATCATTTTCCAGCGCCAGTTCGGATAGCTCACGAACTTTTTCGCTAAGCAGCTCTTGTTTCAATAACAAATCCTGCGAACTTTCGCGCGCCTCGTGCAAGCGCAAATCCAGTTCCGTCATCATCTGATAACTACTTGCTAATTGGACCAGCATCTCGCTAATACCGGCAAATTCATCGACCAATAAGCGCTGATTTTCGCTTTTTAACAGCGCAATTGAAGCATGCTGAGTGTGAATATCCAACAGCATTTCGCCCAATTCTTTCATAACTCCCAGCGTTACCGGAATACTATTGATATAAGCCTTCGAACGCCCATTAATATCAATTACCCGCCGACAGATAACGCTCATTTCCTCGCTGGAATCTAAAAACTCACGTTCCGCCAGCCACTCACGGATTTTGAAGTTATCTACCGCAAAGGTCGCGCTGAACGAAGCTTGATTGGTTCCGCTGCGAATGATTTCACTGTTCGCCTTGGCACCAAAAATAAGCAACAACGCATCAATCATAATTGATTTGCCGCTGCCAGTTTCACCGGTAATTACCGTCAGACCATTATTGAAGTCCAGCTCCAGTTCATCAATCAGGAGAAAATTTTTTATTTGCAGATTACTTAACACAATTAAACCCTCTTACCGTTAGGATACCCGTTTTGCCCAATCCAATTTAGTGCGTAAGGTATTAAAATAACTGTAGTTTTCCGGATGAAGTAATTTTAGCGGACGTTTGGATTTGGAAATCACCACCTTGTCGCCAATCATTAAATCAAAATACTCCTGTCCATCGTAATGAATAATCGTGGTGGTATCACGGGTAATGGTTAACTCAATCAATGCATCATCACCAATTACAATCGGACGATTCGACATTGACTGCGGACAAATTGGTACAATCGAAAAAACTTTGGCATCGGTATGGACAATTGCACCACCGGCTGCCAGCGAATACGCGGTTGATCCGGTTGGAGTTGAAAATATTACGCCATCAGATTTCTGGGTTTGGACAAATTCGTTATTAATACTCATTTCAAATTCAATCATACTGCCTTTAGCACCGCGGGAAATTACAATATCGTTTAATGCCAGATCATTTTGAACAAACTTACCATCGCGAATGACCTGCGCCGCCAACAGCGTTCGTTCTTCCTCAACATAGCGGCGGTTCATTAGCATTTCTTTGATAATCGGCAACATTTCTTCCGCCGGAATATCGGTCATAAATCCCAACCGCCCCTGATTAACACCCATAATTGGAATGCCGTGATTGACAATCTGGCGCCCCACTGACAACAGTGTTCCATCACCACCAATAATTATCGCCAAATCAATAACATCAATCCAGTCCAGCAACTTTCCGCAGCGATAGCCCGGGCAATAAAAATCATTGGAAACGCTGTCATCGAGATAAGCACGACAGCCAAAATCCTGCAACCATTCGGCAAGCTTGGTAACTTGTTCTATTAGATGTACGGAATCCCGCCGTCCGACAATTGCGATATTATTGAAATTTGCCATAAACTCTTTACTCTTTTAGTCTTTCATGTAAATAAAACAAAATCTATTTAAACAGCATCGGAACAACGGTTTGCAATGCTGCAATAATCATTTCAAAACCAATCGCCGTAACAATTAGCCCCATGATCTTGGTAATAACCACAATTCCAATTTCACCAATTGCTTTGGCAATATAATCAGCCAACAGGAAAGTTACCGCGATAATAATACTCAAAATAACCAAAATCCCTAGGATCATGGCTTTACCTGCCATGGTTGGCGCATCTTCGCCATATAACACAACCATCACCATACTGGCAGGACCAACTATCATCGGCAGTGCCAACGGACTAACCCCCAGAGATTTTACCCGCAGCCGGTTAACGTTACCGCTAATCCCCTCTTTATCACCATCCGATTTACCCATGATGATATTAATTCCCAAAATCAGCAAAATCAATCCACCGCCCAAACGC
>JBPOJK010000157.1:0-7981 GCA_052033675.1 Pseudomonadota bacterium
CCAAAGCTTCGAATGCAGTAGTGGCAACTTACACTGTCAAACAAGGTGCTTCAGTAACTAGCGGCAACTTGCCAATCAGTGATAGTACCCATGCGTACAAAGTTAAATTGGTAAGTGGTATTGCTGATCCGTTAAATGGAGTTAACTATATTGAAAGCGGAACTCCGGCAGTAGCAGTTAAGAATGGACAGAATACAGCGATGAGTATTCCGATGAAAGCCTCAACTACAACTAAGCGGACAGTGACATTGAAGATCAGCGGTTTGCAAGGTAGTGATAAAGCGACGATAGGCTTTACTGATGCCAACGGTAAATACAGCTATGTTGGTTACTCCGGTTATGGCAATGGAAATGCGGTGTTCAAGATTGAAAACAATCAAAACTTGACTATTACTGTGGCAACAGCTAGCGGTAGCTATCAAAGTTCAAGCTTGAGCAATAGCAGCACAATCAGCAAGAACCAAACTATCGCGATGGCCTTTGCTGCTAAAGTGCAACCGAGCCCAAGTCCGGTTCCGACAGTAGCACCAAGTCCGTCACCGGTTCCTAGTCCGAGCCCAAGTGTCGTGCCTAGCCCATCTCCATCACCGATCGCTAGCCCGACTCCGGCTCCTAGCCCTGCGGCATATCAAACTTATCCGAACGGATTGGGAAATTATCAAGCGGGCAACCGGGTTTATGGAACTAATGGACACGTGTATGAATGCAAAGGATGGCCATACACTGCATGGTGTAATGGTTCTTCAAGTTACTATGCCCCAGGTACTGGTTTAGCATGGGATCAAGCGTGGACACTTGTTCAATGATAAATTAATCTAGACGCGAGCATTGTCTAAACCCAGCCAAGAATTAATTTGGCTGGGTTTTTATAATTATAAAAATGGAAGCGTTTTTATCACAATATCACCTCAATTGATAAAAGCCAGTTTACTGATGTCATTCATCCGCATCGGATACAAAATTCCGACCAAATGGTCGTACTCGTGTTGCATTACCCGTGCTAGAAACCCAGCAGTTTCACCACTATGAAAGACGCCTTGTGGATCATAATATTGGTAGGCAATCTTTTCTGGACGCGATACTTCACCGCGCAGCCCTGGTAATGACAGACAACCTTCATTATAGGTGGTATCATTTGTTCCCAATGGAGTTAATTGTGGATTAATCATTACTAGGCGTGGGCAATCGCCGATATCATTGTAACGACTAATATCTGCCTGATAATATTCGATGATCACCAATTGTTTATTGATTCCAATTTGCGGTGCGGCAATCCCAACTCCACCATAATGTTTTTGCGTATCTACCAGATCCTCAATCAGTGCGAGCAATTCCGGAGTGTTAAATTCGGCGGCTAAAATCTTTTGCGATGGCTGCAATAAACTTGGCGCCCCCATTTTTAGTACCTGACGTAGCATTTAATATTTCCTCAAGTAGATAATGTATTATAATCTGCGCTAAGAATTTTATTATATTTGAACGAATCCTTATGAAAATTATCTTTATTTCCGATTTACATCTATCGCCGGATACCCCAGAAAAGAATCAGTTATTTTATGCACTATTGGCTAGATGGCAAGGTACGATTGATGCGCTCTATATTCTGGGTGATTTTTTTGATTACTGGTTGGGGGATGATGACCGTAATCCGTTTATTAGCGAAATGGAGCGGCAGTTAGCTAATTTTGCTGCCACTACCCGGGTGTATTTTCGTGGTGGAAATCATGATTTTGCGCTTGGTAAAAAATTTGCAAAAAAATGCAATATCACGCTTATTCCGGATTTATACACGATTAATTTAAATGGCAATATTACTCTACTAAGCCACGGTGATACTTTTTGTACTTTAGACATCGGCTATCAAAAAATGAAACGGATTTTACAAAATCCGGTGACAATTTTTCTATTAAAGCTGTTGCCGTTAACGTGGCGTTATAAAATCAAAGAGCAGTTGGAACAAAAATCACATACGACACCCAATGGTAAGCCGGACTATATTTATTGTGTGGTAAATGAGGCAATTGTTGATTTTGCCGAAGATACAGGCGCAACGTGGGTGATTCATGGACATACTCATCGTCCGGGTATTTTTACGATTGCCAATTCAAAAATTCGGCAATTAACCCGTTTTGAAATTCCGGACTGGCAGGATAATCCCGCTGGAGGCTATTTGTTGTTTGATGGTGAAAAAATTGAAATTGTTGCAGCGCAATAATTGTCGGCAATAAACCACAAATTATTTGTGGTATAATAACGATTCTTTGTTATTATGACTAATAGAAAACATCTTAAATTTTCGAGGTTACTATGGCTACTAAAACAGCATTCACTCACGAAGAAGCCCTCAAGTTAAACAAATTCTGGCGGGCATGTAATTATCTGGCTGCAGGAATGATTTACTTACGGGATAATCCACTATTGGAAAAACCCTTGCAGGTCGAGCAAATTAAACAGCGCTTATTGGGGCACTGGGGTTCTGCTCCGGGGTTGAGTTTTATTTATACTCATTTGAATCGGGTTATCATTAAACATGATGTCGAAGTGATTTATCTAGCCGGTCCTGGACATGGTGCACCGGGAGTAATAGCTCCGGTTTATCTGGAAGGCTCTTACACTGAAAAATATCCGGATATTACTCAAGATAAAGCCGGAATGCAAACTTTATTCAAAAAATTCTCATTCCCTGGTGGTTTGGGAAGCCACTGTACGCCGGAATTACCGGGTTCAATTCATGAGGGTGGTGAATTGGGGTATAGTTTATCACATGCTTATGGTGCGGCATTTGATCATCCAAGTCTGATCGTAGCCGCAGTAGTTGGTGATGGCGAATCGGAAACTGGACCGTTAGCAACCGCATGGCATAGTAACAAATTTTTAAATCCTCGTCGAGATGGCGCGGTGTTACCAATTTTGCACTTAAATGGCTATAAAATCAATAATCCCTCAATTTTGTCTCGGGTTTCACACGAAGAATTAGAAAATCTGTTCAAGGGTTATGGTTATACACCGTTTTTTGTGGAGGGAGATGATCCACTAGTTATGCATGAAGCAATGGCTACAGTAATGGATCAATGTATTGCCATGATTAAACAAATTCAGCATGATGCGCGGGTTAATAATAACACCAACCGTCCATTTTGGCCGATGATAGTCTTCCGTAGTCCTAAAGGATGGACTGGTCCTAAAGAATATAAAGGCAAAAAAATTGAGAATTTCTGGCGTGCTCACCAAGTGCCGATTACTATTGATACCAAAAATCCACAGGACAGCGTTAAAGCCATTGAAAGCTGGTTAAGAAGCTATAAACCAGAAGAATTGTTTGATAAACAAGGCCGCTTGGTTGCTGATTTGCAGGATATGATGCCAACCGGTGATAAACGAATGAGTGCGCATCCAGTGACCAATGGTGGTTATGATGAGTTTAGGACACTGGATTTACCGGATTATCGTGAATACGGGGTTAAAGATGTAATACCTGCGGTCACTAAAAAAGAAAATACTTATCCATTGGGTGAGTTTATGCGCGATATTATGCGTCGTAATATGCAGAGTTTCCGTGTCTTTGGTCCAGATGAAAATACTTCCAACAAACTGCATGCGGTGTATGAAGTTAGTGAAAAATGCTTCTGGGGTGATATTCTGCCGATTGATGAGGACGGAAGCGCCTTGAGTCGCGAAGGTCGGGTAATGGAAATGCTATCTGAACACACTCTCGAAGGATGGATGGAGGCCTATACCTTAACCGGACGGCACGGTCTGTTATCTACTTACGAATCATTTGCCCACGTAATTGATTCAATGGTTAATCAGCATTGTAAATGGCTGGATATGCTTAACCATGAACCATGGCGGCGTAAAGTTCCATCATTAAACTTATTAATGACATCAACGGTATGGCGGCAGGATCACAATGGCTTTACCCATCAAGATCCCGGATTTGTCGATGTTGTAGTAAATAAAAAATCAGATGTAACCCGGATTTATTTCCCACCGGATGCCAATACACTGTTGTCAATGGCGGATCACTGTTTCCGTAGTCAAAACTATGTCAATGTGATTGTATCCGACAAACAAAATCATGCACAATTTGTGCCAATTGAAAAAGCGACCCAATACTGTGCTGAAGGGGTTAGCGTTTGGGATTGGGCTAGCTGCAGCGGTGAACCGGATGTGGTAATTGCCGGTTGTGGTGATATTGTAACTTGTGAGGCTTTGGCGGCAACTGATCTTTTGCATCGCTTGGCTCCAGAGTTAAAAATCCGTTTTGTCAACGTTATTGATTTATTCCGCTTGTCAACTGAAGATAAACATGGTCATGGTTTGACCGATGACGAATTTATCCGCATCTTTACCGCGGATAAACCAGTGATCTTTAATTTCCACGGTTATCCATATCTGGTTAAACGGATGATTGCCGATCGCTCAAATAATCTGAACTTCAGTGTTCACGGTTATTGCGAAAAAGGTTCAATCAATACGCCGTTAGAATTGGCGATCCAAAATGGAGTTGACCGTTTTACACTGGCAATTGATGCTTTAACTCAAGCGGCGACATCCAAAACGCAGTTTATTAATGTAATTAATAAACTGAAACAACGGCGCCTGGAATGTAAAGACTATGCTTATGAAAACGGCGTAGATTTACCAGAAGAAACCAACTGGAAATGGCCGCATTAATTTTGTTAATAGATATCCTCCACTATTTTTAGTGGGGGATTTTTTTGGTATCTAATTTTTATTTTTGAAAGGACTTATATGACCACACCTGAACAGGATTTATTTTTTATGAATGAAGCGATAAAAGAAGCGCAAAAAGGAATGGATGAAGGTGGTATTCCAATTGGGAGCGTTTTGGTTATTGACGGCAAAATTGTCGGGCGCGGACACAATAAGCGGATGCAGGAAGGTGATCCGGTGTTGCATGGTGAAATGGATTGCCTGAAGAACGCCGGACGGTTGACTGCGCGGGATTATGCCAAATCAACGATTTATTCGACTTTATCTCCCTGCGATATGTGTAGCGGTGCGGTGTTACTGTATAAGATCCCGCGGGTGGTAATGGGCGAGAATGTCACTTTTAAAGGTGGCGAAGATTATATGCGCAGTCGTGGCGTTGAAGTAATTAATCTCGATTTGGATGAGCCTAAACGGCTGATGGCGGAATTTATCCAGCGTCATCCAACAGTTTGGGATGAAGATATTGCTGAATAACAAATATTCACGATATCAGTAGAGTATTTCCCCACAGTGCTGTTATGCTTCTCTGTGGGGGTAACTTATTATTTTGACCAAGCTAATTAAACAAAATTTTATGAAAAGGCATGAATTAAACTAAGCCGTAATTTCAATCTGATTGTTTTCTGGGTCAAGGATACAGCTTTCATAGTAACCATCGCCGGTAGTCCGCGGCGCGCTAATAATCTGGTAACCATCGTTTTGCAACTGTTTGGTTAATTTATCAACGGCTTCCTGGCTGGCAACTTTCAACGCTAAATGGATAAATCCTAACCGTGGCTGGGTCGTGGGTTGAATGCTCTTCAGATTTTCCGAGTGCATGATTTCCAGCCGAGCACCTGAATCAAAGCGGATAAAGTAAGAAGAAAAGCCTTTCATTGAATTGGTGTATTTTTGATTAGCGATTCCTTGAAAATACGTGCAGTAAAAATCTTTCATCTTTTCAAGATCGTTCACCCAGATTGCAATGTGTTCAATTTTCATGTTTCCCGGTTCCTTTTAAATGGCTTTGATTGTTACAGTGATCTCTAATCTATAATGTTATCAGTTATTACTTATTGTCGTGGTAATTACCGGATCTACGCCCGCTGACACAAGAAGTCTAATATTAGATTATTAAATTTTTCATTCAGTCTAAAATAAAATGCCGGAAAAATTAATTCCGACACTGTATGTTAGTCAAGGTCTGTTGCTAATTCCTGATATTCATCTTTTACCGAAGCAAAATATTTCACGGTTTTTACTTTTAGCTCATAAGTTGCCAGTTCATCACACAATAACAACGTTTTAGGATGCAACTGCAATAAACTAAGCGGACAGCTATTCATAATTGCACCATCAACGGCTTGAGCAACCTGCGGTGCTTTGGCAATTCCATTTGCCAAGATCATAATCTCGCGTGACTCAAGAATAGTTTTCATCCCCAAAGTTAGCCCTTGCCGGGGAATATTGTCGATGTCATTGCCAAAGCTATGTTTGTGCGCAACAAAGGTACTGTATTGCAAGGTCTCTACCCGCGTCGGTGAACTTGGCGTTGCATAGGGTTCATTGAACGCCACGTGCCCATTGATTCCTACTCCGCCGATTAATAAATCAATGCCGCCATAAGCCGCAATTTTAGCTTCATAGCCAGCACATTCGGCAGCTAGATCTGTCGCAACTCCATTCATGATATGAGTGTTTGCTGCATCAATATCAACGTGGCGGAAAAAATTTTCCTGCATGTACTGCCACAATGATTGCGGATGGTTTTTATCTAAGCCGACATATTCATCAATATTAAACGTAACAATATTTTTAAAACTGATTTTGCCGGCTTGATAAAATTTGATCAAATAACGATACATGCCGCTAGGAGTTGCTCCGGTCGGAAGCGCCAAAACAAAGGGTTTTTCCGGCGAAGTAATCTGATGTTCTGTAATTCGTTTTACAACCAGTAGTGCAGCCAACTGGTCAAATTGTTCATTGACTAATAAACGCATAATTAATTCCTTAAAATTATTCTTCGTTAAAATTATCTTTGGCAGCCTTGCGGTGCAGCAAATAATATGGGTAAACCAGTGCCAAAATTACTAAAAATGGAATGATTAATCCAATTTTGAAGGCAGCAATTCCGCCTAGCTTGTCAAATAATTCACCGGTAGCCTTGATTACAATAGTATCGAAAGTATAGCCGACAATAATCAGCAAGGTGGTAACTAATGCGTGCTTACTTTTAGGCATGGTGGTCATTAATAGCGATGCCAAAGTCGGATACAGCGGTGAGGTAAAAATACCAATTGCCGGTAGGGCAAACACGATCAATGGCGCATGAAAAATACTGCTGGCATTCATTCCGGCGCCTTCTTTAAGATTGGCAAATACAAACAATAGGAAGATAATTGTTAATACTAGATTAATAATCAGCATCTTATGCCAGCGAACAAATTTCAATAAAAAAGCCCCCCAGAAACGACCGAGTGCCGAAGCGATACTTCCCAGACTGGCAACCTGCAACGCAACCGCCGCTGGTAGCTGTAATACGCTATTATTGAAAAATGGCGTCCACTGTCCGATGCCCTGTTCTGTCCAGTCCTGTGCCAATAACATAATCAAAAAGACAATCAAACCTGGAGTTAATATGCCTTTAAAGCCTTTCAATTGTTCCAGTAATGGCAGATCTTCTTCGGTTTTCAATGCTGCTTCATCAAACGGCGATAATGCCCACAGTAAGAATAATACCAGACTTAGTCCACAATATACCCAAAAAACATAGTACCATTGATTGGGGAAATGTTCAATAAAGTAGGCAATAACCCATGTACTGATAATTCCACCAGTTGAAAAACACCCCTCCATGAAGTTAATCATCCGAGCATGGGAGTTTTCATTATCGGTCAAAAGACTAACCGAGGTATACATCACTAGCTTAACTGCCACAAATGAAATTGAGGTTAGTAATAGTTGTACCTTGAATAAATCCACTGAACTGACAAAAGGTGCAATAAAATAATAAATTGCCAAAATGCCGTAATTTACCATGATTGCTCGACGGAATCCGGCTTTTAGCACCAGGCTAAACATAACAAAAGATGCAATTAATCCGGGAATACTGCCATAAAATGTCAGATTAGAAGCTTCAGCCATGCTGGTATGATAATAATTTATTGCCTGCATGAAAAAAATACATACGCCGGGGGTGAGACTCAAGCAAAAAAAGTTAAAAATAAAATAGTATTTATAGTTAATATTAAAAATAATATCTACA
>JBPOJK010000150.1:0-15338 GCA_052033675.1 Pseudomonadota bacterium
ATATTTTTATTCTTAAAAATTATCTGCATTTTTTGCTCATAACCGACCAGAGCAATGGTTACAGATGGTTAAAATTTATTATTCACCAATTGCTAAACCTTCACGACGAGGATCGGCAGCGCCAGCCCAACCTGCAGAAGTTTTAAAAATTGTAGTTACACCGCTTACCGGTGGAACATAGTTAACCGATTCGCTATGCGCGCTTAGCGCCGATTCAGCAAAGCTCCAATCGATATTTTGCTCCAATTGGGCGGTCGTATTCGGCGCACACAAATTACCGCTACTAACCGCTTCTAACGGTGATTGATGCATATCTAAGGTCTGAATCAAATTTTTGGCGACATAACAAATTATCTGGCTACCACCAGGAGAACCAGTAACCGCCAAGAGCTGGTTATGTGGTTTGGCAAAGACCATTACCGGCGCAATTGAGGAACGTGGGCGTTTTCCAGCTTCGACACGATTGGCAATTGGTTGTCCATTAGCGGCTGTCGGCGCGAATGAAAAATCAGTTAGTTCATTATTGAGGAAGAAACCATCAACAAAAATATGGCTGCCAAACTGGTGTTCAACCGTTACCGTCATTGATACCGCATTTCCTTTTTTATCTACTACTGCAATCGAAGTCGTACCGTGCGGTTTAGGGCTATTATCCGGTGCATAAAGCGGATCAATTCCCGCTGGCGTTCCGGCTATTACCGGTGTTGCCAGTGCTGACTCACCAATTAATCCTGCGCGCTCATGCAGATATTTAGCAGCCAGTAAACCATTTACTGGTTGTTTTTTAACGAACGCCGGATCCGCTAGGTATTGATTGCGATCGGCAAAAGCCAGTTTGCTGGCTTCAAGAAAATAGTACGGCCATTGCGGGTCATTTACATTTTGAGTATCATAGCTTAATGCGTAAAGGTTCATTAATTCGGCAACGGTCACTCCGCCACTTGATGATGGTGGAACCGAGCAAATTTGATAGTTAGCGCGATAATTGCTGCAAACTGAAGGCTTGACCAAAACCTGATAATTGGTAAAGTCGCGCGGAGTAAAGATTTCCTGTCCAGCCCGGCGATTAACGGCATGGATAATATCGCGGCTGAGTTTGCCGGAATAGAAATTAGTTGGATTTTTGGCGATTAATTTCAGACTTGCGGCATATCCCGGGTTTTTAACAATGTCGCCAACTGGCTTAACCAAGCCGGTGCTTTCAAAATAGACCGCGGTTATGGCTGGATCCGTTTTTAAGATGTCCGCATCGGCAAGCAATAGACCATAGAGCCGCGGACTCATGTTAAAACCATTGCTGGCAAGGTTGATTGCTGGCTGTAACAGTTTATCCCACTTGAGGTTACCGCATTTTTGGTGCATTTTGTAAAAAAGTGCAACCTCACCGGGAACGCCAACCGCATGAGTGCTGAGCATTGCCGATTCAAATTTTAACGGGCTTCCATCTGCAGCCAAGAACCACTTGGAGTTGGCTTTTAACGGTGCAGTTTCGCGCCCATCAAAAGCATTCAAACTTTTATTTTTAGCATTATAGCTGAGGGCATAGCCGCCACCACCAATTCCGGACGATTGCGGCTCGGTTAAGCCCAACACAAAAGCGGCGCTTATTGCAGCATCACAGGCCGAACCGCCAGCTTTAAGAATTTGGTTGGCGGCGCGACTGGCATAAGGATTGTTGGTCACCACCAGTGAGTTTTTGCCAGTTACCAATCGTTGCTGGATTTTTGCCGAAGCCAATTCCGGCGCAATGGTGCTTGATGAAGCACTTACGCTACCAATTGTGAATAGGGATAAGTATAACCAACTGGTTATGAAGTATTTATCAGACATGTTATGCTCCTGTGAAAGTGCTATAAATAAACCTTTTTATTGGCTAAATATTTACCGATAGTTGTGTGCGGTTAATCCTTATGCCTAGGTAATGGTGTTACTAATATTGTAAGTGGCGATTATTTTATCAAAATATACCAAAGCGCTACTAGTTAATTCGCAAAAACTTGCCAGATAATAAAAAAACCTGCCGGAATAAACTGGCAGGTTTTATATTTAATGATTTGAAACAGGTGATTAGATTAGTTCCTCAGTTTCTTTAGCAATCATCAATTCTTCATTGGTCGGTGCCAAAATTGCTGCGACTTTGGATTCTTTAGTGCTGATTACTCTTAATTCACCACGAACATCATTCAATTGTGGATCAATATTAACACCGAGGAATGACACGCCTTCAATTACTTTAGCACGGGTAACTTTATCATTTTCTCCCAAGCCGGCAGTAAATACGATGGCATCAACACCATTCATTGCCGCGGCATAGGCACCAATATATTTCTTGACATTATAAATGTAAACATCTAATGCTAATTGAGCGCGGACATTGCCTTTTTCAGCTGCTTCTTCAATATCACGGAAATCACTGCTAACACCGGATAATCCCAAGACTCCAGATTTTTTATTCATTAAATTATCAACATCGGCTAATGATAAGTTCATTTCATGTGCCAAGAAACCAACGATACTCGGATCAATATCGCCACAACGAGTACCCATTACTAAACCGGCTAATGGAGTAAATCCCATGCTGGTATCAATACTTTTTCCATGTTTAACTGCTGCTACCGAGGCACCATTCCCCAAATGGCAAGTAATAATTTTTAAATCTTTTAGATCTTTGCCGAGTAATTTAGCAGCCTGATTGGCAACAAACTTATGTGATGTACCATGAAAACCATAACGACGAACTTTGTGTTCTTCATAAATTTCATATGGTAACGCATACATATAGGCTTCAGCCGGCATCGTTTGGTGGAATGCCGTATCAAATACACCTACCATCGGAGTATGTGGCATTAATTCTTTGCAGGCCTGAATCCCAACGATGTTGGCCGGATTGTGCAAGGGTGCTAATTTAGAGCAATCTTCCAATACTTTCATAACATCATCATTAATTACCACTGATGAGGCATATTTTTCGCCGCCATGAACTACCCGGTGACCAACGGCCTTAATTTCATCCATTGAACGGATAACGCCAATATGTTCACAGGTCAAAGCTTTAATAACCAAGGCAACTGCGGTTTTATGATCGGTTATTACCGTACCGTTGGCTTGCTGTTTTTCATGGTCAATTACGAATTTTTCTTCGCCTCGACGATGGGTTAATACTGCGCCAGGTAAACCAATTCGCTCAACCAGACCTTTAGCAATATCTGATCCGGTTTCGGTTTCAATTAGCTGATATTTTAGAGATGAGCTACCACAATTAATTACCAATATTTTCATCAGGTGTTTCCTCATATGATTTGAAAGCAATATTATACCGCTAAATAACCCTATAATAATTAATATTTATGCCGTAGTAATTAATTGAATAGCGGGTGAATTTAAGGTATAGATTTAAAATATTCGTTGCTGATCAATTGGTAAAGATGGTCTGCTAATAAATCCCGCGAAGAAAAGTCGCGGGCCTTAATTGGCGGTAGAATGGTAACATTAATGGTCAAGTCTTTTAGCTGAATTGTATTCATTACAGTTTGTAACCAATTGACCTTGGCAAAGGTAACTTCTGTAGCTAACTGATCATCTTCTTTGCGATAGCTTAGGACTACTGGAAAAATTTTGCTGTCTGCTAATAGGGCTGCTTCCAGAATCGGTGCTTTAAATGGGGCAATTATCTTACCGTCACTAGTTTTTCCTTCCGGATATAATCCAATTGTCGAACCCGTGGTTAAATATTTGGCAACTTGTTGATTGACATTTAAAATGTCTTTCTTTTTGCGGCGATCGATAAAAATAGTGCCCCCGGCCTTGATTACAGTTTTTAAGATTGGCCAGTTTAACATTTCTATTTTGCCAATATAGCGGACAAAACATAATCGCAACATTACAACAGTATCCAGCCATGAAATATGATTTGACACCAGCATGGCGTTTTTTAGTTCTTCATTATTTAGTGGATAACCTTTAATTTGCAGCTTGGCTCCAGTGGAGGCAATCAGCATTCGCGACCATGCCATTCGGACATATTTGCGGATGATTTTCAATGAAAATGGTGCAATTAGGATAATAGCCAGCACCATGAATGCCATACTGGCAATTACGGCAACAAATCGGATTCTACTAATTAACCAGCGCATGTGTTCCTCATCAGTAAATAGGCAAATTATTGTTTTTTAGCGGTACAATGGTTGGATCCAATCCTAATTGGAAGCCGAACCACGAGTAAAGGAACTATAAATTTTGGAGATGGTTCACTAACCCAATTTCCTGTCTTGAGGATAGAGGCTATTTATGAGTTGAGAGATTTCCAAAATAATAATTATTGTAAAGGAGTTATTTTAGCGTAATGCTATGAATTTATCAAACCCACTTATTGGAATATTTGCTAAAAAATATTGACAAAATCAAACGTATGTTTTACAATATCTCATTGAAACAAATGTTTGAAAATGGGGTGCAAAATGGATACAATCTTGATTATAGTGGCTAGCTGGGTGGTTATCTTATTACTACCGGCGATTTCTTTTCATAAAGTTGCGGAGTACTTACGCAAATATAGTCACTATCAATTGAAATTAAAACGCCGCGTTAAAATACAACAATTACGCGTCGCTCATCAATGATATACTGGTAAGGCGGTGAAATTTCATGAGACTATACTGTATGACGCATGAAGTTCCAACTGTGGTCGCTAAAAAAAATCTAGCCAGTTAAGTTGTGTTGGTGGTAAAGAGACATTTGTTAAAGAGCGGTATACTAGCTCATTGGGATGATATGAATACTGATGCTTTAACTATGTTCTTTACCACGGCATGATTATAGAGGTGGATGTAAAAAGCAAACAACTCCATTTTAATGGAGTTGTTTGCTTTTTACATGATTTTAAGCCTTGCTGTTTTTGATTTATGGAGCCTGTTGCCGTTACTCTTGAATTTTATATTTAATCCAGTGAGCTGTGGTAAATAAAAATTACTCTACTAAATTGGAGTATGTTTATTTTTAAGCTTTGGTTACAATTACAGCTTTCAATAATGTATTTTACTGGGAGCAATATAAAGCATGAAAAAATGGATATATATTATAGGTGTCGTAACATTACTACTAGCTGCGTGTGGTGGCAGTAGTGGTAGTAGCGGTGGTGGTAGTCAGGTTCAACCCGGCAATTTGTCGTTTTCTGAGTCAGCAATAAACGTTACGCAGGGGAGCGATCGAGAGTTAATCTTGCAACTTAATAATAGTAGCGGTATTTCTGGTTTGGAAGTAGCAATTACTTCTTCAGAATCTTCAGTGGCAACAATATCTCCTGCCGTTTGTGTTCTTTCCAGCCCACCGGGCAGCCCTAGTTCTTGCGAAATTATCGTTCACGGTGTTGCTGATGGTGTGGCAAATATCACAGCTAATGCCAACGGTTATCAATCTGTAATAGCTATAGTAGATGTTATTAATCAAATCCAGCCGGGTAAACTAAGCTTTAGCAAGTCATTGGAAAGCGTGGTGGTCGAAAGCAATAACCATGTTACCCTAAGTCTGGATAAAAGTTCTGGCGTTAATAATTTGGTAGTTATGATTAATAGCTCCAATCCCGGAATAGCCTCGACAACACCAAGCAGTTGTACCTTATCCAGTGGAATTAACCGCTCCTGTGAATTAACTATTAATGGAAACGGTCTTGGGAATGCTAATTTGACTGCTACGGCTAGCCCTAATTATGAGTCAGCAATGATAGTTAATGTTGTTCCAGGACCAGTAATTTATGGCAATATAGCCTTTAATAATACTGCGGTAAAAGTTTCTAATGGTGGCGACATTGATGTTATACTGACTTTGAGTAGTAGTTCAAATGTGGTAAATGATATAGTTAATCTTAGTTCTTCGAATTCTTCGGTGGCGACAATTGATAAGTCCAGTTGCAATTTATCCAGTACCCTGGCAAACCGTAGTTGTACCATAAAAATAACCGCGCCAGGAACCGGCAGTGCCCAATTAACGGCAACGTCTAGTTACAATGGTCATAGTTACAATATTACCCCGGTCGGTATCACCGTTGCTTCTAGTGCGGGAATGAGTTTTTCTGCCACGGTTGAAAGCTTTAGCGAAACTATTTATAATACGCGGACATATTCGTCACGATTTATTTTTACCAATAATAGCACCTCAGCGGTTTCATTAGGAAATACCATTATAACCCCAATCGCGCCGCTAATTTGGCAGCTAGGAGTTGATGGCTGTTCCAATAAAATAATCGCGGCCGGTGCCAGTTGTTCAATTAGTGCAAGTGTTTCAATAGCAACGGCGGAAACCGCCGCCAATTTAACTTTCGTACTGCAAAATACTAACGGAACCTCATATACCTATTCAATGCCGATATATGCGGTTGCTTATAAGAGTGGTTATGCACCACTGCGAGTTATGACCCCTAATGATGTTGATAGTAATGTGTACTTGGTCGCAACGGTTGGTGGTGTTCCAGATTATCCACAAGCGGTTCCAATCTTGTATACGAAGAGTGGCTTGGTTTATATCGGTAGCGTTCAAGCAAACGCAGTAAGCTCGCTAACGTCTTATTCGCTAATTGTGCCTAAAGGTGGATTAACACTTTATACTCCGGTCATGCTAAATCATGGGTTAAATGCAGGCGGACGCTTTTATGTTTCTTATGAAAGTGCGTTAAATGCCGCAACCGGCTCCAATCCAAATACTGTGCAGTCCGTGCCATATCTCTATTTTGAATATAATGTTCCGAATGTGTCAACAGTATATACTGACATGAGTTATGTTGATGCCACCAGTGTCCCAATTGCGATGAGCGCAGTTGATATCTCGGGTAATTTAAATCAAGAGATGGGAATAAAACCAGAGTACTACAACTATCCCGGCAGTACTATTATTAGTAATATGAAGGAGTCTATGAGTATTTATACAGGTGTCTATAATTTAGCGGCATATTTTCCCACCAATGACGCGGGGCAGCAGTTAGCGGTGTATTCACCATCGACGGTATTTACCCAGCCGAATTTTATTCCTACTGGATTTGAGTCAGCCGCTTGGAATACTTATACTCAAGATTTATGGAATTACTATAAACAACCAGACCATAATGTTATGATTAATGCCAATGAAATTGCCGATCAATTAGGTGGCAATGGTTGCTATTTGCAAGGACATGTAGAAAATGACAATTTAATGCATTTTACACCTTATCCAGATGCATCGCATTGTCCGACTGGTTTATATGTTGCTGGTGGTGCAGCTTTTAACAGCGGAGCAAATAGTTTTACCATGCAGGAAAGTAATTTTAATTACTATGGTTTCTATAGTGCGTTTGCTGATCAAACTATTTATGGTGTGAATGGTAGTTACCAGTCAATGCTTAAATATCTTGCTGGGGCGCAAGCCGCAGGATTTTTACCATTCTGCCAAAGTGCTGGAGGTAGTAGTAATTTTATTTATGGGCATGGTGTGTTGGCTGCGTATTCCAGTCAGTTTTTCCAACCCAACTACTCTTGTTTGAGTAATTATGCTAGTTATGGTCAGTCAGTTATTAACCAATATGACAAGCAGGTGCACACCTACTTTAATAGCTATGGTTACGGATATGATGATTCAATTGGTATTGATGGAACGGTAACTTCGAATGGTGAAGTTTTTCCTTTAACTGTTAGAGTTCTAAAATTTAATTAATGCTTTTCAAATAATGATAAAAAATAACGGAAATCTTTCCGTTATTTTTTATCATGGTCTAAAATCAGGATACTTCAATAGCGCTTGGCTCAATAAATAAATCCACTTGGGGCAACCCCTGAACAACGACAATAGATAATGTGTAGTTGTCAGTAGACACATAAAATTTTAGAGGTATTTACAAATCAAATTTCCTAAGTTGCAGAATTGGCATTCACCAGAATATAGCCACGGTAATTATAGCCATCCTTGGTGTTCATACTTTTATATAGGTCATAGACCTTTACCCATGTCCATGGTGCAAAGGCATTCCAGGTATCAAGAATTAATGCTGAGTCGCTATTTTGGTCATAAGCTGCCAATGGCGAAAAATGCCCACCATTTAATGCTGACATGACATTAAGATTATAGTTGACGATAATGTATTTAGTCGGAGTTGCTAACTGTTGTTTTAACAGCGTTCGAAATGCCTCTATATCGGTGTCACTGGAGGTTTCTACATTGACTTTAGTTGCCGTTAGACCTTGTAGATTTAGTGCGCTAGTTAATTGTTCCAATGATACACCGACCACATATTGACCATTGACTTTTTCCCGTCCATAAATAACTTCTTTATCTAAGTAGCCATTTACGTTATCATTAAAGAAATTGTCTTCTGTCCATGTAAAGTTGCCATCAATAACATTGTCTTCGGGGATATACCATGATCCGGTTTTAGATAATGGCGGCGTTTTACCAACATTGGCATAAATGGTATTTAGTATAATTACGGCTGACGCAATCCCACAGCTCAAGATATTACTTTGCGGACTATAGTGAGTTGACAAAGAATAGAACGCAGTCTTATATTGAGAGGTCGTTAAACGAACGATGCCCGATTCGCTGTTATAGGGGGTAACTGCCATGGTGTTGGAATACGGGCTAATGGTAAATTTTGCATAACCGTAATCATAAATCGTTGGATTGGCTTTTGTGCCAGTCGTAGCCGCGCCACCAGATGAACAACTGGTAATTAAAATGTTGCTGGCTATTATTAAAAAAAATAATTTTTTCATGATAAACTCGAGAAAAGTTTTTAATGTCCGCCTGGCAGCGTTGAAGAATGTTGCGTCCAGATATACCAGCCAGGTGAATTAGTTTGGGTCATTACATTACCCATATTGTTACCTGATTCAATAATAACAGTTTCACTAAACGGCTGACTTTCATATTTATAGATAAAAGTAAATCTGGCATGCACAACCGATTCCTGAGCAGTATTAGGGTTGGTTAAAAAATCATAATAGCCGTTAGCGCCACCGTAACCACAGCCTAAAGCGGCAAATACGTTAGATTCCGGATTTGGCAATGACATAATCGGATTTAATACTAGAAAATGTGTGAAGTAACTATAAATTTCCTGAGTTCCGTCACGCTGAATTGCACTTACCGTTGGTAATAGTACTGCGTCGGGAGTGTAATTATTCATAGTAAAATAACCGGCACCAACATATTCGTCGGGAAAATTATTCGTTCCATATTGTTCAGCGCTGGTGCCCCATTTTTGTAGCATATAGTTGCCGATGCTTTCATTAAAAGTTGGTAATTGACAATCTACAATTGTAGTATTATAGTTATTTGTTGTTCCACTGTTGCAGCCTGCAATTAATGAGGCAGACAACAACACTAGAAGAGACAACTTAGTAGTAGATTTCATGAGTAGCCCTTTTTAAAGATTGTACAAGCTAAAAATTATGAGGTTACTATATAGTGATTTGCTATTATTTCGAATTATAACAAATAGAGTTCTACTTTTATTAGTAGTTATCAATATTTGTCGGGTATTTTTATTGGTTATTTAACTGTGTTGAAGTAATATATTGATGTGTAATTGAAATATTTGATTAAGGGGGTTGCTGCTATTTCGCTATATTGCAGTGGTTGACAGTGTTGTTAATTGGGGCTAACTGGTGTAAAGAATATAAAAAACCACTGCCAAAATTGGACAGTGGTAATCATTATTTAAATTTGTAAATTAAGCAACCAACGCTAGCGGTTTAGTAATTTTATTTTCGCTGCTATATTGATAATCTTCAAAAACCTGTTCAGCAGTCAAAATCTGATAACTACCATCCACCAAACGATTGGTGGTATCTTTTAGCCGATAAACATAGTGTCCACAAGTGTAGCATTGATACAACTGCATATGAGTGCAGAGACAGGTTTTTTCGTACACTGCAAACGATTTACCATCGCTGCTAGCAGCTTTAGCCCGCTCATAGGCATCAATGTAAGAACAAGTTCCATTTTCCAGTAGGTAGCCTAACGCTTCACAATTGGGCTTCATTTTCCCACCCAATGATGGTGAATATTTCAACATTCGCATTGGATATCCAGTTGGTGATGTGGTATTTACTTCAACATCTTCTTCGGTAGCACGGAAATAATCCTGTTTAGCTTTGTCGGGCAAACCACATTCTTCGGTTACGGTAAAGCGGGTAGCAACCTGAACAGCAGCAGCGCCATCGGCAAGATATGCGGCGGCGTCGCTACCGGTAAATATACCTCCGGCAGGAATTACCGGAATATTCAAATTTTGTTCTTTAAGGTAGTTGTTGATTTCACTGAAAATCATCGGTAAACTAAATTCATGCCAGTTTTCCAAGGCAAAACCCAAATGCCCACCAGCCAAAGGTCCTTCAACTACGATGAAATCCGGCATCCGATTAGAACGTTTAGCGCGTTGTAAAAATGGTTTCAATGCACGTAGTGATGAAACGATAATTCCCAGCTTGGCATCATGAAAGCGTGGATTGTCTTGCATCATGGCAAAACTATTCAAATGCAAACCAGCACTTAAAGTAATACCATCAATTCCAGCATCTAGCGCTGAATTTAACCGGGCTTGCAAGGTGTCTTTAGGGTTATTCATGGTTAATTTTTCCATGCAGTTAACAAATACCAGCCCGCTACCTTTTTTAGCGCTCATGGTCTTGCCAACATGGACTTCCATGGCTTTTTTTATATCGTGAGCATCAAAGTATATTTTGCTTTTATCGCTACTATTTAAACTCTCTTTGAATTGTTTACGTTTGTCGCCAACCATCGTTGAACCACACTTCCGATCAGCCACTTCAGCGATTAAGGCATCCGAGATATGTCCAATACCGCCCAGCCGCGCAGCTTCAAGGGCTAGCTCAGTAGTGGAAATGTCAACTCCCATTCCGCCAATCATAATTGGCACAAATTCGCGATTATCTCCGGCAAATTGTAAACGGTAGTTATCGACTTTGTTTTTCATATTCATAATATTCATATCAAATCTCTCACAATATATGGTAAAATCAAAAGCTGAGACAGTCACGGGAATTGAAGTCCTATTGTGACTGTGCCCACCTTGTTGTAACACCGGATAATATCATGGTCGTTATAGCCGATGCCAATTTGCTGGCTTTAGCTAGACTAGAATGAGTTACTGGATTTTGTAGATGTAGATTAAAAAATGACTCAAATTTTAAAAAATAAATATGTTCGGCGAGCGAAAATATCCGAGTATAAATTCCGCAAAATGGTTAAATATTTCGCGGAAGATATGTCTGCTACTCAGATTGCCGAAAAAATAGCTTTGAATCGCAATACGGTGAATCGCTACCTGAATGAAATTCGCGAACGAATTGTTGAGTTTTGCGAACAGTACGCTCCGTTTGACGAAGAGCTACGTGACGAACATGAGGTTGCTGAGTTTTTTGCGAATAAAGAAGATGCATCATTAACTAATTTGGCGTTGACGAAGAAAATTTCCAACAATTTGGGAATCCTCAAACGGCGTGGCAAGGTTTATGCCGAAATGATAGCTAATTGTACTACCGCTAAATTAGGAGCGTTGTTAAATACCAAGCAAACTGATAAAGTAACGGTACATGCAGTGGAAATTCATGAGAACGAAGGCGTGATTGCCGTTGGTTACGATAATGATAAAAAATTTGCCGATAAGCCTAGTTATGTGGAAAATTTAGATAATTTTTGGCAATTTACTAAAAGCCGAATGCTTAAATTCCAAGGAGTAGCTAAGCATAAGCTTTACTATCATTTAAAAGAGAGCGAGTTTCGGTTTAATTTTCGCAACGACAATCTATATAAAGTTATGTTGGATTTAATCAGCACGAAACCAATAGCGTAGCAAAACCGGCTCTTACAGCCGGTTTTTTACTCTTCGGCTTTAAAAGTTGGATTTTGTTGTCCGCTAAAAAATGCAGTAAATATACTATGTTTGTGGATGGTATCGTATTTTTTATAGGTTTGCCGCTTACAATATTTAAATACTTTGAGTAAATGAGAAAATGGTTATTAATTTTAGTTGCTCAATTGGGTATGTTAAACTATCTTATCTGTTTATTTCAAATATCAATTTGTTCTTATTTAAATAATCTCTGGAGAAGAGTTTAAGCGCGATTTTCTAAAATTTCAGGATTATTTTTTTAAAAATGGAATTATTTTATGATAGAATAACTCCCTCATCACAAGGCATCCGTAGCGCAGTTGGATAGCGTGTCAGTTTCCGAAACTGAAGGTCACAGGTTCGATCCCTGTCGGGTGCACCAACTTATCGTCGCTACACCCCTATTTTTCACTATTTTAACACGTAATTCAGATTGTTATCATCGATTTACCTTTCTTATTTATTCTTGGGTTTTTGTTAAATTTCCACTTATTTCTAATAGTTTGGGCACCATTTTGGGCACCAAATTACTTGGGCGTAGTGAAGAGTAGTTTTTTATCGTCATTTTGTTTGATGAATCTGGCATATTTTTCAAACATGATTTTAGGTTTCTTATGACCTACCATCTGGTATAATACCATCGGATTATTACCAATACTTAGCATATAGCTAATAAATGTGTGTCTCATTTGATATGGATTACGGTATTCTACGCCTGCAAGTGTCAGAGCCGATTTCCAATACTCACGAAACGCACTGGTTTTTTTCCAAGGGCGGCCAAGTGGCGTTAAAAACACTCGGCCGTTTTCTTTTCCGGTGATCTCAAATTGAGATAATAGCGCTTCCTTGGCTTGAGTTGTCATTTCGACTATTCTGATACCCGCTTCAGTTTTTGGTTCTTTAATGATGCCTCTAATAGTAGCTGATTTTGTAATAGAGATGGTTTCATTGGTGAAAGAAATATCAGACCACTCTAAGGCAAAAATCTCACCAATCCGCATACCAGTCCAAAAACCGAACTTAATAAAATTACGAATTACATCGTGGGTGCAATTTTGTAAAATTGCATCTATTTCGTCAAGATTGAATGGATTTACTTCATAGTTACTATCTTGTACAACTGTTAAATATATGTCCTCATCAATATCATAAATAGGATTAAAGTTTATAAGTCCACTTTTCAGTGCTTTTCTGAAAGCCTTTCTAAGAGGTCTAAAAATTAGCTCAATACGTTTTTTGGTAAACGGCAACTTGCGAATAAAATTCTCTAAAACTTCTCCATTTACTTCGCTTACTTGGTAATTACTAAAGTAGGGTAATGTATGGAGATTTGCGGCGTAAATGTAATTTTCATAGGTTGCGATACCAAGCGTTCCAACGGCTACTCTTTTTTTATATTCATCAAGTTCCTTGAGGATTAAGGTATTGATTAATACAGAGCTTTTTTCTTTTTTGAAATCAGCATCCAATGGTGCAAGAATTTCAGGGGTTTTAAAATGTTTTTCATAGTTTGATAGGTAAAATGAATTTTTTGATAAGTCCTTTTTTATTTTGTTTAGTAGGTTTTCGGCTTTTGGTTGATTGTCTTCAGTTGCCTCAAATATTGTTACGGGGCGATAGCGTTGCTCGTTATGGCGGAAATCAAGCATGAAGAAATTTTTCTTGATGCCTATCTTAATACGTAACCCATTAATTAGATTTAACATTGCTTCCACTCCCGATAGTCGTCCATACAAAAAAATTCCCATCGGTTAGAATGTCCTTTTTTAATGACAAATCCATTTCTTAGTACTCTGTTGTAGACAAAATTATAAATTTGTTTCATCGTGAGTCTAACAAATGGATCTTGTAGTGCCGCATCGAGGGGGATCCAATTTTTTTGGCATTTTGTTTTTTTCATCACAAGGTTTCCTGTTAAAAAAGTTAATGTAAAAATTTTATGCTAATATATATTTGTAATATTGATCTAAAGATCATCAATAGTGTCGATATATATTAACATAGGAATAATTATCCCATGTTGCTGTATAAGTTTGCAATGTTTTTTTGACTTATTTTGCTTTTTACATATTAACATATTGATATAAAATGATAATAAATTATGACTTATTATCATGGTTTCTATAAAATAGGAATCATTTAGAGTGAAATTATGGATAAAACATCTTACCTCAGAGTCAAATTTGGATAAGATTAAAAAAAATAACTCCAAAAATAGCAATAATCCTCTAATTATGTTAATATATGGCGTTAATATGGTTGAAAACACGGTAAACATGGAATAAATATAACAATATTTATCTTTAGCTAAAAACTGTTACTTAAGAAATGCGAATATAATGAAATACGGAATGTTTAATTTATTGAGATTTAAAAATGGCTAAAACCTTAGATTTTATGAGTATTAATAGAAGCGATAATCTAGATGGATGCTTTAAAAAATTAAATGAGTCGGTATATTCATTTTGTAATCGCAATGGTCTAGACTATTCGTCAATAAATAAATATTTAAATAAAACGCTTAAAATTGGGGACAAAGTCGCTCGCAGGCTTGAGGATTTACTCGGACTTGATGAGGGCGCATTGGATGCAGGGTTACCAAATGAAAAATATGTAACATTGCCAGTAGTTGATTCTTTATCGGGCAACACCAAGTTTTGTTTAGATGCTGCAATTAAAAATAGCCATGAAAGCGTTACATTGGAACGAGCGGTTATGGCTGCTTTTGGCTGGGAAGAAAAATCTTTAATAATTGTGAAAGCTAATGATGAAAGTATGGAGCCCTCAATTCAAAAAGGAGCTAAAGCAATTGTTGATATTAGTCAAAATGATAAAATTATAGTTGATAAAGTCTATGCAATAAGTATATTTGGTGATATTTTATTAAGAAGAATTACTAGATCTAAATCTGATGGGAAATTAATTTTGACTCCTGACTGCGTAACATTCTATCAAAATAATAAGTTTAAAATTGAGGAATACACAGATTCGGTTAATATTGTTGGTCGCGTGGTTATGTTGAGAGATGCATTTATTTAGGAGTATCTTCATGAAATGGCAAATGATAAAGTCACCAGATTTTATTACTGTGGAAATTAAGTTGCAGAATAGTTTTGATTTTATATTTGATTTATTGTATGTTCCATGTGTATTACTTTCTCCAATGCTCGCGCATTACATATATGTTAATGAATTGGGATATAAATATTTGGATTTACTGGATTTTATATCTCTTGGTCTGCCGTTCAGCTTAATTACTTCGTCTTTTATAACTTGGTTTTTTTACAGACCTAATATGAAAGAGGCTAAGACATTAAAACGGATTCAGAACACTAAATACATTAGGTGGTTTTATATTTGTAACAATGTATTTAGGATTATTATTATATTTTCAATAATCACTAGAGTTTTATAGGCGGCAGAGGCTTTTCTCTTTTATCCTTCTGTACACAAGTTATATTAT
>JBPOJK010000207.1:0-2350 GCA_052033675.1 Pseudomonadota bacterium
ACCATGAAAATCCATTAATTTTTTACCATCAAGGGTTGTAATATAAATACCCTCGGCACCGCTTAATACGTTAATACAAGGTGTCGATAAAGTTTGGTGTAAAAAACTATCTGCATCTTGTTGCAAAATAGTTTGCGCACTTGCAGATAGATTGCGCGTTTGCCAATCAGCACGCAGAGACGAAATATTAATGTCGCCTTCGGAACGATCAAGTTTTGGTGTTAATTCATGCGGGCAATATTTCGCGGGTAAGGGCTGGTTAATATTATTTTTTACGGCACTACTATTGTTGTGCATATTGTAATCCTCTGATTATGTTCAAATTATCGGTAGATCTCATTGGAATTTTCAATGAGGCCGTTTTAGCTTATTGTGTTTGGAAAAGTTAATCAACTAAAATACATTGTGCCATCATCTCATGATAGTAAGTTATTGGTGGTACCTCTAAATTTGCCGCTTTTCCTTTATCATCAGCAGTTCGAACTTTTAATGAATCCTGAAAATACGGGTCAGTTTCAAATTCCAGTAATTCCAGCTCGCTCATTCGTCCCCGTTGGTGCGGTAAGTCAAATGAATATTTGCTGCGCGGACTCAGGGCGTTATAATATTCGTTGGATTTAGTAACTAAATAGCGTTTAGCTATTACATGATTCCGTACCAGAGAACAAACTTTAGGACTAAAATGCAATTCACGGAGTAATTTTGCACCCAAATATTCATGACCCAAACCTGAGTCAAGTTGTTCAACACTTACCCCATTTTCCATGGCGCTTAAACGCCCGATGTCGTGTAGTAATGCGGCAATAATAGTCTCAGTATCACAACCAGCCTTTTCGGCAAAATAGCCACACTGCAAAGCATGTTCAAGTTGAGAAGTTCCTTCACCAAGATAATCAAGCTCGGCCGCTTGCGCCATAATTGCATCGATTTTAGCGATAATTTGTTGTTTATTCATGTCAATTCCTTTTAAAATATTTAATAATATAAAATGATTCATTGTGTTTATTGGTAAGAAATAAATTAAATATAACAGATTATTATGTTAGCAGTCTTTCTCCACAGTCAACGTAAATTCATCTGGGCAATACCTGTAGGATATAACCGCGATAGAAGCGCACTGAGTAATAATGGCAGCGACATAATCATTACCGTTATGTAAATCCCATATGATTGTTCTAGCAATGGCAGAAACATGGTGCCAAAAAAGGCTCCCAGTTTGCCCATGCTGGAAACAAAACCATGACCGGTGGCTCGTACTGAAGTTTCATATAATTCGGCGGGAATTAAGTAAGTTGCTGTGCCAACCATTGCTTGAAAAAAATTATACAAAATAAACATGATGATAATAAAGGCAGGTAGAGTGAAAAATGAGTTAAACAACCCTAATCCCAATGACATTAGGCATAGCGCTGACATTGTAAACCAAATTATCTGATATGTGCGGCGGTCAAATTTATTTATAATTAGTCGAGCTACAATACATCCGACGACTATTGCCAGTGAAGTAAGAATCGTAGTTTTTAAAGCATTGCTGATGTTTTCGAAAGGGGTTGTTGCTTTGCTGATATGTAGTGCCATTAAGATAGTAGGCATAAACATATGTATACCATATTCCGAAACATCTTTTAGGGCATAACAGGAAGATGCGATAAAAGTTTTTTTGCGGTACTGACTGCCAAGGATTTTTTTTAATCCGCTTAAACTGGTTTTAATCCGTTGTGCAGATTTCCAAACAAAACTTTCGGGTAGTTGTGTTCTTAATATTGAACCGATAATCGCAGGAATTGCCCCCAATGCCAACATCCAGCGCCAGGCATTATTCGAGCTGTCAATTTGGATAACTAAGAGTGCTGTCAAAGCACCGATCGGATACCCCAGAGCATTGATGATTCTGATTAAGGCGACCGATTTCCCACGCCGCCCTTGCGCAATTTCTGCCAAATATGAAGCACAGATCGGGTAATCGGCACCGACCCAAAATCCGACAAAAAAGCGGAAAAAAATGAATGATGCGGGACTCCATGCGCAGGATGATAATAATGAAACTAAAATAAAGGCCAGTAAATTTAGAAACATCAAAGATTTTCGCCCAAATTTATCGGCGAGCATTCCAACCATAAATGCCCCTAGCGCAGCTCCCAATGGTGCCGAAGCCTGCATTAATCCCAGCTCTAAACCAGAAACATTGAATCCTTGTTTAACAAATGGTTCTGCCATTGACGCGATAAAAAGATCATAGGCATCAGTAAACATTCCAATGCCGCAAACAGCTAAAACTAATGTATGGTTGACTGGTCTTTCACTTAATGTTGTTAGGGTGGCAGTTACAACCTCATCATTATTATTTGAG
>JBPOJK010000071.1:0-24171 GCA_052033675.1 Pseudomonadota bacterium
CCGTCTGTGTAAGTGAAGCGCATAAAAGTAATCATCTGTGGTTGATTGACAGTTGTCAAATGGTCCTCCGTGGCGAATAATCTATAAGTAAAACGATGGTTATCCTCATTGTTCGTCCAGGACATAAATGTTTGTCTATACCCATCGCTAAAACCATTCAAATCATTTTTAATCATATTACTCTTGTTATAGTCTGCAGAAAGATTCTTTTCCTCTCCAAATACACTCATGTTAAAATATAAACCAGTTTTAACAAAAAAAGTGGAAGGGTTACCAATGGGGTTATCAGAAGTGGAGGTATCAAGATCGTCAGAATAGCCACATGGAAATGCAGTACGATCAGCATTTTGAGTAAAGTAGCGTTCAGGAACAGGTACGTCCATGACATTAACAATCTTATCATCAATTATTGCATTATTACCATAGCTAATAGTACTGCCATCTCGAGTTGGCTGTTGATACGCGTACTTAGATTTCACATTAGCCGTCGCAACTGTCAGATAGCGCTTATCTGCTTGAGGATACCAACCAGTTACTTGAAAGCCTTTTGCCATTAAATTATTAGCCAAATTATAAACCGGCTCATTTGTTTGAATTGGACGGACAATTGCTTTTTGTGGGTTCATATTCTCAATATTGTTAACCCAAGCTGTGAAACGGGTCTCAGGAATTGTCATCCATTTTTTCACTTTATCACTACGGTTATCAAGTGCATATACTTTGTTAACATCATTAGATGCATACGCGATTTGTTTTTCTAACAATATATTTCTACTATACATTTGAATTACAGTTGCATTACAAGTTGCACGGATGTCAAAAACATTTCCTGCGATGGTGTTAGTATTGCCGCATAGCCTAGTTATTTTGGCCGTTGTAAAATTATCAGATTGTGCTAAATCTACAACTGCCTGATATTCACTGTTGTTATCATAAAGTCGATCCAGAAATGCTACTAGATTAGGGTTCTTTTTCATCGCTGTGTCAAAAGAACTAAAAGAAGAAATTATCTCATTAATGTTATTGCGTGGTTTTCCATCTGCACCGACGGAAGTAAGCAGTGCCTGTTGATATTGATCAAGCCAAATTGTAAACTGATCATCTAGTTTGTCAACTCCAACTTTCTGATCTGATAATTTATCGGTTGTATAGTTTTGTTCAAAAGCTTTCAACTGATTTTCCAGTTCTGTCAGCTGTCCTTTAATTTCATTAAGCTTGACATTTACTCGGTTAAACTGATTTGCCATAATGTCTTTAACATCCTGATCAGCACTTGGGCATGATGCGCTTTGAGCAGTTTCAGCTGCAGTTTTTATTACATCACCAATCATTGGAATCAAAGACAGCCACCCCATTGATGATCGCAACGTTTCGGAGCAAAGTGGACTGCTGCTGCCATCTTCAGAATTAGGTGCTGCAGACTTTACCGCTAATTTGGTTGTTGCTTTTTGTGGTGCCTTTGCCATGACCGATTTTTTGCTGCTCAACCGTGGCGTTGCTGAGTTAGCCGGAATAGGAATATTTTTGGCAAATTGATCCGCCAGTGATTTAATCACTTTAGTTTCCTGTGCACTATTGTCTCTAGCATTGCCCATTAAATCAAGATAGTAATCCGCCAATTCCTGATACGGGGTAGCACTGAGCGTAGTCGTTTGAATATCATTATCTACTCGGGTATATGTTACTTTAGGATTGACTGTGCGGATTTTACTCAATACATAGATACCCAAACTATCCATACTTGCGCCGATATTATATAATGGGGCATTGACTGGTTGGTTATCTATCATATATGCCGAAACTAACTTGTTATTGCTGTAGAAGAAAAAGGTATTGCCTTTTTTCATCAATCCTGGCGGTACACGTAACCAGCATACTGCGCCCGCGGCACAGGTTCGACCAGCCGTACTAGTATATAAAGCATTACCAGCTTTGTCTTTCAGCACCGCGGATGTTAACGTGCTATTTGTCTGGTTAAACAAACCAACATAGGATTTATTAACCGACTGCGGCGTTTTTCCTTTATTGGCAGCGGCAGCAGCATTACCTTTGGTATTGACGTTGCCATCATCTCCGGCAGACTTCCAGGAATCCCACCACGCAGCGTTAGCGCTAAATGCGGCACAGGTTAATAAGGCTACTAATAAAGTTTTAGATTTATTTATGCGACGCATAATTTTGTGTTCCTTGAAAATTTGAGATTGGTGGAATCTATTTCTTCCAATGTTAGATTATAGGTTGTTCATGCGAATTTAACAATAGATATTTTTGTCTATTTAAGGGCTTCCTAATAATGTAATATATTGAATTGTAATTATATAATTAAAATTGTCGGTTTTGTTACGAGTTTTATTATCCGATTTTTGCAAAATAATTTAAAAAAATTGTCCTAATATAACTACATACTCAGAGGATGTGTTGGTGTGAGAAGTATATAGCATAAAAAATACCACGTATTCCGCTGGTGAATGAATTTCGTATTTTCTCCAGCGGATATATAATTATTTTTTAAAAACTAATAGTAAAATTATTGGTGATTTAGATCTTCAATAGTATTCATTAGCTCAGGGGATTGGCTCTCCCATAGTCGTGGATACCAATTAGCAGGGTTGATAGCCTGTGGTAATGCGGTATAATTTATTCCAATGATACCAATCTTTCCTTGAAGGTTAAGAATAATATCATTTATTTTACTTGGTGTATCATCCAACATAATTAAAACTGAACATAAGTTTGGTTGTCCCATTTTGTTGCGGTAATACTGTATCATATTTAACAGGGTTTCGCCTTTTGAAGAACCCGCGACATAGTAGATACCATCATAGTACATTTTTAGATCCGTTTTATATTTATTTTGTTGCAGAAAACTATTGTCAAACAGGTGATCTCCAATTGGGTTAACCGACATATCAATCTGATTAGCGGCAAGTTGTCTGGTTGTGGTTGCCAGTGACGAGAAGCCTCGTGATGAAATTGCAATCGTCTGGTATTGTGCCTGTAAGCTAGCAATACTTGCCGCAGTTATAGATTCCACTGGGCTAAAATTAATTAGGAATCTGATTCCTGATTGAGCCTGATATACTCCAACATTACTTAGCCAATTCGTTACCAGATATGGGTTATTAGGATCGCTTTCTGCCAGATATTCTTGCCAATTTCCCCATGCTTCACCGCCTAAATTAGGTTCGTTGGTTATCAATGTGTTATCAATATCAAATGCAGTACAGATATTTACAGAGGGAGTAGGACAGCTTAACTGCTGCGCGTAGCTTTCTACCGATGAAATAGTATTTGAGCTGGTATTTATTACCAAGCTACTATCACATGGTAACGGGGTAGTTGAACTTGCACCTGCATTGCTACATGCAGATAGTATAAAAGCAAGAGCCAAGCAGAAGCTTAATGCTATTGATGAGGTTAATTTCATGACATCTTCTTTCATTAAAGATTAATTAAAAATATAGTTCCAAGCCGCCGCCGCTGCACTGGATAAACATTTTAACTGATGATAGCTCTGGCTCTTAGCATCATACTCGTTAATGATCAAACTACCATTAGTTCCTTTTACGACCTTGTACATTGGCGGGTACGAAGTAGTATTTTGAACTAAATTGGCAGTTGCTTCAACATCCGGCATAACTTTTTTCATTTCGGCAATATTGACCGAAGTATTGGCATTTTTATTGACGTAAGCATTAAAAACCTGATCAACTGACTGCTGAACTACGTTTAATGCTCTTGTTTTATTGTCTTTATTAGTCGGAGTGTAGAAATTTTCATCACCTGTGCCAAACCAGGTTTCACCGTTGCCGTTCACCAGTGTCAAACCCGTACTACCGTCTTGATCGTGCATTAGCTTTGTCAGAAAAGAGGCCGGACCTTGACCTAAATTTGCACAATAGCTAACAATTTCTACCCGTGGTGTCCGTGAATGCCCGGTAGCAAATAAATCTGTCAGATAATGATCGGCATAACCTTCAATAAAATATGCATACTTCAACTCTTCAGCGTTATTGGCCTTGCTTGCATATTCAAGTGCTAGAGTATGGCCGGTAACGTATGATTTAACCGCATTCTCACCAAAGTGATCATAATTATATTGAGCTAGTTTTAAATATAGCCCAGATTTTAATAATGCACCAACTGAGCCTCCCCAGCCACCAGTGGCCTTGTTATATTCATAATTGTATCTGTCAGGAACAACCAATGTAGAGCCAGTATCAATAAATTTTTGTACATCATTAGTAACATTACTGTATATGGTGAGGACAGCTGGAATATAGTCTTTGTATTTGTCAAATGCTGCGAGGTTAATGAGAAAAGTTGCGGTTGGATCAGTTGATATACCAATTATCTGTTTTGGTTCACCAATGAGATCACCTCCCAACCAGAAAATATCGGCAAAACTTAAATTCATCTGACCATAAGAGGTTTGCAATGATTTTACCGTCAATTTATTTCCGTAAATTTTTTCTACTCCACCTTGATTTGTTGGTATACTGAGTAGAGTATAAGCACCCAAGTCAAAATGTTCGGGACTATCAAACTGCAGCTCATGTCCGGCTTTTAATTGTTTTTTTGTTATATCTTCAGCCATAATGTTCATAAATGGATGGAATAATAATGTTACAACAGATAGTTTTAAAAGAAAGCTTTTTATTTTCATGATGAGTTCCTGACTAATTTTGATTAATGACATAAAGTTGGGAGTCTCCAGACAGCCGCTCTGCAATAAAATAGATTTTACCGGTCCGTTTATCAACATCAAGATTAATTAGCCGATTGCCAGCCGTCAAAGAATTTGTGCTGATTTTGCAATCCCAATTACTCTTGGCGATTGCTGCATCATTAATACTACATAAAGCCAGATGCGGTGTCTGGGCATTTCCACTACGATGTATTGCCAAAATGTAGATGTTATGATGATAAATCGCAAATTTTGGCATTGCTTCAAATCCTTTATTTGCCAAAGCGACAAAATCTTCACCAATCGTTGAGCAATTTTTATTACTTAGCGAAATGCTTACCAGACCACTGTCACTATCATTTATAGCAATTATTTTATTTCCTTCAACAGAGAAGGAGTCTTGCCAAGATAATAACAAATTATTTTCATTAAATAATTCTGTGCTACTGTTTTCCGAAAAACCGACTAAACTACCAGCATAATTAGCGTAAATTACTCCGTTAGAAAAGCTTGCCGATTTTAGGGCAAATTGTGCCGACAATTCGTTGGATACTGAATAATTACCAACACTATCAAAAGGAGCCATTGCGTCTGATTCATATTTTAACCACGTATAAATATATCCGATTTTACCTGTATATGCTACTGGTACATAAATTGTCGAATCATCCTGATTTACAACCATATCTCCAATTAATGAGTATTGGTGGTTCTTTGGGGTGGTTAAATATGCAACCTGATATTTATCGGAATTAACGGCTGTTTTACTGATTTTAGCATAACCGAAAGTGCGTTCATCCTGATCGGATAGCGAAAGGTAAACGCTATCGCCACTTACAAACAGATTATTGATCGTATGATCGCTACCTAGCGCCGCTCCAATTTTTGAGTAGGTGAATGTTTGATATTGCGGTATAGTATTTTGATTATTGTTTGCCGCACTATTACAGCCAAATAATAGGGTACTCAGCATCATTATGATAGCTAGTTTCTGGAAAAATTTTATTTTAAACATTATCGTTTATCCTTTTATAACACAGAATTAATTTGTTGAGTGTTTTCATGGTAAATTGCAGCTTTCGCAGAGTAACCTATTTTTATCATGTAACTACAGATTATAGACATTACTATATTATTGCTTAATAGATGATTTTGTCTACTGTAAATACTTACCTGAAATAATGTACAGCTAATTTTACCTTTTGCTGTTGATTAGATTTGTCTCCATAAATTGATAATTTATATTTTGGGTTAAAGACTTCCCGAATTAAAAACACGGGAAGTCAGGAATTAAAACTATTTGATTTTTATTGAGCTGACAAAATTATTATGGAAAGTTTCATCACTTCCCCATTGTCCTTCAACATAATATAGATTGTTGCCATCGCTGGTAATATAATCGCATGAAAAATAACCGGGCTGGGCGGCATTGGTTAAAATTTGCCAATTATCATTGGCGGTAGCTCCTGCTGGTAAATATAAGAAGTCCGATTCAGCGCAGGCATAGGCAGTGTTTTTTACATAAACTAAATCATTGATATAAACGTTACCTTTACCAAATTGAGAACCAGTTGCGTGACTGCTTTCAATTGGCAATGTATAGGCGGTTGTTTGTGAGATAACATTAAAATTGGATTCAACATTATTGGTTTGATAGGTATAGAATATGTTTCCATTTTGATCAAAATCTTCAATCACTGCCGGGCCTGGTGAAAAAAATTCAGCCGAAGATTCCATCTGGTTATTACTAAGATTTATCGTATATAATGTCGCTAGATTTGGATCAGATAAGTATAACTTACCTTCCCGGTAAAGCAACTTACTAAACGAAAGTACAAAGGGGATATCAATAGTGGAGCTAGTCCAGGTTTTAGTTTGGGTTTGATATTTTAAAATAAAATTATCGGTAGTGGTCGCTTGGCTGCCGATAGCATAAATATTGCCTTGATTATCACTGACAACCTGTGATGAAATAACAATATTATTCGGCGGATTCAGACTACAAGTCATATTTCCCGGAATATTTTGTACCGGCAGACTGCATAATATACCGTTCTGATTTACACTGAAGACTGTTTTTGATTGTGATTCATATGCTAGACCGTTTAAAGTCGGGCTACTGTCACTTGGTGAGCTATTTGAAGAACTACTTGTTCCACTGCAGGCGGTTAAGATCATTGCTGATAATATTAATCCCATGGTTAAGCTGATATTATTACTATGTTTTTTCATGATTTGATCCTTTGATTTTAGTTTCTATTAGGTTAGATTGGATTTACTGATTTTACGAATTGAGCATCAAAAGAGTCTAAGTTCAAAAAACCACCCTTACAAGTGAAATTTCTGGTAGAGCTAAATTTGCTGTCATTGGCGGAAGGCAAACATTTATAAGTAGTTAATCCAGATCTGATAATGAATTGATTTACGTAGCGCACGCCATTTTCTTCAGAATAAAAAGCTTGTGAAGTGTTACTGGTTTTATTTAAATTGCCTACTTTGTCGGTGGAATAATTTGCAAATACTCCAGCAAATGAAACCGGTAACAGATAATTTAATGTACGACCATTTCTTGTGTAATACCAGCTTTCATCAAATAAGTAACTATATTTAGCTTTATCAAAACCATAAATAGTTGGGCTGCTTTTAAAAGTATTGGTAATTTGGGTAACGATAGCCGGACAGGTATCGGCATAGGCATTAAAGCAGTCTTCGGCCTTACTGTTAATAAAATTAATCCGATTATTCAGGTTTTTTATTTGGCTGGCAAGAAAGGATTTTACATCCGGCAAAATTGGTAAGGAATTTTGTTGATAGGTACTTAAAAAGGCAATTCGATTTTTATAAATGGTTAATTGCTCAAGAATAGTATTTTGGGCAGCCTGCACTGTATCAGTGAGCGGTTGTGGGCTCGGAACTGTGATACCCAAAGATGAATATGAATTAAGTATTGGATTAAAGAAATATAAGTTATTATAGATCATGCCGTTGTTATCTTTAACTTGTAACGGCAGCGTTAATGCGTATTGGTTAACTCGATTAATAATTATCTGACAATTTTCTGTTGATTCAGAACTACAGAACATCGTATTGAAATTGCCGGTTTCTGGGTTGATGAAAATATTTTGTAAACTTTCTGGAGTCCCGCCATTTTGTAATGCAGATACAGAGATTGTTGCAGTACTTCCGGTATTATTAAGTTCGGCTTGAATAGACTGCAGTACCGTTGGTAGGGATGCACCCGATAGAGACGCCGACTCTTGGAATTTGTAAGTATCCAGCTTGGATTTAAAGTTTACTCCGACATTCACCGCCAGTACCACCCCAGCATTTAAATTGCTAACGAAAGAATCGCCACAGCTAGTAAAAAATGCCGACTGTCCGGCAGCAAGTGCACTTTGTCCAGCGGTACTAAGATTTTCATTTCCATACTTTAGGGGAGTTAGTTTAGCATCTGTAGAATAAGTGTAAAGATAGACAAAATTTAGTGTATATGCGGTATTTTTAGTTGATGCGACAAAAGAAGAATTTGCACTACCATTAAAAAAGGTAAATACTTCTAGACTTTCAGCACTCAAACCGAGATTCAACGAAGCACTAAGTGCAGCATTGGTTGCTTGGGAAGAGAAAGTAAATCCTGCCTGTGGCGAAGTACCGATAGAAGAGTTTGTGGTGTCCATACAAATCATTGAACTAGTCGGCATTTTAGTGGCATAAAGAGTCGGAGCTCCCAGTACCGCCCAATTATCGCTTACAGATGATTGTAAGCTTTTATTTTTAGCCGGGATCTTTGTGCTTGGAGTTGCAAGTGCTGAGCTGGTTAAAATACTCAACAGTGTTCCAGTTAGCAGCAAATTTTTCTTTTTCATGAGATTTCCTTTTTGATAATTAATGTACTCTGATGAGCATGAGAGATATTTTATAGAGTTAATACAAATTCAGCAATAGATGATTTTGTCTATTTTGGCTATCCATTTGTTATGATTGTATAAATATTAAATGAATAAGCTAAATTGTTGTGATTTTATGCGACACCGGAATATTTAGCGCATTTTTGTTGGATATTCCGAACGTCCGATATCTTTAGCAAGGGGGAATAGGAGGTGGTGTAATAAAAAATCCGGAATAGTATATTCCGGATTTTTTATTTTCAATCAAAGTTTAGATTTTGATAACTTTTAATGAATTGGTGCTGCCAACTTTGGATACCCGCTCACCCATCGTTGCAATAACAATATCATCTTCATCAAGAACATGCAGGTTTTTCAGGAAATCACAAGCCTCTTTAACGTGTTCATTTGAATTAGTTGCATGGTGCTGCATCATGTACGGATATACACCGCGGTAGATCGCCATCGCGCGCAAAGCTTGTATGGATTCGGTAATTGCATAAATCGGCACACCACTGATCACCCGTGACATCCAACGCGCAGTTGAGCCAGAAGTTGTCAATGCAACAATGGCTTTTGCTTCCATGTGATACGCACTGAATAACGCAGACATTGCAATTGTTTGCTGAGTATTGGCGAATTTTTCATGAACAAAATGCGCCTCCAGATTGGTATCCATCATTTTTTCGGCTTCTTCACAGACCCGAGTCATGGTTTCAACTGCTTGGAGCGGGAATTTACCACTGGCTGTTTCTGCAGATAACATTACTGCATCGGTTCCATCCAACACAGCATTGGCAATATCAGAAACTTCCGCACGGGTAGCAACTGGATTTTCAATCATTGATTCAAGCATTTGGGTAGCAACGATTGAAATTTTATGAAATTTGCGGCACATTCGTACCAATTTTTTCTGCATTCCCGGTACCAGCGCTTCACCAACTTCAACCGCCAAATCACCCCGGGCAACCATTACCCCATCACTGGCTTTTACAATCGCTTCCATATTTTGGAATACTGCTTCTGTCCGTTCCATTTTAGCAATTACCGGAATATTGGCACCGGCTTCAACCAATTTTTGGCGGGCATACTGCATGTCGGCTGCTTCTTTCGGGAATGATACGGCTACATAATCGAGGTCTTGAGTAGCGATAAATTTAATATCATCCAAATCTTTGGCAGTTAGTGCCGGAGCGGTAAGACCACCACCTAATTTATTGATCCCTTTATTACTTTTTAAAACACCACCTTGAGTTACTTTACAAGTAATTTTACTGCCTTCAACTTTAGCGACAGTAAAAGTAATCTTACCATCATCAAGTAATAAAATGTCGCCGGAAGTTACATCCTGCGCTAATTCTTTATAATCAACACCAACGATGTCTGCAGTACCTAAGTCATTATAAGCGGTATCCAAGACAATAGTTGCGCCGTTGGCTAAATCAACCTGATTATTTTCAAATTTACTGACCCGGATTTTTGGACCTTGTAAATCACCCATGATTGCTACCGGACGAGATAATCGATTGGCAACTGTACGAATCGCTTCGATATTTGCGGCATGAAACTCATGAGTACCATGTGAAAAATTCAATCTGAATACATTGACACCGGCCAAAATTAGTTTTTCCATCATCTCTGGAGATGATGAAGCTGGTCCCATCGTTGCAACAATTTTAGTTTGTTTCATTAACAATTCCTTTAAATAAAAATATCCTAGTCCGCGATTTTACCACTACTGGTGACGATTGTGCCAAGTTACCTTAACAAAAATGCGGGTAATTTAGATTCCAACTAAAAAAATTACTTCTTTTTTATCCAGATCAATGGGTTTTTTCTTCCATTCCTGAATGCTCTTAGTTACAATTTGCTGGTTATCACTCATTAGATTAATGCCCAAACAGAGTTTTATTTCCTGATTGAGACTAGTGGTGAGCGCGTTAAATAAGTGTTGGTTGCGAAATGGAGTCTCGATAAAAATATAAGTGCTTTTATTACGTAAGATATTTTGCTCGAGATTTTTTAATTGACTCTTGCGCGCAACCGGTTCTGCCGGAAGATAGCCGATAAAGCTAAAATTTTGCCCATTTAGACCGCTAGCCATTAAGGTTAACAGAATGGAACTCGGTCCAACTAATGGAATTACTTCATGACCTAATTCGTGGGCAATCGCTACGACCCGTCCGCCGGGATCGGCAACCGCCGGGCAGCCACAATCACTGATCAAGCCAACATCATTACCTTGCTGCAACGGGGCTACCAATGCCGAGTAATCCTGCTTATGTTTATTTAGCTCTAAAATATTCAGCTGCTGCAGCGGAGTAGTTAGTTGTAATTGTTTAATATGCTGCCGACCAATTTTTGCGGTCTCAACGATAAAGTAATTCAAATCCTTCAATAACTGTTGTTGTGCCGGAAGAATGGCACAGCTATCAATTTGCGGATTTAAGGAAGTTGGAATTAAAAATAATTTTGCCATAATCTACCAATCAAAGGTTATACCGGAGTTTTAGTTAATTTTATTTGCGCTAAACCGCTATTATAGTCCTTGGGTAATTCTGCCAGGTTAGCTAGTAATTTAGTACTAATTTGCTGATAGCTTACCGCTAATGGAGTATTTTCTAGGGTCGATACCGGAATGCCGGCATCACTGGCGTGGCAGATGGCTGAATTAAGCGGTAATTTGCCCAATATTTCAAGACCATATTCAGTCTCTAGCCGCTGGCTGCTAAGCGTACCAAAAATTGCCGATTCATGTCCGCAATTTTCACAAATATGGGTTGCCATATTTTCAATCACTCCCAAACATGGGATATTGAGTTTATCAAACATCGCAATGCTTTTACCGACATCAAGTAGGGCTATATCTTGTGGGGTTGTTACTACTACCGTTGCGGTTAAGGGAACCGTTTGGGCAAAGGTCAGATGAATGTCGCCGGTTCCTGGTGGCATATCGATTATCAGGCAATCCAGTTCGCCCCATTCGCTGTCATTCAATAATTGACCGAGCGCCTTATTAACAATCGCGCCGCGCCAGATGGTTGCTTGTTTGGCATCAACCAAGAAACCAAACGACAGCGCCTTAATAGCATATTTCTCTAGCGGAATAAAGCGATTATTTTCGCTGACACTAGGTTTAAATCCGGTTTCACCGATTAAGATTGGTAGCGATGGACCATAGATGTCAGCATCCAGTAAGCCAACGCTCAATCCTTGCCGGGCAAGACTGATTGCCAGATTAATTGCAGTTGTTGATTTACCCACGCCACCCTTGCCGGAAGTGACGGCGATAATATTTTTGATGTTTTTTATCCGCGCCACCCCGCTTTTTATGCTGTGTGCTATAATATGAGGTTTGTTGTCAGAAGAATTCATGATTAGCCTTTTATCAAAGTTAATTAGGGTCTGATTGTGCGATTTTAGCTGTCGCCGGGCATGGAAAAAAATGTGCCCGCAGGAATAGATTGTAATAAAAATTTAACATTAAAGAGAGTATAAATGTCAAAAACACGGATTGTTACCTGTGCTTTACCGTACGCCAATGGACATATTCATTTGGGGCACATGGTTGAACATATTCAAGCGGATATATGGGTGCGTTTTCATAAAATGCAAGGAGAAAATTGTTATTTTATCTGTGCCGATGACACTCATGGAACACCAATAATGCTCAAAGCCGAGCAACTGGGAATTACGCCGGAAGAA
Source organism: Pseudomonadota bacterium (assembly GCA_052033675.1). Lineage (GTDB taxonomy): Bacteria > Pseudomonadota > Gammaproteobacteria > Burkholderiales > UBA11063 > Aquella. Next base: position 12,280 of record JBPOJK010000071.1, read on the forward strand.
CTTATTTCGCAAATGTATCAGTCACATACTCGTGATTTTAGCGGGTTTGGTATTGATTATGATCATTTTTATTCAACTAATTCACCGGAAAATAAGCATTGCGCCTATGATATTTATCATAAATTAAAAGCCAGTGATAAAATTGCTCGTAAAACCATTAGTCAGCTTTTTGACCAAGAAAAAGAAATGTTTTTACCGGATCGTTTTGTTAAGGGTACTTGTCCTAAGTGCGGGGCAGAGGATCAATATGGTGATAACTGCGAAAAATGTGGTACGACCTACGCACCAACCGATTTAGTTAACCCATATTCGGTGGTTTCGGGAACGACACCGGTATTACGCGAATCTGAACATTTTTTCTTTAAATTAAGCGAATGTGGTGAATTTTTACAACAGTGGTTAGCCGCCGATGGTCGCTTGCAAGCCGAAGCACGTAATAAAATGCAGGAATGGTTAGAAGGTGATTTGCAGGATTGGGATATTTCGCGCGATAAGCCGTATTTTGGCTTTGAAATTCCCGATGCACCCGGCAAATATTTCTACGTGTGGTTGGATGCGCCGGTTGGCTATCTTAGTAGTTTTATGCATTATTGTCAGGAAAATAATCTTGATTTTCAACAACTGTGGAATAGTCCCGATACTCGGATTTTTCACTTTATCGGCAAAGATATTCTATATTTTCATGCGCTATTTTGGCCAGCGGTATTACATAATGCTGGTTATCGTACTCCCGATGGGCTGTGTGTACATGGTTTTTTAACCGTCAATGGACAAAAGATGTCTAAATCACGGGGAACTTTTATAACTGCCCGAAGCTTTTTAGATAGTGGTTTGAATCCGGAATTTTTCCGTTATTACATTGCCAGTAAATTGACCGCGCGTTTTGATGATATTGATTTCTCATTTGATGATTTTGTTGCGCGGATTAATTCCGAATTGGTCGGCAAATTTGTGAATATTGCTTCGCGGTCGGCGGGATTCCTAGCGAAACGTTTTGCCAATAAATTAGCTGCCAATTTAACCGATGATAGTATTTTATTTCATCTGCTAACTCTAAAAAATGATATTGAAGATTTATATTCCGAGCGGGAGTTTGCCAAAGCGATCAAATTAATCATGCAAGGGGTTGACGAAGTAAATCAATATGTTGATAACGTTAAACCGTGGTTGCTGGCAAAAGATCTCGATGGTGAAGCTGAGCTGCATCAAGTAACTACTACCATGATTAATGCTTTCCGAATTTTGGCAATTTATCTCAAACCGGTAATTCCGGCACTGGTTACTGAAATCGAAAAATTCCTTAATGTCGCACCATTAAGTTGGGCGGATTTGGATAGTTATTTATTAGGGCACAGCATAAACAATTACGTGCATTTGATTAGCCGGGTTGAGCCGGCATTGATAGACAAAATTATTGAATTAAATAGTAAGGAAACACCGATGATTGATAATCGAGCCGTCGTTGAAACGGTTGTTGCGCAACAATATGAACCGTTTGCTGCAACGATTGGGATTGAAGATTTTTCCAAAGTTGATTTACGGATCGCCAAAATTATTGCTGCTAACCATGTTGAGGGCGCGGATAAATTAATTCAATTGACGCTTGATATCGGCAATGAAACCCGCAATGTTTTTGCCGGAATTAAATCGGCCTATGACCCAGCTGCATTGGTTGGTAAATATACGGTGATGGTGGCTAATTTGGCGCCACGGAAAATGAAGTTCGGACTTAGTGAGGGGATGGTGCTGGCTGCCAGCTTTGAAGATAAACATGGTGGGCTATATATTCTTGAGCCACATGCCGGCGCACAAGCTGGTATGCGGGTACGCTGAAACACTTTTATTATAGGAATTGCATATGACAATTAAAAATTCTGCGGCGTTACTACTGTCGTTACTAACAGGTGTTTCATTGGTTGCTTGTAACGGTGGTGGAGCAGCAGGTCCGGCGGTAACCACCCAATATGGACAAATTCTTAGTGAATCAGCGCAACAGTTGGGGGCTTATTCTTCGATGCAGGTTTTATATCCGGTGATGTTACAGGCTGGATATTATGGTTCAATTGAAAGTGGTTCATTTGTTACCAATCAGGGCTATGAGTCAGCAAATATCCTTAATACCGGCAGCGAATATAACTATCAGATAAAAGCTAATCTAGCCAATGGTTATTTCAAAGCAGCTGGCGTTTCGGCTTATGCCGTGCAATATACTACGCCAGGTGTAAATGCCGCTACCGACCCCAGCGATATAACTCACAATGTCTCAGGATTAATTATTCTTCCGCAAGGAATGAAACCACGTGGTGTTGTTGTTTATTTCCATCCAACCACTTTAGGGAAAAATCAAGTCCCATCCTGTATCAATGTCTCGGGGAACATCCCACAATATTGTCAAATTACTGCAATTGATAACACCGGATTTGGAACCTTGGCATCGTTGGGTGCAACCTATGCGGCGCGTGGCTTTGCGGTGATTGCACCGGATTATATTGGACAAGGCGCTGACTATAACAGTGTTCATCCTTACGTTGCGTATCCGGAAAACAATGTCCAGACTGCTTTTTATATGCTGCCAGCCTTGCGTGATTTGCTGGCTAAAGCATCACCGGCAACTCCGGCAACCGAAAAATTACCATTGTTGATTACGGGATATTCTGAAGGTGGCGGTTATGCATTGAAAGCCTCGCAAATGGCGCAGAATTCTTATCGGCAATATTTAACCGATAACGGTGTTTATTTAAAAATGACTTCGCCGCAAGAGGGTGCCTATTCATTAGCCGATCAAATGAATTTTGCTTTTGCGGAAAATTATGATGGCTTATTTAATTGTCCAGCCAATGTGACTAATTGCGGTAAGGTTGATATGATGAAACCAGATCAATCTGGATTGGTAGAATCAATTGATGCCATGAATAATTGGAACGTGGTTAGTGCCCCTGCTGCTGCCGGTTATAAACCGGGTTTAACCAGCTATGTATTAACTGCAGTAGCTTATTACCAGCTTCATAATCTATCTGGTGCTTATGATTCGGAAATGAATCATCAATTCTGGGCGGATATCCATATGGTTGATGGTAGCGGAGTGGTTGCCAATTTATACCAACTATTTTCAGGTATTTACGGTACTCGCTTTACTGGTGGTGTGATTGGTAATTCGATTACTTATAATGCATTCCAAATCAATGGTTATGATACCTATGAATCTAAATCGATAACAGTATTTAGTCCTTTGGGTGAGTCACATGTTGAATTACAGGCTGGTCATTACGGTAATAACAATAGTGCCTTGAATTTCATTCAAGCTGGTGTGGCGACTAATCCGGTATTTGAAGATGTTTTAGTTAGTGGTTCAAGTTATAACTGGAAAACTGGCTCGCCAATTAACCTCATTCATATGGTTTATGATTCGGCAGTCGTGATTACCAATAGTGATCAGGCTTACTCATGTATGAAAAATGGTATTAGTTATCCTGGTTCACCAACCTCAGAAGCAAGTGCTGGGGCTTGTTCGGCTAATTCTGCGGCTGGAAATTTAGTTGAATCGACAACGATTACTAATTTCCAGATGGTTAATAACGCTATACAATTTGTACCGATATTGGCAAAGGCGAAGTTCTGGACCTATAATTCAACCTTGGGTGAGCCGGTGCCGTTTGATCATGCAGATATGTTTGCACTAGGCAATATAATTGCATTGTGTACTTTTGAAAACATGCTGGAAAATGGCACTAATTCAGGACGATGCCCAAGTTTTTAAATTTACTGATAAAAAAACCACAAGAATTTCTTGTGGTTTTTTTATGTTACCAGCGATGGGGTGTTAAAATATTCGCTGTTTGAATTAATCTATTGGAATAAATAATAATGTTTGAAATTTTAGAAATAATTGGTGGCTTTATATTTTTTGCGGTTATTGGCGGATTGGGATTAATTTTGATTCCCAGCCTGCTCGGCTGTTTTGGGTTTATCTTATTTTGGGTAATTGTTCTTGGATTAATTGTCTTTTTTAGTGTTAATTTTGTGTGGATTGCGCTATTGGCGATAGTGCTTTATGCGGTGATGGCGGTGCGTAAGTTCATCCGTTATTCCGCTTTGCCGGATTATGACACTTATCTAAGTGACAATCTTAATGTTTATCATGATGGTAAAGTACATTGCAAGCATTGCGGCAGCGATCAAATTGTTCAGCTGGGCTTACATGGACTCAAAAGTCGCAGCCGTTACTTTATGTGTCTGCGTTGTCGGCAGTGGTTATATAAATTCAAGGTGATATAAATGACGCGTCAATTATTACTCGATACTGAAACTACCGGCTTTGAGCCCAAAGAAGGGCATCGAATTATTGAATTTGCAGCACTGGAAATGATCGATCGTAAATTAACCGGCAATTCCCTTCATTTGTACTGTAATCCGGAACGGGATATTCCCGAAGAAGCTACCCGGGTTCATGGAATTACCTTTGAACAGGTTAAAGATCAGCCGGTGTTTAAAAATATCGCCGGACAAATTATCGAATATATCGAGGGTGCCGAGCTGATTATTCATAATGCTAAATTCGACTTGAATTTCCTTGATCATCATTTTAATGAGCTGGGGTTAAATAAAACGTTAGGATACGCAGCTGGTGTAATTGATACACTGGCAATGGCACGTAATAAGTTTCCCGGTGCTAAAAATAGCCTTGATGCCCTGTGTGACCGTTACAATGTAGATCGCTCCAATCGTGATTACCATGGCGCATTGATTGATTGCCGGTTGCTGGCTGATGTCTATATTTGGCTGACTCGCGAGCAGATTAGTCTCTTGGGTGAGGAGGAGAAAAAGAATGCTAAACAAAAAGGCGAATTTAAGAAAATTGATACTACCAATTATAATCTGGCGGCAGTGACAGTTACCCATGAAGAACAACAGGCGCATTTGGAATATTTGCGCCAACTGGATAAAGCCAGTAAAGGCAATTGCTTGTGGCACAATAAATCACTGGAATTTGTCAATGAGTGATTATTTGGTCATAATTCCCTGTGGCGGACACGGCAGCCGCTTTGCCTCCGAATTACCCAAACAATACCATCAATTATTGGGACAAACCGTTTTGGATTGGACTTTGCAGGTATTTGAGCACTGCGCATATATTAGTAAAATAATGGTGGTAGCCAGCCAAAATGATTGCCGGATTGATGGTTATGCCAATAAATATTCCAAATTACAGATAGTGAAAGTCGGTGGACAAACCCGCGCTGAGAGCGTGTTAAATGGTTTGCGTGAATTGCAGTATGCTACAGATGACTGGGTTTTGGTTCATGATGCCGCCCGTTGCTGCTTGCGAGGCGAGGATTTATTGCGGTTGATTGCGTCGCTGCAAGAACATCCGATTGGCGGCATCTTGGCAAGCAAAGCGACTGATACTATCAAACAGATAAATGCACATCAACAGATAACTGCTACCTTGGATCGCAATTTTATTTATCAGGCACAAACACCGCAAATGTTTAAAGCCCAATTATTACATCAAGCCTTGAGCGCGGCTGGAGATTTAGTTACCGATGAGGCTAGCGCAGTTGAACAATTGGGTTATTTGCCGCAAATAATTGACTGCGGCAGCCATAATTTTAAAATTACTTTTCCGAATGACTTAAAGTTAGCGGCAATTTATTTGCAGGAACAAATTGAAAGGGCTACGAATGTTTAGAATTGGGCAGGGCTTTGATTTACACCGGCTGGTGGATAACCGCAAATTGATTTTAGGCGGGGTTGAAATTCCTTATCATCAAGGTTTAGCCGGGCATTCAGATGCCGATGTTTTATTGCATGCGATCATTGATGCGTTAATCGGGGCGTTGGCTTTGGGTGATATTGGCAAATTATTTCCGGATAATGATAAGCGTTTTAAAGACATCGATAGCCGAATTTTACTGGCACAGGTTCAAGAAGAAGTGGTTAGTCGCGGTTATCGGATAAATAATCTTGATGCGACGGTCATTATTGAGGCGCCTAAATTAAGACCATATATCGATGCCATGCGTGCGGAAATCGCACGGGTCTTGCAGTTGCCGGTGGATGATGTCAGTATCAAGGCCAAACCCAGTGAAAAAATTGGAATTATCGGCCGCGGCGAAGCCGTAGTTGCCGAAGCCGTGGTGCTGCTGGTTAAATAATTTATTGAGGTTGCAATATGCGTAAACTGATTAATGATCCCCGTTATGTGGTTCGTGAAATGCTCGAGGGAATGGCAGACCTCAATCCGGAGGTGGTTCTTTTTGACACTGAAAATATTTTGATGCAGGCTGGCTTGACTGCTAATCATCATGAAGTTGCAATAATTTCTGGTGGCGGCGGCGGTCACGAACCTGCGCATGCCGGTTATGTCGGGCATGGAATGCTGCATGCGGCGGTTTCTGGCGATGTCTTTACTTCCCCCAGTAGTGATAGTATTTTAGCCGCGATTCGTGCGGCTGCCGGTTCCAAAGGGGTATTGCTGATCGTAAAAAATTATACTGGTGATCGCCTGAATTTCGGCCTGGCGGCTGAGATGGCGCGTAGCGAGGGGATTGCGGTTGAAATAGTTATTGTCGGTGATGATATTGCTCTTCGCGATAGCTGTCCCAAAGAACAAAGCCGTGGTATTGCCGGCACGGTATTGGTTCATAAAATTGCCGGAGCATTGGCGGCTCAAGGAGCTGACTTGGCTACCGTAGCGGCGGTGGCTCGTGAAGTTGCGGATAGTTTGGCAACCATGGGTGTGGCGTTGGATTCTTGTACCATTCCGGCAGTTGGCAAACCAAGCTTTGAGTTAGCTGAAAATGAAGTTGAACTGGGGCTTGGGATTCATGGCGAAAAAGGAATGTCGCGGATTAGCAGTCGCACAGCCGATGAACTGGTGGCGATATTATTGGATAAAATTTGTGCCAATTTACACTTGACACCAAATGAGCCAGTCGTACTATTAATTAATAGCTTGGGTGGCACTCCACCAATGGAATTAGCGATTGTGACACGTCAAGCATTGGCTTACCTGCGCCAGCGTGGAATTAATGTTGTGCGGGCGTGGTCTGGCAATTTTATGACGGCGCTGGAGATGCCGGGATGCTCGCTAACGCTGTTACCGGTTAATCAACAATGGTTAGAGTGTCTTGATTTTCCGGTTGCCGTGGCTGCTTGGAATAATAACGGTAAGTTACCAGCTAAGCGTGGTAGCTATCAGATACCAAATTCACCGCAATCAGATAAATCAACTGTCACTGTTACTATACAACCACATTTAAAAGAACTCACTTATCGGATTGCCGCAGCATTGGAACGTTCTGAAACCTTATTGACGGAATTGGATAGTGCTGCCGGGGATGGCGATCTTGGTTTGAGCATGAGTCGCGGTGCTGCGGCGCTACGCCAACTGGATGACAGTGCGTGGATTAACGAGGCTCATCTTTGTGCCGCAATTGGCAATGCTTTACGTGTGGCGATTGCCGGTAGTTCTGGTCCGTTTTATGCTACCGGATTATTGCGTGCTGCCCGTTATTTACACTCGCAAACTACAATTACGTCATTGCAATTGGCGGAAGCTTTTGTTATTGCGGTGGCGGCGATTGCCGAATTAGGTGGTGCCAAGATCAATGATCGCACCATGCTTGATGCCTTGGAACCGGCAGCAGCTAAATTCAAGCAATCATTATTAGCCGGTATTGCACTCGCGGAGGCATGGCAATTGGCATTACAAGCCGGCGCAGCAGGAACCGCGGCAACTGCGCAAATGTTACCGAAATTGGGACGTGCCAGTTATATCGGAGAACGCGCGCTGGGGTATCCGGATGCCGGAGCTACCGCGGTGATGGCATGGCTAAATGCAATTTAATAGATATATATGCTCAAACCGATTCGAAAGACTGGTAGGCGATAAGTGACGAGGCTTACAGCTAGTAAGTGAGGAGCTTGGCAACAGCCCAGTATGATGAATCTGATTGAGTAATACCAATGTAATTACTCGGACTATTTGGAAATAACGTCGTTGCAAGACCCCTTATGTACTTAATATGTACACAGCGGAGCCTTGCGTCTAGTTCTTTCTTTATATTCCGGTAATTATGAAACTGTTATGTGAGAGCAGTTACATACCAATAAACTTTCTGGAAGGACTTTATCATGGATCAAAATCAAATGAAAAAATTAGTTGGCGAGTATGCCATTCGTTATATTACCGAGGATGATGCCTTGGTCGGTGTGGGTACGGGGTCGACGGTTCGGTATTTCATTGATGCGCTGGCAACCATTAAATCGCGGATTCAGGGAGCTGTATCCAGTTCAGAACAATCAACTCAATTATTGAAATCCTATGGTATTCCGGTGTTTGATTTAAATAGTGTTGGAACATTGGATGTTTATATCGATGGTGCCGATGAGATTGACCATGGTTTACACATGACTAAAGGCGGTGGCGCCGCATTAACCCGTGAAAAAATTATTGCTGCAGCGGCTAAGAAATTCATTTGTATTGCCGATGAAAGCAAATATGTTAAGGTCTTAGGTGGTTTTCCATTACCGGTTGAAGTTATTCCAATGGCAAGAAGTTATGTTGGTCGCGAACTGGCAAAATTGGGCGGAACGCCGGTATGGCGCGAAGGAGTGACTACCGATAATGGTAATTGGATTATTGATGTTCATAATTTGCAGATTATTAATCCGATTGAATTGGAACAAAAACTTAATAATATTGTCGGCGTGGTTACCAACGGACTCTTTGCGATGCGTAAGGCGAATGAATTGGTGCTTGGACGTGGCAATGGACAGATTGAAGTAATTAAATAACTTAAAGGAAAGCCTCCACATGAATACTAAAAATCTGTTAGCAACTGTTGATTTAGGTTCCAATAGTTTTCGCTTATTGGTTGGTGAAATTCAGGAAGACGGTACAATTGTAGCGATTGACCAAATCAAAGAAACTCCACGTTTGGCAAGCGGTTTGGATGAAAATAAAAATCTTACCCATTCCATACAATTACGGGCGCTTGAGGTTTTGTCACGGTTTAGCGAGCGTTTACAAGGTTTCTCCAGTGCGCAAGTACGAGTGGTTGGAACCAGTACTTTACGGGTTGCTAATAATGCAGCGGAATTTATTTCAATTGCCAATAAAGCGTTGGGTTATCCGATTGAGGTAATTTCCGGTACCGAAGAAGCGCGGTTGATTTATTCGGGGGCAATGCATTCGCTGCCAAATAGTGATGAAAAACGCTTAGTGATAGATATTGGTGGCGGTTCAACTGAGTTTATCATTGGTCATGGTTTTGAACCGAAGGTCATGGAAAGTGTGACTATGGGCTGCGTGTCTTACACCGAGAAATTCTTTGGCGATAAAATGCTTAGTGAAAGTAATTTTAATAATGCCATCCTAGCTGCCCGTAGTAAGGTTCAGGCGATGGAATATTTGTTTAATCGTCAGGATTGGCAACGAGCCATTGGAACTTCCGGTACAGCAAAAACGCTTTATGATTTATGCGTTGAAAACGGTTTATCTTCAGAAATTACCTACAGTGGCATGCTGCAGCTCAAAAAAATGCTGATTAAATCCAAACAAATCAAAGAGATTAACCTTAATGGAATCAAGGATGACCGTAAGCCGATTATTGCTGGTGGTTTATCAATTATGCTTGGAATTTTTGAAGAGCTTGGTATCGAAAAAATGACTATTGCCGATGGAGCTCTACGCGAAGGTGTGATGTATGATCTCTTGGGGCGAAATGATAATGACAATCTTCGTGAAATGACTGTCGATTATCTTAAAAAGCGTTATGGTTTGGATATTGCTCAGGGTAAACGGGTGTCTTCTTTGGCAACTTATTTACTGAATTCATTTTTTAATGGCGAGCGTACCGAAACTGAACGGGTTAAATTGCTGATGTGGGCTTGTGAGTTATACGAAATCGGTTTACGGATTTCACATAATGATTATCATAAGCATGGTTCGTATATTTTGCAAAATTCGGATTTAGGCGGTTTTTCTAAGCCGGAACAGACGATTATTGCTGATTTGGTACGAACTCATCGTGGCAGTGTCAATAAATTGTTTATTAAGCTTCATAAGGGGTATAAGGATCGGATCAATTCCCGGGTGATTTATGGTTTAATGGCCTTTAGACTGTCGGTTATTTTTAATCGCAGTCGTAAAGATGTTAATTTTGAAAAAATCATCCGGATTGAAAATGTAACCGACCATGGCTTTGATTTAAAAATTGATCGCCAATGGTTGTTTAATAATCCATTGACACTTTTTTCGCTTAATGAGGAAAAATTACAGTGGGAGCCGCATGGTATTACGATAAATTTAGTAAATAATTGATGAAATTTTAATATGGTTATCAAATTGATAATAAAAATCTCCACAATTAACTGTGGAGATTTTTGATATGATTGGTTTTTAGTGGGAATATATAATAATGGCTAGCATACCAAAAATATTATGTCTTTATTCCGGAGGGTTGGATTCAGCTGGAGCTTTGTGGAAAATAATCAATGATGAAAGCTATTCAAACCATCAAATTTTAATTCACCATGTTCATATTTTAAACGCTACCGGACGCTATTTTGCTGAAAATCAGGCGGTTGAACAAACAATTCCATTATTCCGGAAATACACACATCATCAGCTTTATTATTCATCAACAATCATGGATTTCAAATTTTTAGCACCATGGGTTCCGATTGATGCTGATGTTTATGGTTTTGTAGCAGCTAATTTGGCAAATATTGATTTAAGCATCGAAGTTATTGTTATTGGTCGTACATTGGATGATAAAAATTCCGGTGGTGATTCAAATATTCAAATAGTAGATTGTGTTGAGCGGGAGCTATATCTTAATAAGTTAGGTCGGCAAAATTATTCATCTGCCAAATGCTTAACCCCTGTAGTTGATTTAACTAAACAGCAAATTTGGGAGATATTACCGGATGACATTCGTAATTCCACATGGTCGTGCCGAAGACCACATTATCAGTCATTAGATAATCAACAGACAATTGCTCAACCATGTGGTAGTTGTCATGCATGCATAGCCCGACAGCGATTAGTTGAGAATGGATTTAGCTAATCATTTGTATTATTTATTATAGTGTTAAATAATGCTACATTAAATTGATATTGTATTTCAATTAGATAGATTTTAAATTAGGTACAATATTAGTGCTGATTAAATAAATATCCATTTTGGATAAACCTCATAATACTTTAAATGTTACAATGACAAACTAGATCTTAATCTCGGAGTATAAAAATGCTAGTGAGAAATATACTAAAAAAACAAAAAGTTATTTATCTGGTATTATTAAGTGTCTTTGCATCTGCCTGTAATAATGGTTCAAACTGTCCTACGCCATCTCCATCTCCAAGCCCCTCCCCAGTTAGTTGCGTCTGGCGGGAAGTTGGTAATGCCAGTTCTTTTTTTGGACAACTTTCTAAGAGTCCTAATAATATTGGAGCGCCTATGATATTATCTAAGGATGAACATAAACTATATGTCGGTGGGTACATCAACTATGAAAGTGGCGAACATCTGGGCGTAGCGGAAATTGATGTAGTGGATGGAACTAACTGGACTTCAGTAGCTGACTCTGAGACACTTTTTGCTGATTCATTTAATCTCAATCAGTTATCATCATTGGTTATTAATGATGAAGATAGTAAATTGTACTTGGGGGGACAATATTATGATGGTGAAAGCCCGATTGTTTATTCTTCGTCGAATGATGAGAATTGGCAAATGGTACAAAATATTAACTCAGATATGGGGTTTAATGCTAGGTACTTTACTATTTCAAGTTTGTTTTTGAACGGCAGTATCTTATACGCCAGTGGTTATTTCAACGGCAATAGTTTTGTTGCCAGCTCATATCAAGATGGCGAATGGT
>JBPOJK010000015.1:0-12800 GCA_052033675.1 Pseudomonadota bacterium
ATTCTGACTAGCGATGATATGTTAAAAAGTGCACGAATTATCCAAAAGTCAGGGGTTGCCAATGTGTTATTAAAAGGTGGACATCTAAAAGGAAATGATTGCGCCGATTTACTTTTGGGAAAGACTAATTCGCAGTGGTTACATGCTCCGCGAATAAATACGGTTAATACCCACGGCACTGGTTGCACCCTCGCTGCTGCGATTGCCGCCAATTTAGCTCAGGGAGTGGATCTAGCCAGCAGCTGCCAAAATGCAAAACACTATTTACAGCAGGCGTTAGCCAGCTATCAGCAAGTAAAAATCGGGCACGGGCACGGGCCGGTAAACCATTTTCACCAATGGTGGAAAAATTAGTCTTCTTTAGAAAGGTACGCAGATGCAATTTTCGCAACTAGCTTGGCAACACAATCATAATCTATATCAGGCAATAGTCACCCACCCCTTCAATCAGGAGTTGCGCACCGGGCAATTAGCCCGCGCTAAATTTAGCTATTACATCCAGCAGGACTATCTGTATTTGCAGGAATATGCGCGAATACTGGCAAAAATAGCAGGTAAAGCCGATCGGGAGACGCTGCGCTTTCTTGAATTTGCCCAAGGGGTCTTTATCAATGAACAGCAGGGTTTGCACCACCATTATTTAACAGATTCAAATCATCAGCTAGCACCCTCACCGAGCATTGCTGGCTTGGGCTATACCAGCTATTTACATGCCGCAAGTAATGATTCGGTCGAAGTGGCAATTGCCGCCGTATTACCGTGTTTTTGGATTTATTATCGCTTGGGCTGTGAAATTCAGCAAGCTGCCACGGTAGATAAAAATCCCTATCAACGCTGGATTGACACCTATGCCAGCGAGGATTTCGCCAGTGGAGTTAATGATATTTTAAAAATTGCCGACGATTATTACCACGCCAGCGGTGCTATCATTCGTCATAAAATGCTCACCGCATTCACCAATAGCACCCAGTGGGAATATTATTTTTGGGATGATGCCTATCATCAGCGGTCCTTTCTGATATTCTAATAGACAGAGGCTCCGGAATAATTCCGGAGCCTTTTCGGTCGGTTTCCCGACTTACCGTGGTACTAGCCACAAATCATTATGAACGCGTCATTGCATTGAAAAAATCATTATTATTCTTGGTCTCATGAATTTTCTCCAGAACAAAGCCGCTCGCTTCAATCGGTTGTTTTTCCGATAAGTACTTACGCAATACCCACAGTTTTTGCAATTGATCCTTACTTAACAACAACTCTTCACGACGGGTTCCGGAATTTAAAATATCAATCGCCGGATAAATCCGCCGTTGCGCAATATCGCGATTCAAATGCAATTCCATATTACCGGTACCTTTGAATTCCTCATAAATCACATCATCCATCCGTGATCCGGTTTCAACCAAGGCGGTAGCAATAATCGTCAACGAACCACCTTCTTCAATATTCCGCGCGGCACCGAAGAAACGTTTTGGACGATGTAAGGCATTGGCATCAACACCACCGGTCAAGATTTTGCCGGATGCCGGAGACACCGTGTTATAGGCACGAGCCAGCCGCGTAATTGAATCGAGCAAGATCACTACATCGCGCTTGCTTTCAACCAAGCGTTTAGCTTTTTCAATCACCATTTCGGCAACCTGTACGTGGCGTGCCGCCGGTTCATCAAAGGTTGAAGCAACTACTTCTCCTTTGACCGAACGCTGCATTTCGGTAACCTCTTCCGGACGCTCGTCAATCAATAACACAATCAATTCCACTTCCGGATGATTGGCGGTAATTGAATGAGCAATATGTTGTAACATTACGGTTTTACCAGTTTTTGGCGGTGCGACCAGTAATCCACGCTGACCTTTACCGATTGGCGCAAATAAATCAATTATTCGTCCAGTATAATTTTCTTCCCCCTTAATATCCCGTTCCATATGAATTTGCTGATCGGGAAATAACGGTGTCAAATTTTCAAATAAAATCTTGTGTTTATTGGCTTCTGGAGCGTTGGAATTAACTTTATCAACTCGCACCAAGGCGAAATATTTTTCGCCCTCTTTGGGCATCCGAATTTCACCATCGATAGAATCACCGGTCTGCAGATTAAACCGACGAATTTGGCTGGGACTGATATAAATATCATCATGACTAGCCAGATATGAAGTATCCGGTGAACGTAAAAAGCCAAACCCATCTGGCAAGACTTCTAAAACGCCACCACCAGAAATATTTTCCCCTTGCTCAGCAATTTTACGTAAAATGGCAAAAATCAAATCGTGTTTACGTAGCCGGCTGGCACCTTCAATATTGTAACCGGCAGCCATTTCAAGTAACTGCGCGACATGAATATCTTTTATTTCGCTAAGATGCATATTAAAACCTATTAAATTATGTGTATTATTCCCGATTTTTTACCTGATTTCTAACCTGGCAAGTGATATTTTATTTGACTGGAATTTAGGTAAAAAGAAAAGTATAAGAACTGTTGAATTATGGAAAGGAAATGGTTACCGGAAAAATACCGATAACCATCTGTTATACTAAATATTACTATCAATAAAAGCTGCCAGTTGTCCTTTAGGTAAGGCACCAACTTTGGTTTCAGCCAATTGTCCGTTTTTAAACAGCAACAAGGTTGGAATACCACGGACACCATAAGTCGCCGCTGATTCGCTATTTTCATCGACATTTACTTTTACAATCTTCAATTTACCGGCATATTCTTTAGCCAAATCTTCCAATACCGGAGCGATCATTCGGCATGGTCCACACCACTCAGCCCAAAAATCAACTAACACCGGGGTTTCAGCTTTTAATACATCGGCTTCGAAAGAAGCATCAGTCACATGTACAATATTACTCATTTTTATAAACCTTATTATTTCAAAAATTTTGATTCGTTATTATAGCATAATTACCAAGGCTTAGAGCTGATTTTCAGCATGCCACGCCGTATTTTTAACTAGACAACTAACAGCATGCCAAAAATCAAAAAAACACTTGACAATTACTCGTCTTGTTGAGCCTGATTACGATGTTTGGCGCGATGATATGCCAAACCGGTTCCGGCTGGAATCAAGCGTCCCATAATCACATTCTCTTTCAGACCACGTAAATAATCGACTTTACCGGCAACCGCAGATTCGGTCAGAACTCTAGTAGTTTCCTGGAATGATGCCGCAGAAATGAATGAATCAGTATTCAATGACGCACGGGTAATACCTAATAGAATATTTTTGTATTCTACCGGATTTTTACCCTCGGCTATCAGCATATCATTTTCATCTAAGATTGCCGAACGTTCCGCCTGCTCACCCTCAAGGAAGATATTACTGTCCCCCGGATTAACAATCACCACCCGTCGTAACATTTGGCGAACCACGGTTTCAATATGTTTATCACTGATTTTTACCCCTTGTAGGCGGTAAACTTCCTGTACCTCATGGGCGATATATTTAGATAATTCCTCAATGCCCTTCATTTCCAGCAATTCATGAGGATCTACCGGACCATCGACAATAGTTTGTCCACGTTCAACATACTCACCATCATTAACCAGAATGTTTTTATCTTTAGGAATTGCCAAATCAACTTCTTCACCATTAACGGCAATAATTTTGACTTTATGTTTACCCTTAGTTTCTTTTTGGAAGGTAATAGTTCCTGATAATGGCGCCAACATTCCGGCATCTTTCGGAATCCGAGCTTCAAACAACTCGGCAACCCGCGGTAAACCACCGGTAATATCCCGAGTTTTCATTGATTCCTGTGGTTTTTTCGCCAGTACATCACCAGCATTTACCGATTGATTATCACGAACTGCAATAATGTCACCAATCTGGAATGAAATAATTACCGGAGCATCACTGCCAAAGATCTTAACATCTTGACCATTTTCATCAAACAGACGAGCAATTGGACGCAAATTCTTATCTTTGGTTTTTGCACCTTTAACCTTAGCCGGATCAATTACTTTTAATGCCGTCAAACCGGTAACATCATCGGTTTCTTTAACTACCGTCAAACCTTCTTCAACATTTTCCAACTGAATCACACCACTATGCTCAGAAATCACTGGCCGTGAATGTGGATCCCAACTGGCTAATTTGCGCCCAGCATCGACTTTTTCATCCGGTGCCACATGCAAAGTTGAGCCGTAAGGAATCTTATGTTGCTCACGCTCGCGATTATGCTGATCTAAAATCACCAATTCGGCCGAACGCGAAACAATTACTTTTTCGCCATTTGGCTTAGTTACATAACGCAAATCTTTATAGCCAACCGATCTAGAAGATTTAGCTTCAACCTGACTAACTGCTGCCGCCCGTGATGCTGCTCCCCCAATGTGGAATGTCCGCATGGTTAACTGAGTTCCCGGTTCACCAATCGATTGTGCTGCCACAATACCTACCGCTTCACCAACGTTAACCAAATAACCGCGCGCCAAATCACGTCCATAACATTTAGCACATAAACCATAACGGGTTTCGCAAGTTAATGGCGTCCGTACTTTAACTTCATCAATATTAGTTTTTTCAATGCTGTCAACCAAACCTTCAGTAATCAAACTGCCGGCAGCAACGATAATTTGGTTGGTATCTGGGTCTAAAACATCCTCAGCCACTACCCGTCCCAAGATCCGATCGCGTAACGATTCGATTACATCACCACCCTGAATGATTGAACGCATAACCACCCCATTGGTAGTTCCGCAATCATCTTCAATAATTACCAAATCTTGGGTAACATCCACCAAACGACGGGTTAAATAACCGGAATTGGCAGTTTTCAATGCCGTATCTGATAATCCTTTACGGGCACCATGGGTTGAAATAAAGTACTGTGATACTGTCAAACCCTCACGGAAATTCGCAGTAATTGGCGTTTCCATAATTTCACCGGATGGTTTAGCCATCAAGCCGCGCATCCCGGATAACTGTTTAATCTGGGCAATCGAACCCCGCGCACCAGAATCCGCCATCATATAGATCGAATTGAAAGAATCCTGATCGACTGAGTTACCATCACGGTCGGTTACTTTTTCTTTGGATAGTTCATTCATTAGCGTTTTAGCGATATCATCACCACAACGACCCCAAATATCAATTACCTTGTTATAACGCTCACCTTGCGTTACCAAACCTTCATTGTACTGCAAAGTAATCGCATCTACTTCAGCCTGAGCTTTTTCAACTTTATCATATTTGGCATTTGGAATATGCATATCGTTGACGCATACTGAAATACCACCACGAGTTGAATATTGGAAGCCGGTGTACATCATTTGATCGGCTAAAATTACCGTATCTTTGATGCCGCATTTACGGAATGACACATTAATTAATTTAGCAACTTCTTTTTTCTTCAATGGTTTATTGATTAATTCAAAATCCAAGCCTTTTGGCAATAATTGCGCTAAAATTGCCCGTCCAACGGTAGTATTCCGCCGTACGGTATGACTGACAAATTCGCCTTCGCTATCTTTATGCCACTCTTCCAAGCGTACGGTAACGATTGCATGCAAACCAACTTGTCCGGTTTGATAAGCGCGTTCCAACTCTTTGAAATTGGCAAAAATAGTTCCTTCGCCCTTATCATTGATTTTTTCGCGGGTCATGTAATACAGACCCAAAATAATATCTTGCGATGGAACGATAATTGGTTCACCATGAGCCGGAGACAACACATTATTAGATGCCAGCATCAAGGTACGGGCTTCCATTTGAGCTTCCAAACTCAATGGTACGTGAACTGCCATTTGGTCACCGTCAAAGTCGGCATTGAATGCCGAACACACTAACGGATGAAGCTGAATGGCTTTACCTTCAATCAGAATCGGTTCAAAGGCTTGAATCCCGAGTCTATGTAAAGTCGGTGCCCGGTTTAATAATACCGGATGTTCGCGAATTACATCTTCCAAAACATCCCATACTTGTGGATGTTCTTGTTCAACCATCCGTTTGGCATATTTGATTGATGATGCCATACCCAACATTTGCAGGCGATGATAAACAAATGGTTTAAATAATTCCAAGGCCATAATTTTTGGCAGACCGCATTGATATAAGCGCAAAGTCGGTCCAACGGTAATTACCGAACGACCGGAATAATCCACCCGTTTACCCAATAAATTTTGCCGGAACCGACCAGATTTACCTTTAATCATTTCAGCTAAAGATTTTAATGGACGTTTATTGGCACCAGTAATTACTTTACCGCGTTTACCATTATCAAACAATGAGTCAACAGCTTCCTGCAACATCCGGCGTTCATTACGTAAAATAATTTCCGGCGCACGTAATTGAATCAATTTACGCAAGCGATTGTTACGGTTAATCACGCGACGATATAAATCATTCAAATCGGAAGTAGCGAAACGACCACCATCCAAGGCTACCAATGGACGTAATTCAGGTGGTAACACCGGAATCGCATCCATGATCATCCATTCCGGTTTCATTTCGGAACGTTTAAACCCTTCCAACACTTTCAGGCGTTTGGCTAATTTTTTCAAATTAGTTTCGGATTTAGTGGTTGCCATATCTTCTTTAATTGAGATTACTTCATTCTCAACATCAATCGCCATCAACATCTTACGGACAGCTTCAGCACCAATCCCGACATCTAGTTTATCGCCTTCGTCATTTTCAACGATAAAGTTATATTGTTCCGGCGATAAAATGTCACCTTTTTTAATTGGCGTTTTGCCGTCTTTCGGATGCATCGGCGGATCAACCCGATCCAGCACTTCAATTACCGCATAGGCTTCAAAGTATAATACGTGCTCAATATCTCTAAGCGGCATATCCAAAACCATCCCCATCCGTGATGGTAATGATTTTAGAAACCAGATATGCGCTACCGGTGAAGCTAATTCAATATGCCCCATCCGTTCACGACGCACCTTAGACAAGGTAACTTCGACACCACATTTTTCACACACGACACCACGGTGTTTAATCCGTTTGTATTTGCCGCATAAACATTCATAATCTTTTACCGGACCAAAAATCCGCGCACAAAATAATCCATCCCGTTCCGGACGTAAAGTACGGTAATTGATGGTTTCCGGCTTTTTAATTTCGCCGTAAGACCACGAGCGGATCTTTTCCGGTGAGGCCAGACCGATTCGGATATGTCCATAATGCTCGTTGCTATTCTTATTGCCATTAAAGAGATTGTTAAAATCAAACATCTGCTTTATTCTCCACAAAGTTGGGTATTGCTAATAATTTTATTAAACCGCTTTCACCCCCATTTTTGGGGTGGTTAACTACTTGGCTAGGAAGCAAGAACCAGGCGCAAAATGCCGCTGTGTACGAGTAGTACATAAGGCATTTTGCAACGAGGTTATTGCGCTGTAGCCAAATAGTTTATTCTTCGAGTTCCATGTCAAGAGCTAGAGCTCTTACTTCTCGCGTCAACACGCGGAAAGCTTCCGGCATCTGGGCTGAGATTTTGTGCTCGCCTTCTAATAACCGTTCATACATTTCGGTACGACCTTCAACGTCATCCGACTTAACGGTTAACATTTCCTGTAGAACATAAGCGGCACCATAAGCTTCCAGTGCCCACACCTCCATCTCACCGAAACGTTGACCACCAAACTGTGCTTTACCACCCAATGGTTGTTGCGTTACCAATGAATATGGACCAGTCGAACGTGCATGGACTTTCTCATCAACCAAGTGATGCAAGCGCAATACGTACATATAACCAATCGTTACCGGACGATCAAACGCCAATCCAGTCCGACCATCAAAAAGAGTAACCTGACCTGATTCCGGCAAATCCGCTAGTTTCAGCATGTTTTTAATCTCGATTTCCTTAGCACCATCAAATACCGGGGTTGCAAACGGAACTCCACTACTCAGATTATTGGCTAACTCAATAAATTCAGCATCATTTAACTGCGAAATATCTTCTGACTTACCGGAAGAATTATAGATTGAATCAACAAAACCACGAACTTCCGCCAAATTACGTTGTTCGCGCATCATTTTATCAATTTTATTACCCAAACCTTTAGCCGCCAAGCCCAAATGAACCTCGAGAATTTGTCCGATATTCATCCGTGACGGCACCCCTAATGGATTTAGGACGATATCAACAGTGCGTCCATCTTCCATATATGGCATATCTTCAACCGGTAAAACTTTGGAAACCACCCCTTTATTTCCGTGGCGTCCGGCCATTTTATCACCCGGCTGCAAGCGGCGTTTAACCGCTACAAAGACCTTAACCATTTTGATTACGCCATTTGGCAAATCAACACCTTGGTATAATTTATCTTTTTGCACTTTAAAGCGCGCTTCCAATTCAGCACGTTTTTCTTCAATTGCCTTGCAGACCATTGATAATTGCTCGTTAACCGCATCATCTTTTACCAGAATCGCCAGCCATTCACGTTTGTTTTTATATTGCGCCAGAACTTCATCGGTAATCTTACCTTTTTTGCCGGATTTAAATTCCTGACCAAGCAAGGTATTTTTGAACCGTTCGGCGGCATCATCTTCAATAATCGTCATTTGATCACGGATATCTTGTCGCAGACGACTTAATTCTGCTTCAATATTTTCCAAGCCACGTTGGTCATGCTTGCTGCCATCGCGGTTAAAGACTTGCACATCAATTACCGTCCCGTTAATCCCAACCGGAACCCGTAGTGAGGTATCTTTAACATCCGAGGCTTTTTCACCAAAGATCGCACGGAGTAGTTTTTCTTCCGGTGTCAGTTGAATTTCGCCTTTTGGTGTAACTTTACCAACCAGAACATCACCGGGATTAACTTCGGCTCCGATATGAATAATTCCGCTTTCATCCAAGCGCGCCAATTGATTTTGCGACAAATTTGGAATATCACGGGTAATTTCTTCATCACCTTGTTTGGTTTCGCGCGATACTACCTGCAATTCTTCAATATGAATTGAAGTGTATTTATCGGCGGCAACTAATTTTTCGGACACAAGAATCGAATCCTCAAAGTTATAACCATTCCACGGCATGAACGCTACCATCACGTTCTGACCAACCGCCAATTCGCCCAAATCAGTGGCAGAACCATCGGCTATTACATCACCTTCAGCAATAATATCGCCAACTTTTACAATTGGTTTTTGATTAACGCAGGTATTTTGATTGGAACGTTGATATTTAATCAAATTGTAGATATCGATACCCAAATCGTTACCGGCAATTTCATTTTCATTTACTTTAATGATAATCCGGCTGCCATCGACATAATCAATAACACCACCGCGTTTAGCGGCAACCAAAGTCCCAGAATCGATCGCGGCAACCCGCTCAACCCCAGTACCAACCAACGGACGATCGGCGCGCACGCACGGCACACCCTGCCGTTGCATGTTAGAACCCATCAACGCACGGTTGGCATCATCATGTTCCAAAAATGGAATCAATGACGCAGCAACAGATACCACCTGATTGGTTGCCACATCCATGTAATCAACTTCTTCGCGCGGCACCAATGTGGTTTCACCTTTTTTCCGCGCAAAGACTAATTCATCGGCAAAGCTACCATCGGCATTCAAGCGGGCATTAGCTTGAGCAATCACAATCTTATCTTCATCAATTGCCGACAAATATTCCATGGTGGTAGTAACTTTACCATCCACAACTTTCCGGTATGGCGTTTCCAAGAAGCCATGCTCATTTGGACGTGCATATACCGATAATGAATTGATCAACCCAATATTTTGACCCTCAGGAGTCTCAATCGGACATAAGCGTCCATAATGGGTTACGTGAACGTCACGCACTTCAAAACCGGCACGATCACGAGTCAAACCACCTGGACCCAACGCTGAAATCCGGCGTTTGTGGGTAATTTCCGATAACGGATTGGTATGATCCATGAATTGCGATAATTGACTGGTTGAGAAGAAATCTTTCAAGCTTGAAGTAATTGGCTTGGCACTAATCAATTTATTTGGTAATAAATCTTTTTCTTCCAACGGTTGAGTTAATTTATCTTTAACCGCTTTATCAATCCGTGATAAGCCAACCCGGAATTGATTTTCAACCAACTCACCTACGCCACGAATCCGGCGATTACCCAAGTGATCAATATCATCAATAACGCCACGACCATTCCGCAACTCAATCAAAGTTGCCAAGGTTAATAAAATATCTTGCTGTGCCAAAAGAATTTCTTCATTATCCGGACACTCAATATTTTTCAGTAAAGTATTAAACCATTGTGGAGTTTTAGGGTCTAATTCATTTAAATAGGTGCGCGAATTAAATTTAAACCGTCCCACTTGTGATAAATCATAGGTTTCGGCATTGAAGAAGGTTCGAGTAAACACGGTTGCCGCAATTTCTTCCGAATACGGTTCGCCCGGTCGCATCATTTTATAAATTTGATGAATTGCTTCAACTTTGCTTTCGGCAGTTTCTTTGGATACTTCTTCATCGCGAAGAGTATCGGCAATATACGAACCATGCTCCAAATCATTGATATATAGCGTTTTAATTTCATCAATAGAGCTAATCAATACCTGATTAACAATTTCTTCATTCAGAATTGTGTTTGATTTAGCCAATACTTCTCCGGTTTCCGGATCAACTAAATCCACACCCAAAATCCGTCCATCAAGTTCTTCAACCGGAACTTCAATCTCAGTCAGACCGGCTTTAATTAAATCGCGGATATGTTTGGATGTGATTTTTTTATCTTTGGCAACAATCAGTTTACCTTCATTATCAATCAAATCAAAGCGAGAAGTCTCACCTTTTAGCCGTTCGGCAATAATTTGTTTGTAGATCCGTCCACGACGAACTGAATAGGTGTCTTTATCATAGAACAAATCCATGATGTCATCACGAGTATAACCAATTGCTTTTAACAATAAAGTTACCGTCATTTTACGGCGTTTATCAATCCGGAAATAAATCAAATCCTTAGCATCAAATTCCAGATCCAACCAACTACCACGATACGGAATAATCCGCGCTGAATATAACAATTTATTAGCGGAGTGATTTTTACCGTGATCATGTTCAAAATAAACCCCCGGAGAACGATGCAACTGAGCTACCACTACCCGTTCGTTACCGTTGATAATAAAGGACGCAGTATCGGTCATAAATGGGATTTCGCCCATATAAACATCTTCTTCGGTACTATGCAGGATGGTTTTATAATCGTTATCACGATCAAATACGGTCAAGCGAATTTTTGCATGTAATTTGCCGGCAAACGATACGCCACGCAATAAACATTCATGTACATCAAAAAGAGGTTGATTAAGACTGTAGCTGATAAAGTCCAGACGCGTTGCGCCATTATTGGAAACGATAGGGAAGATATCAGTAAAAGCCTTTTGCAAGCCAATATTTTTACGCGCAGCTGGAGAAACCCGTTGCTGCAAAAATTCTTCATAGGAATTTTTCTGCATCGCCAGAAGATAAGGCACTTTCAGCGAATTCGGCTGTTTGGCAAAGCTTTTACGAATACGTTTTTTTTCTGTGAAAGAATAGCTCATATATTTAAAGCTCCGATGTTTGAGAATTGATAATTTAACTTTAAAGTGTTTTTGCTGATTTTATAGCCAATCAGTCCAGAAACCCTGCAAATTTATTAATTATCAACCTCGGGGGTGAAAGAAAAAGATAACAAAAATATACACTTAACTAATTAAAATGAATATTTTTTAAATCTCTGATAAATTAATACGGCAAAAGAGGTAACGTAAAAGTCACCTCTTTAATCACTACTTAGAGCAATGAATTATTTCATTTCAGCAGTAGCACCGGCTTCGGTAATTTTCTTAACCAAAGCTTCGGCATCAGCTTTAGAAATGCCTTCTTTAACTGCTTTCGGTGCAGCTTCAACTAAGCCTTTAGCTTCAGCCAAACCTAAACCGGTGATTTCACGTACAACTTTAATTGCTGCAACTTTGTTAGCACCAGCGCCAGTCAAGATTACGTCAAATTCAGTTTTTTCTTCAACTGCAGCGGCAGCGCCACCAGCAGGACCAGCAACTGCAACTGCAGCAGCTGAAACACCGAATTTTTCTTCCATCTCTTTAACTAATTCAGATAAATCCATAACAGTCATCTGACCAATTGCTTCAATAATTTCTGCTTTAGAAATAGCCATTTAAAAACTCCTAATAAATCTTTAAAAAATTAATATTTAAAAACCACACCACAGATTTTAAAATTTTGCGTTACCCGGTTTGGATTTTGACTAGGCATCAGCGACGCCGTTTACAACTAGTAAGCAAGGAGCGCAATAACAACGTCAAAATTCAAAGCACGACACACAAATTTATGCGGCTTCCTGTTCTTTCTTATCTTTAAGCGCAGCAACAAGACGGACAAAACTTGCCGGAATTTGTTGCATAACACCCATAACCATAGCCAATAATTCATCACGGCTAGGGATTGATGCCAATTGTTTAACGCCAGCTACATCCAGCAATTTTTCATTATACATACCAGCGATAATATTTACTTTACCGTTAGCTTTTGAAAATTCGCTAATGATTTTAGCTGCCGCAATCGGATCATCTGAAATACTATAGATTAACTGACCAGTCATCTTTTCAGCCAAAGGTGCAAATTTTGTACCTTCAACCGCTTTACGAGCCAAAGTATTTTTTACAACATGCAAAAAAACTCCGGCTTGACGTGCTTGCGCACGAATAGATGTCATAGTTTCAACTGTTACACCAGCATATTCTGCGATAACAACAGTTTGAGCGTTAGTCAAAGTTTCAGCAACCTCAGCAACAACGGCTTTTTTGCTTTCCAGGTTTAAACTCAAAGCTTAACTCCTAAAC
>JBPOJK010000006.1:0-4995 GCA_052033675.1 Pseudomonadota bacterium
ATGCTGAACGGATTATTGGTTATGCTCGTCAGGCAATTATTTAACGTGAAGATTTAAAAGCCCAATATCAGGCTTATTGCCGGGAAAATAACCAACCAATTACTGAATTTAATAACGAAGCCGTTAATTTTAAATTAATGAGTAGTGATATTGCGATTCAAGGGCAGGCTGATAGCGGTATTGGCAGCTTTGATAATTTATTTTTAACCGTTGGTGAAGATGTAGCCGGATTTTATGGTTTGATTGTTTTCGGTTTAAAAGGCATTGCCGCCTATACCGACCATGCCTTTGAGTTGGGCTATATTAACCCGGAAATTTATACTAGAATTTACCAATGTCTAGCGTTTTTGTCAGAGCAATCAGACGATGCCGGAAAATACCTGGAATGGGCAACTAAACTCGGTGAAACCAACTATTGGGCATTGGAATTACTGGATAAAGCCACTACCGAAACCTATGGACATCCAGAACCAACGCAAGCGCGGATTACGCCGGTAGCCGGTAAGGCGATTTTGGTTAGTGGTCATGGTTTGAATGATTTGAAAGATTTATTGGATCAAACTATGGGTACTGGTATCAATGTTTACACTCATGGTGAAACTTTGCCGGCGCTGGCATTGCCGGAATTAAAGAAATATCCACACTTGATCGGTAATTACGGCGGGGCGTGGCAAGAGCAACAAACCGAATTTGCCGAATTTCCCGGCGCAATTTTAATGACTACCAATTGTCTGATTGCACCACAAAAATCATATAGTAACCGAATCTTTACCATGGGTACCGTTGGTTGGTCACATATCCCGCATATTCAAAATCGTGATTTTGCACCAGTAATTGCGGCGGCTTTAGCTGCGCCTGGATTTAGCGAAACACCTGAAGCGCAATATATTCCAATCGGTTTTTCTCGTAATACCGTCTTGGGTGTTGCCGACAAGGTGATTGATGCAGTTAAAACCGGTGCGGTTAAACATTTCTTCCTGATTGGTGGTTGTGATGGTGCTAAATCCGGTCGTAACTACTATACCGATTTCGCAATGGGTGTGCCAGATGATTGTATGGTCCTAACCTTGGGCTGCGGCAAATATCGCTTTAATAAACATGATTTTGGTACCATTGGTGGTTTACCGCGCCTACTGGATATGGGGCAGTGTAATGATAGTTATTCGGCAATTCAAGTGGCGGTAGCATTGGCTCAGGCTTTCGAATGTGGCGTAAATGAATTACCATTATCGTTGATTATTTCTTGGTTTGAGCAAAAAGCAGTGGCGGTGTTATTGACCTTGCTGTACCTGGGGATTGAAAATATACACTTAGGTCCAACCTTACCGGCATTCTTGACTCCGGCAACGATAGACATATTGGTAGAAAAATTTAAAATTCGTCCAATCTCTACCGCAGAAGAAGATTTGCAACGAATATTGAACTAACAGCAACTTAGACTAGTTACAAAAATAGAGGTACCAGATAGTACCTCTATTTCAATGCTTATAGCAAATAGTTTCTTCAGCGATAAGTTATAAATTTCACTTATTTGATGTTTTCCAATACCAGTTCCATCATTTTAGTAAAGGCATTTTGGCGCTCATCGCTGGAAGTCGCTTCATGAGTAACCAAAGAATCAGAAATAGTCAATACACATGCCGCGCGTTTGCCCAATACTTTGGCATTGGCGAATAAAGCGAAAGATTCCATTTCAACACAGACGCAGCCATGTTTAGCATGAATGTCTTTGTAGCAATCAAATTTTTGCCGGTAAAATACATCTGATGAGTGAATCCGTGCTTCTTTAACCGCAATCCCGGTTCTAGCCGCAGTTGCCATAATTTCGGCATTTAACTCTGCTGACGGTTCGATAAAATCTTTATCATAGCCACTTTGCGCCAATGCATAACTGGATTCGCTCCACGCATCTTTAGCCAAAATCACATCATAGACTTTTACATCTTTATCGTAAGAACCTGCCGAACCTATCCGGATGATATCTTTAACACCATAGAAAGCGTATAATTCATAAGAATAAATCCCAATGCTTGCCATACCCATACCACTACCCATAACTGACACTTTTTTTCCTTTATAGTAGCCAGTATAGCCAAACATATTCCGAACATTGTTAAACTGAACTACATCGGTTAAAAACGTATCGGCAATGAATTTGGCACGTAGTGGGTCACCGGGCATCAAAACCGTTTCAGCAATAATCCCAAGTTCTTTAACTTCAATATGCGGTGTAGGAATACTCATTGATTTCTCCAAAATAAGAAAATTAAATAGGGTGTGATTATACCTTATTTGTTATGGGGTAATTGATTGCCTTATTGTGCACTGCAAAATTAGCATCTGGTAGAAACGGAAAACATTCATATATATTTGAGTGGTATAATTCAGACTAATATCAATTTTACTCAGCGGTAATTATGGCAAAAAATAAAATAGTTTTTGAATGTAGCGAGTGCGGTGAAAAACATCCCAAATGGCAAGGAAAATGTAACGGCTGCGGAGTGTGGAACAGCTTGATTGAGGTTGTTGAAGATACTCAGCCTGCCGCCAAAGGAAATAATGCCCGCTTTCAGGCACTGGCAACCAATTCACAGGTAGTTAATCTTGATCAGATTAGCGCTGAAGATGTTGATCGCCAGGCAACCGGGATTTTAGAGTTGGATCGAGTGTTGGGTGGCGGCTTGGCAGCTGGTTCGGTGATTTTGCTTGGTGGTGATCCGGGGATCGGTAAATCAACGTTGTTATTGCAGACCTTGGCGCATTTTTCCCAGACGCATAAAATTCTCTATGTTACCGGTGAGGAATCGGTGCAACAGGTGGCTTTGCGTGCTAAACGGCTAGAAATTAATAGCAATCCCAATTTACGTCTAATGGCTGAAATTCGCCTTGAGTCAATCATACCGCAGATTGACCGCGAGCAGCCGGAAGTGGTGGTAATCGACTCAATCCAAACGGCCTATTCGGAATTATTGCAATCGGCACCGGGATCGGTGGCACAGGTTCGCGAATGCGCCAGCATGTTAACCCGAATTGCTAAGGGACGGCAAATTAGCATTATTTTGGTTGGTCATGTGACCAAAGACGGAGCAATTGCCGGACCGCGGGTATTGGAGCATATCGTTGATACTGTCCTGTATTTTGAAGGGGAGCAACATTCCAACTTTCGGATGTTGCGGTCGGTTAAAAATCGGTTTGGGGCGGTTAATGAATTAGGGATTTTCGCAATGACCGATAAAGGGCTGCGCGAGGTTAATAATCCCTCGGCATTATTTTTGTCATCTTATCGTGCGCACACTCCCGGCAGTTGTATCTTGGTTAGCGAGGAAGGAACCCGTCCACTCTTAGTCGAAGTTCAAGCATTGGTTGATCAGTCGCATATTATGCCGGCAAAACGCCTAGCAGTCGGGATGGATGGCTACCGCTTGGCATTACTGATTGCGATAATGCAACGCCATTTGGGTATTCAGCTTTATGACCAGGATATTTTCCTCAATATTGTTGGCGGGGTGAAAGTAGTTGAACCGGCGCTGGATTTGGCGGTAGTATTGGCGATAATTTCATCGTTTAAAAATCGTCCGTTGCCGGAAAAACTGGCGGTATGTGGCGAAATTGGTTTATCCGGCGAAATTCGTACTATTCAAAAAGGGCAAGATCGGATTAAAGAAGCGGCAAAATTAGGATTTACCCGGATAATTGTTCCTAAAGCCAATGCTCCGCGAGAAAAATTAGCCGGCGTTGAAATACTTGCGGTGGATGATTTGCAGCAGGTGATTGAATTTTGTTTTCGTTAGTGAGGATGCGTGAGAAATTTATTTATTAAAAATAGGTAAATGAATTAAAATCATGGGATGGTCGGTTTTAACGAGGAATTGCAATGCGTGAAATTGTACTGGTATTTTTTGGTGCCGGATTTGGCGGCGTAAGCAGATTTGTTCTGGGAAGCTTGGTTTATAGTTATACCGGACGTAATTTTCCGTGGGGAACGCTGGCTATTAATTTGACCGGTTCATTTATTATGGGATTTTTATTTGTTATATTTGCCCAGAAATTTACCAATTTAGCACCGTATTTAATTGCACTGGTGTTAGTCGGGGTACTGGGTGGTTATACGACATTTTCTTCATTTTCTATTGAGACTCTGCGCCTCTTTCAAGATGGTAAAATCATGTATGCAATTATGAATGTGCTGGTTAGCACTATTGGCGGAATTTTATTGGCGTGGTTGGGCTATGCATTAGCAACTAAGTTGGTGGCGGCTTAATTTATTTGTTTAAGGAATTTATATTTATGAAAAAAATATTTGTAACTGGTAATGTCGGGCGTGATCCAGAGATGCGTTATGCTCCCAGTGGTGAATCTTTTGTAACGTTTTCGCTGGCGGTTACCACTGGTCCGAAAGATAACCAAAAAACCGATTGGCTGGAAATCAGCTGTAATGGGCGGACTGCTGAAACCGTGCAAAAATGGGTACGTAAAGGCAGCAAACTACTAGTCGAAGGTACGCCAAGTGCCAATGCCTATATCAATAAAGAGGGTAAGCCGGTAGCGACCCTTCGTGTTAGTGCAACCAGCATTGAATTTATCGGTAGTCGTGAACGCAGTGAAGAAGCTGGTGCTGGTGGCGAGGGTTATGAAGGTGCGTCATTTGATGCGCCATCGGCAGCAACCCCAAAACCGAGTGCTTTTAATGCACCGGGTCCTACTTTGCAGCCGGATGATATTCCGTTTTAGTCCTGAATAGATGTGGTTTGTTAAGTTAATCTGGTTATTTTGTTGTATTTGTTTGTTATTTTGTAAAATTCGCCGCGTGACTTTTGTAAGGTTATGTGGCGATTTTTATTTGTTTCTATTTTTGTTAAATAATTAAACGTGTAATTAAATTATTGTAAATTTATTGTATTTGTAATAATGTTTTGTAAAGTTGTATGTGATTTTTAGTATAATTACGCATGTAAAAATTTAGATATGTAAATATGAGTGTGAGAATATTAAAAC
>JBPOJK010000209.1:0-21882 GCA_052033675.1 Pseudomonadota bacterium
ACTATATTGTTTGATAACAAATAAACTAGGAAGTAGGATTTGCTTGTGTTTAATATCTTTATCATAATAATTATTTGGAATATCGTATGCAGCTTTAAAATCAGCAAATCCGTCAACATCAACAAACATTCCTTTTTTTGTCGTATCGGTTATCTTGCGCAATCTGTTTTGAGTATAGTGGAAATTAAGATCTGTAACCGTAACACCTAGTATATGCAAAATTTCTTTAGCCAATTTTTTGCTAGTTTCAATCGAAAACTCGTTTTGTAACAAATCATTAAGATTATTAAATTTAGTTACCATAATATAAAATTCCCTCGCAGCTACTTGGCTGAATAATTGTTTTTTCCTCGTCCAGGCTAATAATTGATTTTTCGCAAATCTCGAGTAGTTGGTTAATATCTTTACTTGATGGCGCTTTCAATAGTTTTTTAAGTTTTTTGTTAATCAAATTATAGTCAGAGTGATTACTAAATAATAAAGATTGTTCAAAACTCTCAATTGCTGGTTCGGTATAATTCATTTCGTGCAGCAGTCTCAAGAATTTTACCCGTAGGTTTTGCATTCCAGTGTCAAGTTCTCTTTCTTTGGTGTTTAATGTCTGTAAAGTTGCGATAAATTTTTGTGGAAACTCTTTGCTTAAATATGGCAAATATAATTTGTAGAGCTGACTATTCAGGCGAGTATTATTATTTTCATCTGTCCTAATCAATTGCAATGCATGTAAATCATCAATACCTTTTGTGGTTTTATTATTTATCATAAAGAACTTATTAAACAGTTTATTATGCCCAGCATCATTCATCTGGGTAAATATCAACAATTGATTACTTTTACCATCTAATAGCCCAAACTTACCTTTTGGGATATTATAAACTTCTTGCTTATAATCTGGATTATCTTGGTATTTGCTATCAAAATAACGTAAATCGGTAATAAATTTATCTTCTGTTAAATACTCTTCATCATCTTCTAGCCCATTTAGAATTTTATTAGCAGCATCTTCGTCACTTGAATAAAGACCTTGTAATTTATCTATTTCAATATCATCAACAAACTCAATCGGATTAAGTTTTTCATCGGCATTTAAAACTCGCTGGTCTTGCCCGACAATATCCCGAATTAATCCAATTTTATATTCAAGCCGTTTCACTAATTTTAAATATTCTTCTAATTGGCTATTGGGGTGCATGTTATAAATTAATACGGTATCATTTTCACTACCGATGCGATTAATTCGTCCGTTACGTTGAATCATCCGCACAGGATTCCAGTGTAAGTCATAATTAATCAAAATTGCACAATCTTGTAAATTTTGCCCCTCTGATAAAACATCGGTTGCAAATAAATAACGCAACTCCTGTTCACCTGATTTTAGTTGATAATCTTTACCTTTGGGTGCAAATCGCCTGGTTAAATCATCAATATTATTACGGTTTGCTGAAGAAATAAAGGCACATTCATCTGAGTTATAGACAAAATGTTCTTTGAACTCTTCTTCTAGGTGCTTAATTGTATCGGCGAAGTAAGAAAAAACTAAAATCTTAGGTTTGCCGGCATTATAATGTTTATAGTCATTTTCAATAGTGCTAAATAATTCTGCTAAGTCTTTAATCTTATTATTGTCACGTTGTAATAAATTAAGTTGAATATCTAGGACATTCAATAATGCCAGCTCCTTATTTACATCAATAAGCATTTGTTGATGATTAAATTCTGAAAGCTCAAATTGAGATTCTGATTCATTATTTAAAACAACGTTATCTAACGTATAATCATCACCATATTGTTCAATCATTTCGCGTAACTGTGACAACGGTAATAAAATATCACGATCTAACGCCTGTTTAAAAGTATCT
The DNA here is from genome assembly GCA_052033675.1 of Pseudomonadota bacterium. Lineage (GTDB taxonomy): Bacteria > Pseudomonadota > Gammaproteobacteria > Burkholderiales > UBA11063 > Aquella. Next base: position 1,860 of record JBPOJK010000209.1, read on the forward strand.
AAGGTATTGCGATAATTCTTTAACGAAACCTGTAACGCATAAAACGATGATTCAAGGCGTTTTAAAAAAACAATCCTCAATATACCATATAAACCCTTTTGGCGATTTAAAACCTTATGTTGTGGTGTTGGTGGCATCAGTTTTACGTCCGCCATATCCTTACCGTAAAAATCATAATGATAAACCATATAACGGTAAGGTATAAATCCCAGAAACTGAATTATTTGATAAACTAAGCGCAACGGTGAACAAGTTTCAAGATATTTACTTGGATACAGCTGCTTAAATATGTTTAGTTGATCTATCGGGTGTTTGAGTATTGTTAATTTATCATCGAGAGTTTTTTCAATATATTTTTCTTGCTCTTCATCATATTCAGAATACAACTCGGGTACTAGATAAATATTTTTTACTACTTCGCCGATATTAGTGAAGTTATCATAACTTAACTTAGTCGTAGCATTAGTTATTGAGTTCACAAGTTCGGATGCAAAGCCATAACTACGCGAATGTAATTTTTCTTGTGGAAAGCGCAATTTCGGTTCAAAATTACTAATTTCTTGCTCGCGTAATATTCCTTGCCGTGTACGTCTTACTACAAATTCCTTAATTATAGGGTGTAATCTTGCTCGGCGTTCTGAAATTAAAGCTGGGGTTAATTCTTCAATCAAGCTCTCCGATTTACGAATTGAATTTATAACATCAACGACATTGCGCATTCCTGTCCCATTACTCGTTGGAATCATTAGAACATTTGCATCGCCACCACTGCCTAGTAATATTTGATTAAGTAAATCTGTAATGCTATTATTGATTGGCGTCGCCGTTAAAAGTAAACTATGTGCGTTTTTATTTTTATTTATCCATTGACGAACTAATTCAAAACGTGAGCTAGTTGCTCCGGTTCGTAAATTATGAGACTCATCAATTACAAACAACCCAACAGGTGCATAACGGTCAAATTCAATATGTTTGTTTATTTCGGTGTCATTTTGTAAGCTAAGAACGTCTAGGTTAAGATTTTGTTTACGAACCGCATGTTCCCATTGTTTTTTTAATGACTTTGGACAGATAACAACAACACGCTTACCTGATTTTACATAACGAGTTATAACCTCAAGAGCGGTGATTGTTTTGCCAAGACCAACCGAATCACAAAGCATTGCCAATTTACGCTTTTCTAATCTTTTGCATAAGCTATTAGCATTTTTTAATTGATATTCAAACAGCGTGTAACCTTGAGAAATTTGCTCTCCAGAAATTCCTATTTCATCTTGATATATTTCCCATAAGGTTTTGATATACATTTCATACTGGCTAAACATTACTTCACCAACTGGGGACATATCAAGTATATCAGTAAATTGTCCCTCCCAATGCTCGGTGCTTTCATCATTCCATAATTGATTAAACCATCCATAATGCCCAATTAGGTTAGGCTCATTGTTGCTTGCAGGATATTTAACTATCATTTCATTATGTTCAATATGATTTAATTCAATATTTTTATCTGAGCTAATTCCATTGCCAGTTAGATTACTGGAACCAATAATCCCGATAGCTTTATTCAAGACTCCTTCCGTTAGTTGTTCTGAAAAGATGTAGCACTTAGCATGAAGAAAGGTTCTTTTAAAAATTTTAATTTGTAGTTTATCGGCGCGGATTAATTTTTTAATTATTTGAATGGTATCAGCGTATTTTGGATCAATGCTTAACTCTTCTAAATCATTAGTTAAATCTAATTTTGGAAAATCATTTTCAACGGAATCTTTTTTATAGCGACGAATTAGTGGTTCTTGACCAATTAGTATTTTTATTGATTGATAATTTTGAATAAGAGGCAGAACAAGACAGAGCGCAGGCAAATCCAAATACCCAGTTGCAATACATATGTTGTTGTATTTATTCCAGTTGTCTTGAAAAAATTGCAATATTGAATAGCGCTGATTATCTGCCAAGTAGAATTTCATATTTTATTTACCAAAAAATTAATGACGAATTTTAACATAATATACAGGTAATACATTTACTTATCAGCAGTCTCGAAAGCTTAGTTTAGTATGCTTTAGCTCTATCTTCGGGTATAGCTGGATTTACTTTCAACACCAAGATTCATGTCATCAAAATAGTGCGTATATGATAGAATGATAGCTAATCAATGAATCAATATCGCTAGAATTTAGCCGAAAATTAACACATAAAAACCAAGAAACCCAATTTTAAAAACATAAAAACCATTATAATAATGGGCTAATTAAAACATCAATATTAACCAGTCAAAAACAGCAAAAATATTACAACTGGATTGATCCTACATAATCCCAAACGAGCCGGCATCGCGCTGGAGTAAGTATTATCAAAGTGAAAATACCTTTTGTCAGGAGTTACCAATGCAAGAACATTTACAGCATAAATTAAAAAATCGCCATATTCAAATGATCGCCCTTGGTGGTGCGATTGGAACCGGCTTTTTTCTTGCCTCGTCCAGCGCCATTCAAATGACTGGTCCATCAATTGCATTAGCTTATTTATTGGGTGGTTTAATTATCTATGCAGTAATGCGTGCACTTGGTGAAATGACGGTTGATTTTCCCAGCTCAGGGTCATTTGTCGAATATGCTCATCGCTATTTGGGAACCGGTGCCGGATTTGCCGCCGGTTGGAATGCCTGGCTGTTATTTACCTCCGCCTGTATGATGGAAGTTACTGCTGCTGCAACATTACTTGATTATTGGATTGTGATTCCGCATTGGATTACTTGTCTGGTATTGTTGCTATTATTTGGTGGAATTAATCTGATTGGTGTCAAATATTTTGGTGAAACTGAATTTTGGTTTGCCGGAATCAAAATCACTGTAATTATTTTAATGATTGCCGTTGGCGCCTACCTAATTTTCTTTGATAGTAACGTTCATAGCATTGCCAAAGCCAATATCCAAAATTACTCAAATAGCTCAGTATTTTTTAGCCATGGCATGATTGGTTTTCTCAATTCGCTGGTAATTGTCTGTCTATCGTTCTGTGGTTCTGAATTTGTCAGCGTTGCTGCCGGAGAAGCCGAAAATCCGCAAAAGTCGATTCCCAAAGCTGTTAATGGGGTAATTGTGCGGATTATTCTGTTCTATGTCTTAACCATGGCAGTAATTGTTTTAATGTATCCATTTGAGCATATTACCAAAAACACCAATCCATTTACTGATGTTTTTGCCAAATTAGGCTTTGCTAAAGCTGCTGATATTATTAACTTTGTCGCAATTACCGCTTCGCTTTCAGCATTAAATAGTTGTATTTATGTGGCATCGCGCTTTTTGTATAGCTTATCTTTAAATGAGCAAGCACCCAAAGCATTTGCGAAGACCGATCATACCCGTCTGCCACGCAATGCAATTTTATTCACCACCGGTATGGCATTCATTGTGGTTATTGCCAACTATACTTTTCCGGCAAAAATTTTGCAGTATCTATTTGCGCTAATCACCGTAGCGATTATTATCAACTGGTATATCATCCTGTTATCACATATGCTATTTCGTAAGCAAAAACTCTTAAGCGGCGAAAAAGTTGCCTACTCAATGCCGGGTTACCCATATGTAAACACCCTCATCATGGGCGTGCTATTTATTATATTAATGGTAATGTCCAAAAACAGCGATATGGAATTAAGCGTCTATATTGCTCCAGCGTGGCTATTAATATTATCAATGATTTACGCCTTGAGTACCAAAAATACCTTATCGGTAAAACGCTAATCAGCAAATAATTGGCAATACTGGCTGGATTATAATAATCCAGCTTTTTTATTGATGTTACGCACATGTCTATATTTTAGCGCTAAATTATTGAGTTTGACGATTTTATACGCTGGTTGCTTATGTAAAATCAGCGTGCCATGAGGAAAAACCAATAAATTAGCGCTAAAGTTTTTATCATACGTAACATGATTTTTTTATTGGTCGCTGCCCTAGATTCGATAATTTTTTCGCAACAATATGATTATAGGTATGCGATAATCGCGAGTCCTAATCAATCATAAAGACTATTATCGACGATGAAAAAACCATTAATTTTATTAGCGCTGGGCGCAATTCTCGAATACTACGATTTTGCAATTTATATATATTTTGCCAAAGCCATCGGCAATAGCTTAATTCCACTGCATGATAGTACCGCCAACCTAATTGCAACTTTTGGCATCATGGCAGTCGCGGCAATTTTTCGTCCGCTGGGCGGAATGGTACTAGCACATTTTGGCGATACCCGTGGTAGAAAAAATGTCTTTATTTATACCATACTCTTGATTTCATTACCATCGATGGCAATTTCGTTTATTCCCAGTTATACCGAGATCGGAATTATGGCAACCATATTGCTGATTTTATTGCGTGCGATTCAGGGAATTGCCATCGGTGGCGAGATCCCCGGTTCGATTATTTATGCCTACGAGTTATCTGCAACCAAAAATAAGGCCTTAAACACTAATATCGTAGTTGCCGGCACCAATATTGGTTTTTTTCTGGCATCGGTTATCGGAGCCCAACTCTTATCCAGCCACATGCTCCCAATAAGCGCCTGGCGGATTGCTTTTGTTATCGGTGGAATTTTTGGTATTATCAGCTATTTTTTACGCAAATATCTGGAAGAAACCCCAGAGTTTGCGCGCTATCAGAAATTAGTTGCCTCCCAGCGGCGCACACCCTATCGTGAATTACTGGCTAATTACCGCCAGCCATTATTACAAATGACTGCTTTTGGCAGCGTATTGGCCGCCAGCCTAGCGGTTTATAGCTTTTTTATGCCAAGCTTCCTAAACCAATTTTATGGAATCCCACTCAGCGCGGTATTAAAAATAAACTCATACTCGCTATTAATTTTCATCATCAGCGCTTTTTTAGCCGGAAAATTTCACTATTTATTCGGGAAATATTTTTTGATAATTAGCCTGATTGGGTTCAATCTATTGAATATTTGGTTATTTACGCATTATCGTTCATTGAATATCGACCAAATTTTCATCATCCACGCAGCAATCTTATTCTATATCGGTATTATTTGTGGGCGTCTGCCAGTATTAATCGCGGCATTTTTTCCGCTGCAAGTCCGCTATTCCGGTGCCGCTTTAAGTTATAATATTGGATTAGGAATAGTCGCTGGCTTTACTCAGGTAATTTTATTTGGATTAATCAAGTTTAGCGGGATTTTGTGGCTGCCGGCTGGTTATATTCTATTATTCTCGCTACCGGCATTGTATTTTTTAATCAGGATTCCGGCGCCAAAGTTAATTAATTATCCATAACTTTGGCAAAAATATTTTATGTTAACTGATGTTACGTACGCATCTATATTTTAGCGTTAAATTTTTTATCATGCATAACATCACTTGCTAATTCAATTCATACACCATAGCTAAAGGAGATACTTATGGCTCTTGTTGCATTACGTCAGGTATTAGATCATGCCGCCGAAAACAACTACGGCGTACCGGCATTTAATGTTAATAATCTGGAACAAGTGCAGGCAATTATGGAAGCTGCCCAAGAAACTTCGTCCCCGGTAATTCTTCAAGCATCAGCCGGTGCACGGAAATATGCCGGCGAAGAATTTTTGCGCCATTTGATTGAAGGTGCGATTGCCGAGTATCCACAAATTCCGGTGGTCATGCATTTGGATCATGGCGCTTCACCCAGCACCTGTTTTCAGGCAATTCGTTCCAATTTTTCATCGGTAATGATGGATGGCTCACTAATGAGCGATGGCAAAACCCCAAGCAGTTATGAGTACAATATTGATGTTACCCGCAAAGTAACTGAGTTAGCTCATGCGGTCGGGGTCTCGGTTGAGGGGGAATTAGGCTGTCTGGGATCACTGGAAACCGGAGAGGGTGATAAAGAAGATGGGCATGGCTTTGATGGTAAACTAAGTCATGACCAGTTGTTGACCGATCCCGAGCAAGCAAAACAATTTGTGGACGAAACCAGAGTTGACGCCCTAGCAATTGCAATTGGTACCTCCCACGGTGCCTATAAGTTCACCCGTAAACCCACCGGCGAAATTCTGGCAATTGAGCGCGTTAAAGAAATTCATCGGGTAATTCCCAATACCCACTTGGTAATGCACGGTTCGAGTTCGGTACCACAGGAATGTTTGGCAATCATCCGTGAATTTGGCGGTAAACTTAAAGAAACTTATGGAGTACCGGTTGAAGAAATCCAAACGGCGATAAAATATGGCGTTCGTAAAATTAATATTGATACCGATATACGCCTGGCAATGACTGGTGCAATTCGCCGCTATTTTGCCGAACACACCGATCATTTTGATCCACGCCAATATTTAAAGGCGGCAAAAGATGCCGCCAAACAAATTTGTATTGCGCGTTACCAGCAATTTGGCGCTGCAGGCAATGCGGCAAAAATAAAACCGGTGCGCCTCATCGTAATGGCTGAAAAATACCGTTAATCCAATTTCGGCGGCAGCCGGCGTTTTTTAGCATAAACCAGTTTATGTAATAACTCGCGATAACTCTCAGGCGTCAGACTAAATACCATCTGGTACTGGCGCTGCTCCTCGGCAACTTTGTTATAAATTGCACTGAGGCTGATTTCATTAAACCGAATCACCTGCTCCAATACCCCGATATCAATATCGGCAAATTCATCGCAATTTAATTCCAAATAACTAATCAGATTAAACAATTCCTGCAACTCGCTATCCAATAATTGCAGTTTTTCATATTCCGGTACCGGAAATTCCCGTGCCAGCTTGGGATTAAAAAACACTGATTTGATAACATTGGCAATCTGATTGATTAATAGCGGCGTACGCTTGACATTATCGCGATAGGCTCCGCTGATCTGCTTGATTTTGCGGTTATAGAAAGCAAAGCGGCTACGGTTATTCAAAATACTCTCAACCACACTCGGATCCAAATCGACAATCGCTGCCAATTGCTTTTTCAAAATAACCTGCAATGCAATTGCCTTAATTTGTTCCAGATAGGGTTTTACCAGGCTAATCAAGCGAGCCTTACCCTCATCGCTATTTATTTGGACTTCAGCAGTTAATTGGTTGAGTAAAAACGTAACCAACCCCAATGCCGAGGAGCTAACCCGCTGGCGAAAGTGTTCCACACCCTGCTCACGGATAAAGCTATCCGGATCATGTTCCGCCGGCAAAAACAGAAAATTTACCGCTTTAATATCGGTAACCAGCGCCATTGAGCGCTCCAGTGCCCGCCAAGCGGCCTTGCGTCCGGCATTGTCACCATCAAAAGAATAACAAATATTATCGCACAGGCGGAATAAGGTTTTAATATGTTCTTCGGTAACCGCTGTGCCCATGGTCGCCACCACATTGCTAATTCCATATTGGTTAAGGGCAATAACGTCCATATAACCCTCAACCACAATCACCTGATTTAATTCACGAATTGATTTTTTCGCCTGAAATAAGCCATAAAGTTCCTGCGATTTATTGAATAATTCGGTTTCCGGCGAATTGAGATATTTGGGTTCGCCCTTGGCAATAATCCGCCCGCCAAAACCAATTAAATCCCCTTTGGAATTGCGAATCGGAAAAATAACCCGCTCACGGAAACGATCATAGCGCTTGTTATTATCATTATTAATAACCACACCACAATCCAACAGAAATTTATTTGCCGGATAATCGCTAAACTCACCGGCAAGATTCTGAAAACTGGCGGGTGCAAAACCCAATTCAAATTGATTGATAACCTGATTGCTTAGTCCCCGTTGTTGCAAATAATGCTGGGCAATATTTGAACTGCTCAACTGGCGGCGATAATAATTAAGCACTTTATTGATGGTTTCTTGCAAATTCAATTGACGTTTTTTACGCGCCTGTTGTTCTTCTTTGCTTATTTTGGGTAGTGACTCATCTTCAGGAATGGTAACACCATACTGCTCAGCCAATGATTTGACTGCCGAGACAAAATCCAACCCCGAATACTTCATTAGAAAACCAATCGCATTACCCGATTCGCCACAACCAAAGCAGTGAAAAATTTGCTTAACCGGACTCACCGAAAAGGATGCTGATTTTTCATTGTGAAACGGGCAGCAGGCAAAATAGTTCTGCCCGGCTTTTTTCAATTTGAGATGCCGTCCGATTACTTCAACAATATCGGAACGTTCGACTACTTCATCAATGACATTTTGCGGAATTTGCATATACCCTTCGTCTTTCAACCGTGGACTTTGTCGCCCTATAAAAAATACTTCTCATGTACTTCCATGTACACTTCGAAGTGTTTTTATACGTCCTTCGCGCCCACAATTGAAATACATTGAGTATAATATTAACGTGACATAATGTGTTTGATTTCGCTAGCGCTTAAATCGCGCCACGCGCCAACTTCCAGTCCGGCATCGCTAACTTTATCAATCCGGATTCGCTTAAGATCGGTAACTTTATAATCGCAAAATTCCGCCATCCGCCGTAATTGACGATTCACTCCCTCATTAAGGATAATCTTATAAACATGGCTGCCAATCTGCCATACTTGCGCCGGCTTTAAGCGTTTTTCATCAAGGATAATACTGCCATTTGCCTGCGTTTCGAGATATTCCTTAGTCAGCGGACGATTTACCCTTACTATATATTCTTTTTCCTTGGCGAATTCGGCACCAAAAACCTTATAGACAAATTTACCATCATTGGACAAAATAACCAAACCGTGACTATCCTTATCCAAGCGTCCGGCATACGTCAACTCTTTGATTTTTGGCAGTAATTCAAATATCGGTTTACCATCGGCACGACTTTTACTACAAACATAACCTTTGGGTTTATTGAGCACCAAATAACGAAATTGCTGTTTTTCCTCGGCTAGTTCCGGCAGAATTTCAACTTTATCAATTACCGGATTTAGTTTATAGCCTAATTCGGTAATAACTACACCATTTACCTTGATATAACCCTTGGTAATAAAATCATCTGCTTTGCGCCGTGAACAAATGTCCTGATCTTTTAAGTATTTATTTAATCTAACTAATTCTTCCACATTAATCTTCTTATTTAGGTTATCGCATCCATAATTACATACATCAATAATATCGGGTATAATACTACCCTACTGACGCTATTATACCCAATAAAAATTTTGCCAACCAAAAAATACTATGTCCTTTGATAAATCAAAAATTACCCGCGCTTCACGCCTAAGCATCGCAATGCTGATCAGCTTTTGCTACGTTACTTATGTCGGCGTTAGTAGCGGAGTGTGGGTAATTATGACCTGTGCCATCGTATTATTTGACAACCCAACCTACGGTGGAACACTGACCAAAAGCCACTTGCGCTTTATGGGGACTTTCTTTGCAGCTTTAATGAGCTTGATTTTTATTGTTGGATTTGCCAATAATGTTATCATTAATCTAATTGGTATTGTGGTTGGGGTATTTATTGCTGCCTACCTTTATATGGATAGCAAGCAAAACTACCTCGGTGGGCTGATTTCGTGGACAATGCCGATCATTTTAATAAACAACAATAATATCAAATCAGCATTTTTACGGTTGTTAAATATTAGCATCGGTATATTTATCGCCTGGATTATGCTGCGTTTTTTCTATCCGGAATATGCCCGGGATAAAATGTTGCGCACCACTCAAAAAACCATCCGCGAATTAAGAATCATGCTGGCAACCCTATCGGATAATTCGCTTTCGGCATTACAAATTCAGCAAATTTTCTTGGAACGTGAACCGATCATTCTTGCAGAAATGGCACGCTTTAACCGCTGGGTCGAAGAAGCCAAACCGGAAACCGCCAAAAGTCCCGAATATGTTGGTGCCGCAACCAAAGCTTACTGGCATGCACGGCGACTTTATCGTTTATTTAGCGTATTAATCTATCATTTTGACTGCAGCCATATCGCCGGCAATCCCAAATTACAGCGCTATATTACTCAATCACTGGCTCAATTTGATGGGATCGCCGAATCCATCGAAAAAAACATGACCCAATTCATTCAACCGCAAAATTTAGTCATCCATACTTCGATTCTGCAGCAACAGGAATTAGAATACGACCTCCACCACGAACGTCTATCAACTACCACTATCTTTGAATTAATTCAGGAAGAAGGTAATCACATGGTTGCCGATCTGATCATTGTATTTCAAAGCCGGAAGGCCAACAATTATTACGCGGCTACTTCCTGATTTAATTAATTTAACTAACGGGTTTGGATATAAACATAGGCACTTGAACCAACGCTTAAAGGATAATTTTTGGCATCGTAATCGGTAATGCGGATTTGTACCGGCAGCCGCTGCGGCAGCATCACCCAGTTGTTTTCATTTTCGGTAACCGTCTGAATTTGGTTTTTGGAAGCAGTTATCTGGCGATTGACTGACCAGGTATTACCGACCACCACACCATGATAAACCTTACTACCCAAAAATACCCGCGGAATTATGTACACTTTATTACCATCACGAACATCGCGTAAATCAATTTCATTAAAATTGGCTTGAATAAAAATATTAGTAGTGTCAATAAAAGAGAATAGCGGTTGGCGCTGCACAACTGGCGTTCCCAATGACAAATATAAATTATCAATTACCCCATCGGTAGCCGCACGTACTTGGGTTAAATCAAGATTAATTTTAGCATTATCCATCGCCGCTTTCAAACTGATGACCTTTTGTTGCTGAGCTTTGATTTCATTATCATCGACCGCCAATTGATTTTTAAGCGCATTGACCTGATCGCTTAAAGCTGCCCGTTCATATTCCAAGGTGCGGATTTCAAGAGTTGATACTGATTTATTGACCAATTGTGCCGATTTTAGAGAATAGGTATAATTAACCTTGTCATATTCTTTTTGCCGTGACTTTAATAAATCAACATTTTTGGCGGTGGTTTTTTCAAGAACCGTAACTTTAGCCAGCGCTTCGCGATAGTTCGCGCTAGCCTGCTGGTATGCTAATCGATAGGGTTCCTGATAAACGGTAAACAATAAATCACCTTTCTTAACTTCCTGACCATTCTTCACATTAATTCCGGTAATAAATCCCGAAACATCGGCAGCCACCGGATTAATATTGGCAACCACGAAAGCATTATTGGTAAAAGGAAAAAGAAATGAGAAAAAATATATTATGCCACATACGACAATAATACTCAGAACCAGGATTGGAAAATTAGTAAATTTTTTTTTGAGCTTCGTCAGTGCATTCGTAGTAGAACCTGCTGTTTTCACCGGAGTTACCTATATCAAAACAAGACCATTATTTTAGCATGTTTATCAATAATTTATTACTTTGCAACCAACAATTACATTGGGCATCATTATCTTCAGCACAAAATCAAACACTTTATTGTGCAGTGCATATGTAACTTTTGAAGATTAGTTGTTATAATCACGGCGAAAATCATTATTTTATAAGAGGATGTTAAATGAAAAAACTGTTACTAATTTTAACCGCCTGTAGCGGCATGGCTTTTGCTAAACCAACGGTTGAAATTCTAGCTACCGGTGGCACTATTGCTGGAGTAGCCTCATCACAAACTTCAACCACCTATAAGGCCGGCTCACTAACCGCAGAACAGTTAATTTCATCCGTGTCCGGATTGGATGGCTTGGCTAACATTCAATATGAACAAATTTACAACAAAGATAGTGGTGATGTAACGCTGGCAGATTGGGTTAAACTTGCCGCCGCTGTTGAAAAAGCCGCTGCAGATCCAAAAATCAATGCCATCGTAATTACTCATGGTACCGATACTTTATCTGAAACCTCCTACTTTTTGGATTTAGTAGCTAAAACCACTAAACCGATCGTACTGGTTGGTTCAATGCGCGCAGCAACCGCCATGAGCGCTGATGGTCCATTAAACCTGTATAATGCCGTAGCCGTAGCAACCAGCCCGCAATCGGTTGGTAAGGGTGTGTTGGTAGCAATGAATGATGAGATTTTTGATGGTCGTAATGTTGATAAAACCAATACCACCAACGTCGCAACCTTCCAATCACTAAATACCGGACCAATCGGTCGTGTTTATATGGGTAAAGTTACTTATTCCACCACCGTTACCCGTCCCAACACGGTAAATACGCCATTTAAAATTACTGCCGATACTAAGTTACCGTCAGTTGGAATTATTTACATCAATGTCGGCACCGATATGGATATGTTAAATAACATTCTCCGTGATAAAAATCTAAAAGGATTAGTAATTGCCGGAGTTGGTGATGGCAACATTCCAAGTTATGCCAAAGATTTCTTATTAAAAGCCCGTAAACAGGGCATCGTAATCGTCCGCAGTAGTAATGTCGGCAGCGGTGAAGTTAGCTACGATTACAATAATTGGGATACTACTTGCGATTTAATTGCCGGTAGCGATTTAAATCCGGAAAAAGCGCGGATTTTATTAATGCTGAGTTTAATGCAAACAACTAATACCAAACAAATCCAACAGATTTTTAATACCTACTAGAAAGGAATGATGATGTCATTTAGAGTAGAAAAAGATTTTATTAGCGAGTTTCAGGTGCCTGCGGATGCCTATTATGGTGTTCACACCGCACGAGCGCTGGAAAATTTTAAATTAACCGATTACCATAAAACTCATGTATATTTGGTGAAAGCTTTTGCTAAGGTTAAAATCGCCGCCGCCAATGCCAATTGCCGGACGGGTAAATTTTCGACTGAAATTCGTGATGCCATTGTTTTTGCTTGCGAACAAATTATTGCCGGAAAATACCTTGATCAATTCATTATTCCAGGAATTCAGGGTGGCGCTGGTACTTCAACCAATATGAATGCCAATGAAGTTATTGCCAATGTAGCACTGGAACATTTGGGTTATGAAAAAGGTCGTTATGATATCGTTAGTCCGATTGATCATGTTAATGCATCGCAATCAACCAATGATTCATACCCAACCTCAATCAAAGTTGCAATATATGAATTGGTTAGCGAAGTTGAGCGTAATCTCAAATATTTACGCCGTTGTCTCGAAGATAAGGCGACCGAGTTCAAGGGTATCATGAAAATGGGTCGCACCCAGCTTGAAGATGCGGTGCCAATTGCCTTGGGTCGTGAGTTTAAAGTTTATGCTATGGCGATTAATCGCGATGTACGTCGTTTACATCAGGTTAAAGAGCTATTTTTACAGGTCAATATGGGGGGAGATGCCATTGGTACCGGGGTTTCAAATCATCCAGATTATCGGATTGCGGTAATTGAGGAGTTACGCCGGGTTACAGGAACACCAATTACAGCATGTGAAGATTTAGTTGATGGAACACAAAATTTAGATGTATTCCCGCAATTATCAAGTATGCTAAAAATTTGTGGTCTGAATCTACGTAAAATTGCCAATGACTTACGTTTGATGAACTCAGGTCCAACTACGTCGATGCATGAGATTGATTTACCGGCACTACAAGCTGGTTCAAGTATTATGCCGAAAAAAGTAAATCCGGTGGGTGCTGAATTTATCATGCAAATTGCCTACAAACTGTTAGGAAATGACCTGATTGTTTCAGAATGTACTGTTGGTGAATTTGAACTTAATGCATGGGAGCCATTGATTGCCGACGCGTTGTTTGAAAGCTTGACTTTACTCCGTGATGGTTTGGAATTATTTGCCGATACCGTCGTTAAAGGTATCGTAGCCAATAAAGAGCAATGCGAAAATTATTTTGAACATTGCCCTACCGCTGCGACAGAGTTAATTTCGATCATTGGTTATAACAACGTGGCAGAAATTATCGCTCGCGTAAATAAAACCGGTGAATCTTATAAAAAAGCCGCCATTGACATGGGCTTTGTAAAGGCTGACTTTTTTGATAAATAATTAGTCGCTAGATAATATTTGTTGTTTAAAATCACACTTTCTTTAAAGTGTGATTTTTTTATCTGTTTCTGCCAGAATTGTCACAAGAGTGGACAACATAAACATGCCATTTATGATACACTAACCAATTGCTGTTAATGAGTTTTATTACCACCAAGTTCTATACTTACTAAGAGTAAATTAAAAATAATTATAACCCACTAAAAACGATTAATCTTTTCACACAAGGAGAGTTGTTCATCATGAAAGCCGCACGCGCCATTATCATCAGCCTGATTCTAGGCATTTTTTTTGGCTGGTTTATCCGCTATATTCAATTAGACCCAACTTCTAACAGTAAACTATTAGAAGTCCTGACCATGGCCTCCGACATCTTCATCAAACTAATTAAGATGATTGTAGCCCCACTAATTTTTGCGTCATTAAGTTTGGGAGTTCTAAATATTGGCGATAATGCCAAGAGTTTGGGACAATTGTTTATAAAAGTACTCGGCTTATTCATTTTCTCTTCAATTTGCTCATTATTTATTGGTTGGTTTGTCATTGATTTATTCAAACCAGGATCATCAATGGTTGAAGTTGGCAAATCATTATTAGCCGAAGGTGCCCAAACCGCAGGTGGTAAATTTGACTCTTCCGCGATTTCATTATCTAACTTCATCAAAGAAATCATTCCTGACAATATTGTCAGCTCCTTTGCCGGTAATCATATTATCCAAATCGTAATTTTCTCAATTCTGTTTGGCTTTGCATTAACCAAAATCAGTCCTAAAGGACAAGACTCATTAAAAACACTATTAGATGCTATCATGCACGCGATGTTTGGAATCTGTCATCTGGTAATGAAATTAGTTCCAATTGCGGTCTTTGCCTCGATTGCCAACGTGATCATTAAACATGGTTTTGGCGTACTTTATACCTATATGTTATTTATTTTGGAATATTACTTAGCATTAATCGTAGTTTGGCTGGTTCTATACGTAATATCGCTGAAAGTCGTTGGGCGCTCAATTAATCGCTTACTAAAAAGCGTAATCCCGCCACTATCATTATCTTTTGCCACCTCGTCTTCTGAAGTTGCTTATCCAGCGGTATTTGAGGCCTTAGATAATCACGGCGTTCGCGAAAAAATCAGCAGTTTTGTGCTGCCAATGGGCTACTCATTCAACATGATTGGATCGATGGTTTATTTCAGTTTCGCGATTATTTTTATCACTCAAGTATTTGGAATTGATATTTCATTTACCGATAAATTGTATATTTTCTTTATGTTATTAATTACTTCCAAAGGGATTGCCGGTGTGCCACGTGCCTCTATCATGGTAATTACTTCGGCAGTTTCAGCATTCCATTTCCCGATGGCAAGTATCTTATTATTATTGCCGATTGATGCTTTTGCTGACATGGGACGTAGCGCTACCAATGTTTATGCCAATACGGTAATGACTACCTTTATTGATAAATGGCATAAAGATTAATTTATTGCTCTATCTCAAAACACAAGGCAGCTTTGGCTGCCTTTTCTATTTCCCTGCCATTTTCAAACACTTTATACTGCACTGCACCTACTTATTTTTTTCAGATTTGTTATAATCTGCCACTATTAAAACTAATGTTTTTTATCATATCGCTGAGCTATTTAAGTAGTGGCATTTTTTCTGAGGGAATACAAATGAATAAGGGAATTGGGCGTTTAATTGGACCGGCTTTTTTGGTGCTGGGAAATGTATTAGGTGTTGGTATTTTGGCTGGACCAATTACTGCTGGTTTGAGTGGTTTCGTACCCAGCTTGTTGGGAATGCTATTAATTTGGTTATTAATGATGGCATCAGCATTTGTGATAGCACACGCCATTAAGCCTGGCAGTAAACACTTTGATTTACCGTCATTTTATAGTGAAAAAATCGGTGGTTTTGGTAAATGGATTGCAATTGTTTGTAATTTGATCATTCTTTATGGTGTGTTGGTCGCTTATTTAAGTGGTATTTCAACTATCATTGCCCGCTTATTTCCATCATTAAATGCACACCAATTACCGGTAATGTTAGTGTATTTCGTAATCATGTTCTTATTAATTGTGACTGGCAATAAAGCCATCAGTAAAAACAATATTGTGGTTATCTCATTAATCTGGATTTGTTTCTTTTTAATGATTAGTACCGCATTCGGTAAATTTGAAATGTCAACCTTGGTTGGTACCGAAGAATGGCGCTACGTCCCGATTGTCTTACCGATTGCCATTTCCGCATTTCATTTCCACAATATCATTCCAACCGTCTCAAAAAAACTAGACTATGACTTCAAAAGCACCTGTTGGGCAATTTTCATTGGTTTGTTATGTGGCTTGGTAATTAATGTTTTATGGTCATTCTCGGTCTTGGGATCGTTAAGTTATGATCAGATTGTAGTTTCCTATCAACATGGAGTACCAGCAACCGTTCCAATGGCACACTTACTGGGCAATACCGTTTTTATGTATAGTGGATTGGTGTTTGCAGTTTTGGCGGTAACTGCCGCGTTCATTGCTAACGGAACCGGTTTATTTGGCTTTATTGGTGATTTGGCACATACTTATTTCAAAGTAGATAACAAGTACACTATCGGTTTAATTTCATTTTTACCACCAATTGCGTGTGCTTTGATTTATCCAAAAATCTTTGTTGTGGCAATCTCTTTTGTTGGTGGGATCGGTGAAGATTTATTATTCCTGACTTTGCCGGGAGTAGTTTTATTACAGGTTGCCAAAAACAAACCATCATCTATCAGTGGTTGGTTAAAATTAATCGCGTGGATAATGATACTGGTGTCAATCTATATCTGTATTTATGTATTCTGCCAAAAATTCTTGGGAATGTTTAAACCACATTTCGCATAATTATTAAGTGATATTACCCACGGTAAAGTATTTAGCGCTAAATATAGATGCGTGCGTAATATCAGTTATTAAATACGTAACTAACAGTTGAGTAATCTTAATTTATATAACCGTAATAAAATCGTCTATCAACGATGAAAGAGGTCGCGCAATCAGTGACCTCTTTTTTAATTTATATAACCAACTCCCGCCATGGCTCCAGCAAAACTGGCTATAATTGGGGGCTAAGCAAATTATAAAAGGGGGAAATCAAATGGCACAAACGACTTGGAATACTGAACTTTATAATCAAAAACACGATTTCGTCACCCAGTATGGTGAAAGCGTGGTCGAATTACTAAATCCTCGACCACATGAAACCATTCTGGATTTGGGCTGCGGTAGCGGTGAACTTACCGCTACAATCGCCACTAGTTGTGCCCATGCCATCGGTTGTGATGCTGCCGCAACCATGATTAGCAAAGCTAAACAAAATTTTCCACAAATTAATTTTATCTGCCACAATGCCGAATCGCCGTTACCATTGCCAGCCAATTCGCTGGATGCCGTTTTTTCCAATGCCGCACTTCACTGGATGATGAATGCCTCCGCTGTAGCAAAAAATGTCTATAACCTTCTTAAATCGGGTGGTCGCTTTGTCTTTGAAATGGGCGGTCACGGTAATGTTGCCATGGTATTGCACTCAATCGAACTAGCAGCAAAAGATTTTGGTTTAAATGATTTACCGTTAATTAATTTTTATCCTTCAATTGGTGAATACGCAACCATTCTGGAGCAAGCCGGATTTAACGTAGCTTTTGCAACCCGTTTTGAGCGTCCAACACTATTAGATGGCGAACATGGGTTAGCCAATTGGGTTGTAATGTTTCGCAATAACGTTCTGCAACAATTACCCGCGGAACAACATCAGCACTTTTTAACTGCCGTAGAATCACATGGCCGCGAGCAGTTATATCAAGATAATCACTGGGTAGCCGATTATGTCCGTTTGCGAATGATTGCCTACAAATAACTTAGAAAGAAAATATGATTTCTGAAAACATCCTTCGTGGAATAAAAACCAAAGCGCAAAAACTTTTATCAAATGGTCACTGGCAGACAATTATGCCGTTATATCTAACTGATATTTTGATAAAAGTTGAATATACCCGAGAACGGCTGGATACTCCTGATGGTGATTTTATTGATTTAGACTGGGTTAATCGCGAGTTGGATGATGCACCAACATTGATACTCTTCCACGGAATGGAAGGTAATTCGCAAAGCCATTATGCCAAAAGAATATTATATTACCTAAAAGAAATCGGCTGGCGCGGTGTAGTCGCCCACGCTCGGGGCTGCAGTGAAGAATTAAACCGTACCTTAAATTTCTATCATGCCGGCTTGACAACGGATATTGATCTGGTGGTAAAAACTATTTCCACTCGGTGCAATAATCGATTATTTGCCGCTGGAGTGTCGCTTGGTGGCAATGCCCTACTAAAATACCTCGGCGAAGGTGGTAATAATGCAGATTTAATTAAAGCCTCAGTGGTAATTTCTGCACCATTCCAATTACTTGATTGCAGTTTAAATATTAATCGTGGAATCAATCGCTACCTCTATCAACCGTACTTTATGCGAACACTGTTGGTTAAAATGAAGCAATATGCAACGCAATTTCCTGAGCTGAATTTATACCCCAATGTAAAGACCATGGATGATTTTAACAATCTGTACATTACCCAACTATATCAGTTTAGAGATTCTGTTGATTATTACAATCAAAGCAGCTCAATTAAATATCTCAAAAATATTGCTACCCCCTGCATGATAATCCAAGCCGCCAATGATCCATTGATTCCGGCTAAAACTTGGCCACATCAATCAGACCTAAGCAATTCAATAACTTTTGTTGGCTTGCAACAAGGTGGACACGTTGGTTTTATAGGAAATAATCATAATTTTAAAAAGGCTATTCTCAAACTACCGCGAATCATGGTACAATATCTGAATTTATTTTCATGAGGTAATGAATATGACTTTAAAAGCTGTCGCACAACAAACTTTAGGTTTAATTGACTTAACTACTTTAAACGATAATGATACTAATGAGATCGTTATTGAATTATGCAAAAAGGCCAAAACTGAATTTGGTAATGTTCCGGCAATCTGTATTTTCCGCCAGTTTATTCCAGCGGCCAAGCAGTATTTTGCCGATAACCAATTGGATGTAAAAATTGCGACCGTAACTAATTTCCCTCATGGCGGAACCGATATGGAACTAGCCTTGCGTGAAACACAGGAAGCCATTGATTTGGGCGCAGATGAAGTGGATATCGTATTTCCATATAAAGCACTGATGGCAGGTGATACTGCAATTGGTGGAGAAATGGTTAAACGTGCCAAACAAATTTGCGGTAGCAAAGTTTTGAAAGTTATCATTGAAAGCGGCGTATTGCAAGATCCAAAATTGATTGAATTAGCCAGTGATATTTCAATTGCCAATGGTGCGGACTTCATTAAAACTTCTACCGGTAAAGTTGAAGTCAATGCCACGCTTGAAGCAACTGAAGTTATGCTGAAATCAATCAAAAAAGTAAATAGCCCGTGCGGTTTTAAAGCTGCCGGTGGTATTCGTTCAGTTGCCGAAGCCAAAGACTATTTGGAGTTGACCAACCGGATTATGGGTGAAGGCTGGATTAATTCGACTAAATTCCGTTTTGGAGCATCAAGTTTACTGACTGATGTATTAAACGTGTTAAGCGGTCGTGAAAGCGTAATCAATAACAACCTGTATTAATTGATTAATTTAAAGGTTGCCGCTCATTGCCGGTAACCTTTTTTATTATTATTCTTAAATAATCATCAGATAAACATTCGGGAGATTGTGAATATGCAAAAACGTGTAATTGTAATGGTATTAGATTCTTTTGGTATTGGCGCTTTGCCTGATGCGGCTAATTTTGGCGATGTTGGCAGCGATACTTTGGGACATATTGATCAACACTGTAAAGATAACGGGCTTGAATTTAAGATTCCAAATTTATTGAAACTTGGTCTGGGCAAAGCTTATCAAACAGTTAATGGCAAAACTTTATTTGCCGATAAAGGTGATTATGCGGTTAATGGTATTCATGGTGCTAGTCGCGAGAAAAGCTCCGGTAAAGATACCACCAGCGGACACTGGGAAATCGGTGGTTGTCCGGTAAACTTTGATTGGGGCTATTTTACGGCGCATGATAATAGTTTTCCGCAAGAGTTATTGGATAAAATTGTTGCGCGTTCCGGTATTCCCGGCTATTTGGGTAATTGCCATGCTTCCGGTACGACTATTAT
>JBPOJK010000126.1:0-4447 GCA_052033675.1 Pseudomonadota bacterium
CGTAATTGTTGGCTGCAAATAATTGGCATATACTTGGTTACCGCTTTGGCTATAAAAGCCTAATGGCGTTGTCCAGCTGGCGGTTGGGGTTGTAAAATTCAATACCGTTGAACCACCAGTTGCCGAATCGGTCAGTAATTGCCGGTCAATCGCCAAAACTAAGTTACAGGTAGCACCTGATTCAATCGCTCCGCTTATTGGCGAACTTGAAGTTGTTGGACAGTTTGAACTTGGATCCACCACCACCCCATACGGCAGATTTGAAGTATCCAAGCTAAAGCCGGTCATCGCATAATTACTGGAATTATTGGTATAGTTAATTGAAATCTTCATCGGATCCAAGCTGGCATTACCGCTAAACGGATCAGCCTGAGTTCCGCTTCCCGGAATGTTCGAGGTAGCTGTTCCGACAGTAACGCTGCTGTCATTACCCACTGCATTGTAATTAAATGAAAACTGGGCATTATGGCTTAAATCCGGTGTCCCACCGTGATAATTAATGTTCAACTGCGCAATTCCTGATTCATTAGTAGTTAGGCTTGCTGGAATCGGACCATAGACCACGGTTACTGTACATTGGTCACCGCTAGCTAAAGTTCCGCTTGACGGGCAGGCACCAGCCACACTAGTATCAATGCTGGGTTTATAGCTAGTATTTGATTCCGACAATCCAATATTGGTAATTAAGGCTGGATCATTGCCATCATTTTTTATCGTATAAACTACAGTTTTGGTAGAAGTGCCATTTGCCAAGACCGTCATATTCTGGTCTCCTGACGGTGGGGTAATTTCCAGCGCCGGAGCTGAAGACACCGTATAATTTAACGGCAAAGAAACAAAGCTGTAATTGCTTGAACCATAACCACCTTGTGCACGAATATAGAATTGACCAGTGCCGTCATCGGTTCCGGTAAAGTGTCCACGGATGGTACAGCTACCCCGTGGTGCAATACTAGCGGTACAGTTCGTACTATCTTGCGTCCACGTTGCTGGTCCAGTATTGGTTGGCGTGTAGGTCGCACTATTAAGTGGTGCGTGACCAATATTGGTCAAGGTAAATATCGTCGAACTTTTGGTCGTTGATTGACCTTTGCCAAAACTAATCGGTGATGTATTTGGAAGAATATACACCGCGGGTACTGGCATATCGTTAGTCCAAATCACCGTTTGTGTTCCGACAGTAGTTCCGGCGTTATCCTTAAAGGTCACCGTCGCACTACCCGGAGTATAGCCGGCAACGCTAAATGAAATCTCACAATAATTAGCAGCATTCGCCAATAATGCGGTCGTAGCACAATTAATATCGGTAATCGTTAGCTCAGCATCGCTACTGGTAGCAGTTAGTCCACCGCTGCTAGCGGCATTGCCGTTATTAGTAACACTGATCACTGCCGCAGTAGTTGTCGGTGCAGTTAAAATTGGAATCGCACCAAAAATATAATTAACCAGGTTTTGTGATGGCGTTAGGGTTAAACTCAACATTCCACCGCTATTACCGCTGGTAGTTGCCTGTGTTGATTTTTTAGCTGTGCTGGTTGTTTTGCTGGCGCCCCAATAAGGAACCACATTGACAGCACTGCTTTGATTATCCTGCAGGTTTACTGCCAACTCAACCGCGACAACTTGTCCAGCCGCCACTTCCTGACCGTTAATAAAGCCATTACTGATACTGGTTGCCGCCGATGTGGCAGCTAAAGTTACGTTTTGATATTTACTGCCGCTAGCTCCACCACCGTAAAGGTAGCCCACCACGTGTTGGGTACTGCCCTGAGTACCACCAACATTCAGGCTGCCGCTAAAATTTACCCCGTCCAAGGCGCTCAAGCTCACATACTGATAATTAACCACTTGATTAGTGATTAAGCTAGTACCATTACTTTTATAGCTTAATGTTACCAATGAATTACCACGATCGCCAGCCGCTAATCCCGGGGTACTAAAATTAATGGCACAGCTGCCTCCGGCGCGTATTGAGCTACAAAGCTCCGGATTAATCAATGTAAAGCCATCGCTATTAACCATTGAGTTATTCAGATGCAAGCCCATACTTGCCAAAGTTGATTTTAATTTACTACTGGTAGTGGCATTATTCAGATCAAAGTTCAGTCCGCTAGCTGTTGTAGTTCCATAGTTATGAATATACAACGTACCTTTAGTTGCTGAACCATTAATTACCGGAACAGTAGTCATCGCATCAATGCTGAGCTGTGCTCCCACTGCCGGTGTATTGCCGCCACTGGAACTGCCGCCAGCTCCACCACAGGCAACTAATCCACTTGCCAGAAACATCATCCCGGCGATCTTAATTGTTTGCATGATTTAACCTTTAAAAATATGTAAATAACCATGCCGTGATAATAATATACAAATAACTGTAACAACAATAGTCAAAATTGTCTATTGCACTGCCACTTTTGTTACCGCGAACATTCTGAAATCATTGCAAAATAAGCACAGCTTACAAACTAAACCACTAAACCGGCTGCTAGATAGAATCAAGTATTAATCAATTCTTCCTGAGGGTATCATGCCAATTAGCAACATTTTTTACCCTATTCCGCAATGGTTAACAAAACTTTCCACAAAAAAACACTTGGTGAATTTTAGTTGTTCAGGGAGTTACTGGATTATCTATAAAGTAAGATTTTATGTGGCAACTAACGAGGCGTTATTAAGAAAATAATTACAGATAAATCATCATCGTTAATCTCTAAACACTAGCAAATTTCACAGTACATAATTATATTTACGATTGATTTACAATAACTTTTTTCATTCAATGGAGATTATTCGTCGTACTAGTCATTTTTGACGATTGTGAAAATTCTGATGCGGCTTTATAATTCCCTTACTGATGGCAAACGGGAGTCTGCCTTAGAAACCAAAAATAAAATTGTAATCTTTTTCTTAAGGAATATTTATCATGAAACTAAAAAATATTTTACTTATCAGTTTAAGCGCCGCTAGTTTAATGGCATGTAACAGTGGTTCAAGCGGAGCTGGAACTAATGCAGCAACTGTTGGTGCCGAAGCAACTAGTGCCAATATCAACCAAGAATCCCCGGTAACAACATCCGTAAATGAGCTGGGCGGGACGATGAAATTGGCCGGTGCTTTATCCAATGATTGCAGTGGAATTGCACTTTGGTCAAGTAAAAAAATTTACAACTCTGGTGATTACGTAGTTTATAACAACGTCGAATACAAAGCTGGCTGGTGGACTCAAGGAGACACGCCGGATGTTAATAGTGGTGAAGCTGGTAGTGGAAAAGTCTGGACCAGAGTCGGTGAGTGTAGTGATAGTCCTACCCCAACCCCAAGCGCCAGTCCAACGCCAAAGCCAACGACTAGTCCGACACCGACACCGACACCAACAGCATCACCAACCTCATATGTACAGTATCCAAACGATATTAACAACTATACTGCCGGGACTATTGTGTATGGGGTTAGCGATTATAAAAATAACACCCCAGACGGTAAGTTGTATAAATGTAAGGCATACCCATATAGTGGGTGGTGTAAAGGCACTGCCTCTACATATGCCCCTGGTGCTGGTGCATATTGGTCAGAGGCATGGGATTTAGTCGATGGTCCAACCCCGTCTCCTACAACCAGCCCGGTACCAACCCCAACAACATCACCTGTACCGGAGCCAACGCCAAGCCCAGCTGTTGCCGGCAGCCAAATATTGTCGGCATATATTGAACTGGATGCCTCTGGCGGTGCACAAGCGGCTATTTCTGGCAGCGCATATAAAAATTATAATATGATTTTGTTTGCTGAATTTGCCTCAAGCGACATATCAAGTTCAATTCCAAGCGGTTACTACGATATGGTCAAAACCGTATTGAAGAGCGAAAATGCCGGAACAGTTAATTTACTCAGCTTTGGTGGACAATTTACTGACCCTAGTAAATATAGCAATGCCAGTGATTTTGCCAACACCCTGATTGCCCAAGCCAATGCCTATAATACTAAATTAAAATCTGATTCAATCTCGGCGAAAATTGATGGAATAGATTTGGATTTGGAAAATAGCTTTAGTTCGGATTTTATCAATACCGCAGCGGCCGCAATCAAGAAAGCTGGATTTAAAGTATCAATTGCGCCACAAATAATCAATAATTCGAGTGCCAGTTGTACCGTCAATGGTTCGACTAAGTGGAATTGTATTTCATCTTCCAGCCCGAAGGGTCAGGTTTGGTATAGCTCGGGCGGTTCTAATAACCAGTATGCGGCGGCGATTAACAGTGGCAACGTAGATTATATTCAGGCTCAGATATATAACCAAAGTGGCTTCACTATCAGCTATGGAAATACTACTGTTGCCCCAAATGCACCAACTGCTTTAGCTGCTTATGCCAAGGTATTTGCCAACCTCAAAGGTTGTAATGATAGTGGTGTATCATGCATCCCTTCAACTACCAAAGTCTTAATCGGCGAG
>JBPOJK010000022.1:0-16638 GCA_052033675.1 Pseudomonadota bacterium
GTTAATTTTTCCATGATTTTTTCTGCAGCGACACCGTCGATCGTTTTAACTTCAAGATTATTGGTGCGCATAATTAATTGCAGCAAATTGGGAATATAGACCGTGTGTGCCACCATCCGAATTCCCAGTACTTCGCCACTGGGCTGGAAAATAATCGGTTTTTTTTCAATTATATAACCAGCATCGCCGGTGGCAAATTGATTCACTGACAGAAACAACATCCCCTTACCAAGCTCAAGAATTTTCTTGTCTTGGCGCCGAAAAACTTCCGCAAAACGTGCTATTTCAGGAACCGTGTTGAAGTCATTTTTATTTAAGAGTTGCTCGGCATTTTTAAAGCCGATTAATTGGGCAAACCGATCACTGGCGGCTAAATAGTTGAAATTTCGGTCTTTGATAGCAGCCATTGATTCACCAAAATGCAGATGGAATCCAGCTAGATATGCCGTCAAAAATTCTTGGGCGGTTTTAAATTGTTTTTGGGTCATGATATTACATCTTCGCATTATAAGTTAACAGATGTTTTATTGTTTATTATTGTCGGTTATAAGCCACTCGCTAGTTGCGAAAACCTAATATTCAAATACGATGAGTGGTCAAAAATTTGATTCTTGAGAATTTTAGCATGTAGTTGACTCTTAGTTATGATTATTTTCAGGGCAAATTTAAGTTTATAAATTTTTAATGTCTATAACAACCGTATCTGGTGGGTTTTTGCTCAATTATGGCTTGTGCAGTATTTGTTAAATAATTTTTGTTAAGCACTAATATTTCGTAGCTTTATAGCCACAGGCTATTAATTACCAATCATTCCATTGACTAATTCTAATCTATGATATAATAAAACTATTTACCGTTATTTATTCTTGACGTTTGGTTGTGCCACGAGCATAGCTTATGAGCAAAACCAAGTTGGCAATTAGCCTGGCGTGACATTACAGCGGTTAACTTTTATATATAAAATGATGTTACGCACGTGTCTATATTTTAGCGTTAAATTTTTTATCATGCGTAACATTACAAATAAATTTAGGATTTTATGAAAAATATACGAAATTTCTCGATTATTGCCCATATTGATCATGGCAAATCAACACTGGCCGATCGGTTTATCGAATTTTGCGGTGGACTCGACAAACGCGAAATGGATTCGCAGGTACTGGATTCGATGGATATTGAAAAAGAGCGCGGGATTACCATCAAAGCGCAAACCGCGGCGTTGAATTATAAAGCCAAAGACGGACAAATTTATAACCTTAATCTAATTGACACCCCTGGGCACGTTGATTTCTCTTACGAAGTATCGCGTTCATTATCAGCATGCGAAGGGGCATTATTGGTGGTAGATGCTTCCCAAGGCGTGGAAGCACAAACGGTTGCTAATTGCTATACTGCGATTGAACTCGATGTTGAGGTATTACCGGTTTTAAATAAGATTGATTTACCGTCGGCAGAGCCAGATCGGGTAGCACAGGAAATTGAAGATATTATCGGTATTGAAGCGATTGATGCAGTACATTGTTCGGCAAAATCCGGAGTCGGTTTACAAGATGTTTTAGAATTGGTTGTCGCTAAAATTCCAGCCCCACGTGGTGACGTTAGTAAACCGCTAAAAGCGCTAATTATTGATTCATGGTTTGATAATTATGTTGGAATTGTCATGCTGGTACGGGTAATTGATGGCAGCCTGAAACCAAAAGATAAAATCCGCTTCATGAGCAATAAAGCGGTGTTTCTGTGCGAACAGGTTGGGGTTTTTACCCCAAAATCGGTGCAAAAACCGCAATTATCTGCCGGACAAGTGGGCTTTGTGATTGCCGGAATCAAAGAATTGCAATATGCTAAAGTCGGTGATACGATTACGCTGGATAGTAATCCGGCCAGCGAACAATTGCCGGGATTTAAAGAAATTCAACCCAAGGTTTTTGCCGGGTTATATCCGGTTGAATCACATGATTATGAGTCGTTGCGTGATTCTCTGGAAAAATTGAAATTAAACGATGCGTCATTAAATTTTGAACCGGAAGTATCGCAGGCACTGGGCTTCGGTTTTCGCTGTGGGTTTTTGGGGTTATTGCATTTGGAAATCGTGCAAGAACGCCTAGAGCGCGAATTTGATATGGATTTGATTACTACAGCACCGACGGTGGTGTATCAGGTAATTGATAAGACCGGCGAAACAATAATGGTTGAAAACCCGGCTAAGTTGCCGGATCCCAGCCGGATTCAGGAAGTACGAGAACCAATTATTACCGCCAATATTTTGGTGCCAAATGATTATGTCGGGGCGGTAATTACATTGTGTACCCAGAAACGCGGTGTTCAGCTCAATATGCAATATATGGGACGGCAGGTAATGCTTAGCTATGAAATGCCGTTAAATGAAGTGGTTCTGGACTTTTTTGATAAGCTTAAATCGGTTTCACGCGGCTATGCGTCTTTTGATTATGAGTTTAAAGAATTCCGGGCTTCTGATTTAGTTAAACTGGATGTTTTGGTTAATGGTGAGCGGGTTGATGCCCTGTCATTAATTGTTCATCGCGCCAATTCGCAATATCGAGGACGGGAATTAGCTGCAAAATTACGCGAACTGATTCCGCGGCAAATGTTTGATATTGCGGTACAGGCAGCGATCGGGTCGCATATTATTGCCCGGGAAACCATTAAAGCATTACGCAAAAATGTACTTGCCAAATGTTATGGTGGTGATATTACCCGCAAGAAAAAATTGCTTGAGAAACAGAAAGCCGGAAAAAAACGCATGAAACAGGTCGGAAATATTGAAATTCCACAGAGTGCTTTTTTGGCGGTATTACAAGTTGACTAATTGATTGGAAAGAATATGAGTAATAAAATTATTAAAAGCTTGCTAGTCTTGGTAGTTATATTATGCTTTGGAACTAGTTATGCCGATATTACCACCCACTGTAATAAAAATGAGTCGGGATTGACAAATTGTTCGGCAAGTGAGAGTAATGTCAATATTATGAGTTTGGCATGTAACAGCAATGAATCCGGACTAACTGATTGTAACGGTAATTATACCGATAAAACCACCTCGTCACTGGGACTAAGTTGTAAACAGGATCACAATGGTCAATTGAGCTGTTCCGGAGCGACGGGAGATGGAACTAAGTTTGCATTATCCTGTCGTAACAGCACTAGCAATAGGCTTACCTGTCAAATTGCCGATAATCAGGGCGAGAGCTTGACGATGACTTGTCTCTTAGGTAAAGATGGGACACCAAAATGTTCCGGCATTGATAATCAAGGTGGACAGCATAGCATCAGTTGCCAAAATAAAGACGGCAGTAATAATTGCATCACTCGTTAGCTAGTTTAAGCAATTGTTATATTTGTTACTGATTGATGTTATGTATTATAATGAATTTAGCGCTAAAATATAGATATGTGCGGAACATTACTTACAAGAATTAAGCCTTATTTAGGAGTTTAATCGCGGTTTTTGGGTGGGCTTACGCCGTTAATGTAAAACCCACATTTGCCTTTCTTTCCTGAATGAAATTCAATGAGTACTTCTTTTTTTGATAAAACTGCGGTTTTACAGCGTCTGCAGCATTTTTTGCCGGCGCAGGAACCGTTGGTTAATTTTGTCCATCATAATACCCTTCATGCGCTACAGCAGATGGAATTTGATGCCGCACTGGAATATTCGGCGCAATTATTTGGTGCGCAGGTTTATTTTTCATTAACTAAATTTCGCGAACTTTATCATTCTGGAAAAATTAGTCACCAAATTTTGACGTGGATCGTGGAACAGCATTGCCCTGCGGCTGAAAATGAAATTTGGTTGGATAAATTGCGTACTTACCCCTATGATGAACGCCCAACCGCACGAGTTGGTGCTCTGCGCGGTCAATGGCGTGAATTATGCCATTTGGATTTAGACTGGTTTATCTATCCGTTATTATTCCGCCTATTAGGTAACTATCTTGACCAGGGAATTGCCCTGTGGACGTTTCCGATTGAAGGCAAATCATTTTTGGAATCGGTTCGCGAGTTGGAACAGTCAAGTGTTGTGAGTATTTTTAAGACTAGCCAGGCACGAAGATTATTTATTGACCAGCAATTGCCGCTGGAAGATTTACTTAAATTGGTAGTTGGTGATGCGCCACAGTTGTTTGAGCATTATCTGTGGGATCAACAATTTGGGCATAAAGGCTGGTCAGGAATGGTTGGCGTGGTTGACCATAATCCTAAAACGCTGTTGATAACAAAAGAAGTTACGCTGGAAGAATTAATTTATCTTGAGCTGCTAATGGAAATTGATACCCTAAATTATGTGTTGGGAAAAGATTGGCAGCCGTTGGCTGAGTTACTTGAGGGGCAATTTCCGGAATTTAATGCGCCGGTGGCTAAATCTGAATTATATCAAGTCTTGGCACTGTGGCAAAAAGCTTATGAGTGGAGTTATTACGACCAAGTACTATACGCCATTAGCAGCAAAAAAATTGAACCAGTGATAGCTACCGAGCGTAAAGGGTTTCAGGGGCTATTTTGCATGGATGACCGTGAGTGCTCTTTTCGCCGTTATGTTGAGAGCCTGATTCCCGATTGTGAAACCTATGGTTTACCAGGGTTTTTTAATGCCGCTTTTTATTATCAGCCCAGTGGTAGTAATTTCCTGTCCAAGCAAGCGCCAGCTTCAGCCAAACCACAACATCTGATTAAAGAATATGGAAAAGCCAAATTACCGCCCAAAAATATTTACTTTGCCAAATCCAGTCATAATTTTATCATCGGCTGGTTGGTTTCGCAGACGGTTGGTTTTTGGTTCCCGATTAAATTGATTTTAAATTTGTTGCGTCCAACCACCCATTTGGCGTATGACGATTCGGTGCAAAATTTACGCAAAACCGGTCATTTAGGGATTGAGGCACCAGGTGAAAAAACCGAAAGCAATCTGCACCTGGGATACTCATTGGATGAGATGACGGAGATTGTTTACAGCGTTTTGCAATGTGTTGGATTAGTGGATAATTTTGCCGCGATAATTTATTTGGTCGGACATGGTGCCAGTTCGGTAAATAATCCACACTTTGCCGCTTATGAATGTGGCGCTTGTTCTGGACATGACGGCGGAGTCAATGCCCAGGTGGTGGCATATATGGCAAATAATCGTGCGGTAAGAGCCAATTTAGTTGCTAAAGGAATTACTTTACCCGAAGATAGTGTCTTTATTGCCGCTCTTCATGATACCACTCGCGATGAAATCACCTTTTCCGGCGTTGATAATTTATCACCGGCAATTCTGGCGCGGCACAATCATTATGCCGATGCTTTTCGTCAGGCCTTGGTTTTAAATGCCAAGGAACGTTCACGGCGGTTTGTGTCAATTAACAGCTCCTTGAGTGAAGAGAAAATTCATGAGCAAATTATCAGTCGCTCGTTATCAATTTTTGAACCACGTCCGGAACTTAACCACGTCACCAATGCACTATGTTTAATTGGACGGCGTTCAATGTCACGGCGAGTGTTTTTGGATCGACGAGCCTTTCTGCAATCTTTTGACTATGCCTGCGATCCCGATGGCGAGGTATTGGCCGAAATTTTAACAGCAGTCGTTCCGGTTAGCGGTGGGATTAGCCTAGAATATTATTTTTCGCGGGTTGATCAAAATCAATGGGGTGCTGGTACTAAATTACCGCATAATGTAGTTGGTTTGTTTGGAGTAGCAAATGGAACTGATGGCGATTTGCGCACCGGATTACCATCGCAGATGATTGAAATTCATGATCCGATCCGGATTTTATTTATTATTGAACATTATCCTGAAATTGCCGCCAAGAGTATTGCCCTCTACGAAAATGTTTATCAGTGGTTTTATAACCGCTGGATAAATCTGGTGGTAATCCATCCACAAACGCGGGAACTTTATCGTTATACTGGTAGTGGCTTTGAAAAATATTACCCGCAAACTACCGGGATTTCAACGGTAAACAATCTTGGCAACATGCTCGAAAGCAGTATTGACAACCTCCCGGTGTGTTTAATTTAGGATAATTATATGCAAATTTTATTACAAATCATGGTTCTCATTCCCTTATGTGGGTTTGTTCTCAGCCTGTTTGCCCCGCTTAATAATGAAAACCGGATTGCCGGAATTGCCTTTTACAGTATTTTGGGACAATCGTTATTATCGGCAGGTTTTTTTATTTTATGGTTAGCACTGGGACGAAATATCGCGGAAACAGCAGTGTTGTTAACCAGTGGGCAGGATAGTTTTTCGATTCATTTCATGTTTGATTTGAATGCGGCAGTATTCCTGGCGGTGGGTGGGATTATCAGCACTTTAATCATCCTTTATTCACGGATTTATCTGCACCGTGAAGCCAACTATAAGCGTTTTTTCTGTATTATCCTGCTATTTTATAGCGGTTATGTGCTGACCGTTCTATCGGCAAATTTAGAAACCTGGTTTATCGGTTGGGAATTTTTAGGGATTTCATCGTTCTTGCTGATTTCATTTTATAAAGAGCGCTATTTACCGGTGAAAAATGCCTATAAGGTTTTTTCAATCTATCGCTTGGCGGATATTGGGATTATTTTGGCAATTTGGGCAGTTCATCGGCTGTTAAACAGTGAGAGTGATTTTTTATTGCTCAATAATTCACAATATATCGCCAGTCATCTACCACAGGATCGGTTGATTATGGCATTTGTTGGATTAATGCTGCTGTTGGCGGCGGTGGCAAAATCGGCACAACTCCCTTTTTCTTCATGGTTACCGCGGGCAATGGAAGGACCAACTTCCTCCAGTGCGATTTTTTATGGGTCACTGTCGGTGCACATGGGGGTATTTTTACTGTTACGAACTGCTGATTTTTGGCAGCATTTGTGGCTAGTGCGGATTTTAATTGGCGTGATTGGTTTGGCTACCGCCATTGTTGCTGGTGGAATTGCCCGTGTACAATCTTCGGTGAAAAGTCAGATTGCGTATTCTTCGGTTGGGCAAATTGGGTTGATGTTTGTCGAATTAGCCTTGGGCTTGGATTGGTTGGCACTGATTCATTTTGCAGGGAATGCTTTTTTCCGCACTTATCAATTGTTAATTTCGCCGTCAATTGTCAGCCATGAAATGCGCAAGCTGATTTATAGCCATGATAAGCGGACTCGTCCATTGGAAAGTCTTTTTCCAAAGAAATTACGCTATAGCTTGTATCTACTGTGTCTTAAAGAGTTTAGTCTGGATTTGTTGCAGTACAGCTTCCTCTGGCGTCCGGTAAAATATCTTGGGATTAAATTTAATTTTATGCATTTCCGGTACCAGTTGGGCTTGTTTGTTTTTAGTTTATTTGGTGGCGTAATCTTGCTAAATAATAGTCTGATTGGTGATAATGGAATCATTACAAATACGTTGTCGGTGTTGTTTGCCCTTTGTGGTATTGTGGCATTATTAAAAGCCTTTACTTGCCGAAGTAAGGCAAGTAGTGCCTGGTTGCTGGTAATTATCAATCATTGTTACTTGGTGTTGTCGCTTTCTTGTAAAGAACATTTTTATGTTAATGAACTGATAATTTATTTAAGCGGAGTAGTTGTTGCCGGGATAGGTGGTTATTATTGTCTTAAACGCCTACGCAGGGACGAAGGAGTAATTAAATTGGATGGCTTTTATGGTTACTCAGTGCGTCATCCGCGGTTGGAACTCGGTTTTTTACTGTGCTGTCTGGGCTTGATGGCTTTTCCTATCACTCCGACATTTATTGGTGAAGATTTACTTTTTGCTCATTTGGGGCGCGGACAATTTTTACTGGTATTTATGGTTGCATTAAGCTTTATTTTGAGTGGATTAGCGGTTATCCGTATTTATGCACGGGTGTTTCTTGGTTTTGATCACAAAACTACCCCAAAAAATGCTCCACGTTATTTTTAGTATTTTCAGCGCCTGATTGTATCGGCGTTCTACTTAAACAGAACCGGGCAAACGCTCTTTAATTTATTTAATTAGTGCAAGCAGTATTTTGGCATAAATATTTATGCCAAAATACTGCTTTCCAAAAATCCCAATGCCCCCGTATACTTGATACCTATAGATGAATATTCATTAATCGCCGATTTAGAAATAATTTAATTAAGCTAAATTTTACGGTAAATTTTGATAAGAGGGCTATCATGAAACATCACAATAATAAAAAGTTGAGCGTATTAAGCTGTGTACTTTCCAGTGCTTTGCTTGTTGCTTGTAATGGCGGTAATAGTAGCGCAAGTGGACAGAATCAAACCGGTACAACAATTCAGGCTGATACCAGCCAATCATTGTTTGCCGCCTCAACCTGTTTAAGCGGTAGCGTTGATCTTTCCGGTGGTTCAACATGGTACGCTTCGGGGAATGTTTCGATTAGCAACACTTGTGTCAGCGATCAATCCTTAGCTGGACAAACAGTTAGCTTCACTGCTCAGGATACTAATGGTAAAGCGGTAGCTGTTGGAACTTTGAATAATTGGTGGATTAATGACACTAGTTATGCAATGGCATTTACTAGCGGTGGTGGCAATACTCAAATTGCAACCATTAGTGCGGGGAATGGTAATCCGGTAATTAAAGCCAATCAAACTATAGTTTTTAATGGTGGCGTTGGTTTGAATGGCATAGCATTTGATAACAATAGTGCTAAAAACAGTTTTGCAATAAATGGTGCCGCACCGGAACCAACTCCAAGTCCAACACCGACAGCTATTCCAAGCACAAGCCCATCGCCGGTTCCAACCGTAAGTCCGCAGCCTTCACCATCACCGACTCCAGTTGCGGCAACTTTAAATGTTGCAGTAGATACCAGCGGTGCTGGTTGTGCGACTAACAATGTTTGTAATGGCTTAAATATCAAGGTTAACGATGTTAGTGGCACGATCGTGGCGCAATTTACTGTGCCAAGTAGCTCTTATGGTGCAACCTATACGCAACCAGTAAGTGGTTTAACCGTCAATAATAATTACACCGTAACCGGTTCGGCAGTCACCAATGCTACCGTCAGTTATACTCCGGCGACAACCATTAAGCTGCAGTCCGGTAGCAATAGCGTTACCGTTAAATATATTAAGAATGCGCTGGCAAGCGG
The DNA here is from genome assembly GCA_052033675.1 of Pseudomonadota bacterium. Taxonomy (GTDB): domain Bacteria; phylum Pseudomonadota; class Gammaproteobacteria; order Burkholderiales; family UBA11063; genus Aquella. The sequence goes on from JBPOJK010000022.1 coordinate 9,078, forward strand.
TTCCGCAACCATTAGTTTAGATAATTATTTGGCAGCTTATACCGGTGATTTGGATGTTCAAATAATTAATGCAAAAGAAAGTAACGCGGTTGTTAATAGCTACACCATTAAACAGGGTGGCTCATTCTCAACCGGCAATTTACCGGTTACCGATTCAACCCACGCTTATAAAATTAAATTAGTTAGTGGAATTGCTGATCCTGCCAGTGGAACTTACTATATTGAGAGCGGCTTGCCGGCATTAAAAATTAGTAAGGGGAAGGTTACTGTCCAAAGTATTCCAATGAAAGCTTCAACCACGACTAAACGTAATGTAACGTTGGCATTAAGTGGCTTGAGTTCGAGTGATAGTGCCAATGTAACATTTAGTGATGCTACGGCTAAATACAAATATGTAAATTCGGCAAATCAGGCAAATGGTAAAATTATTTACAAAATTGAAAATAATCTGAATTTGGGCGTTTCGGTGCTAGCTTCCGGTAGTAATTATGAAGTGAACCCAATTAATGTAACCAAAGTAATTACCGCTAATACTACGCTAACCAGTACTTTTGCTGCCAAGGTGACACCGAGCCCATCGCCGGTTCCGACAGTTAGTCCGTCACCATTGCCAACGCCTACAACATCTCCAATCAGTGCGGATAAAGTGGTTACGGTATATTTGCTGATTGATACTCCGGCGCAATTGCAGCAGTACATTGATGATTTGAATCGGGTAAGCAAAGTTAACTTTAATCGGGTAATTTTTTCGTTCGTAAAACCAACTATGACCAATTATGTTTCCGGTAATTTAGCCAATACCGGTATTATGGGTTATTTCAATAATGGTGATGGTAATGGTGTTGCTGCATTTAACCAATTAAAACAGGCTGTGACATTATCCAAAGCTAAAAATATTCAAGCCTTCTTGTCGGTCGGTGGTTGGAATTATAGTTGTAATTTTGAGGTTTATGGAACAAATTGTGGCGATGCACCAACGGCAACTAATGGTGTCTATTATGATTGGTTCCCTGATCCAAATGATCCAGCTCAAGCGGCAACTGCCAAAGTAGCCTATGAGAATGTAATTAAATTAACTAATGATTTAGGTATGCAGGGTATTGATCTGGATGCTGAAGAATTTTGGCATGCGGATAAATATGCGGTATCATGGAAACCTGGATCGACTGCCGATTGGTCAACTGAAATTGGTAAATCAATCCTAGCTGCCGGTGGACCAACTTACGCTAATTTAATGAAATACGGTGCTGGTGGTGCTACATCTTCCGGTCCAGCGGTAATGCCTAAAACCGTTGATAAAATGGCGGCAATAATCCATGCACTGGAAGATAATCCGAGTGCTAAAGATTTGTTGTTTGCAACGGCAGCTCCACCGGTGGGTGCCCGTCCGATTACCGGATTTGTCTATGGCGATAATAATCCGGCAATTTATACCAAAGGTGGTGTATGGTGGTTAGGCAATCTCAAGGGGTTGTGGTATAATTTAACCGACAAAGAACCAGCAATTGTTAATCGCTTTGATAGTATTGGTTTGATGACCTATGATTTATGCGGGGATAATGCGACCATGTGTGCTCCATATGGCGGCGGTCCATTAGATTTAGCTGGTCAAGTAACTGCTTATATGAAAGATTACTGGAATTGGTTGAAATCAACTACGCCAAGTGCGGCATCGTTGACTATGACAACCAATGGACAGGTAACTTTTTTACCAGCCAAATATAATGTTTCACCAAAACTCCAGTTTGGATTTGAAGTGAACCAACCGGCATATCCAAAAAATGTTGGCGGTCAGTTGCAGTTAACCAATAGCTTGGTGGATACTATTACCAACCAGCAAAAAGATAGTGGCGGAGTTATTATTTGGCAAATGTATTCCAAGCAAAATACTGCGGCTAATGGTACTACCAGCAAATATACGATGAATAAAAGTTGTAAAACTTTCTTGGCAAACGACAGCCGTTATGATTGTAATGCGGATTTCCCATCACCGGCTAAATAGCGCTTGAAAAAATCCCCGATTGTTAATCGGGGATTTTTTCATAGGTTACATGCTTGCCGCATTCTAGAGACGGCTTGTTCGAGCAAGCTGCGCGAGGTTGCCAGATTCATTCGCACGCAATTTTTTATGCCAAAATCGGCACCATCGGATAATCCAACCCCAAATTTTTCGAAATATTGCTGGAGATTGTCAATTTTATGGCGGTTACAAAATTCGCGTCCATCAATCCATAATAAATAAGTCGCTTCCGGAGTGGTTAGCTTTAAACCGGCAATTGGTGCTAACTGATGGATTACCCAATCTCGATTGTCACGAAGATAAGGCAAAAGTTCCTGCAACCATTGTTGTCCATGGTTAAGTGCAGCTTGACAGGCTACCAATCCCAAGGTGTTTAGCTCGGATGGATATAGTCCGCGCATGAAACGGCTGAATTGTTCACGAAGTTGCGGATTGGTAATTATGGCATATGAACAATTCAGTCCTGCCAAATTATAGGTTTTTGATGGTGCCATGAGCGTAACGGTGCGTGCCGCTGCATGCTCATTTAATGTGGCAAACGGGATGTGAGTTTTATTATCATCTAAAATCAAATCACAATGAATTTCATCGGAACATACCGATAAATCATATTTGATGGCAATGTCCAATAATTGCTCCAATTCGTTACGAGTCCAGACTCGGCCCACCGGATTATGCGGATTACACAGTAATAACAGTTTGGGTTTTATTGGGGCATTGACAATAGCATGTTCCAATTTAGCAAAATCCCATTGCCATTGACTATTTTCTTGGCTGAGTGGTACACAAATTAGTTCACGCGTGGCATTTTTTGGCGCGCTCATAAACGGCGGGTAAATTGGTGTCGCAGTAATAATAGCTTCTTCTGCCGAAGTTAAAATCCGCGCGGCCAAATTTAAACCCGGTACTAATCCCGGCAACCAGACTATTGCGGATGAATGAACCGACCAATTATATTTAGTGCTGATATAATCAACCACCGTTGGCGTAACACTTGTTTGATAGGTATTATAACCAAAGATTCCGCGTTGAACTTCCCGCTGTAAGGCATCACGAATTTCTGTTGCGATTTGAAAGTCCATATCGGCAACCCATAATGGCAGGATATCTGTTCCGGCATATTTATCCCATTTACTGCTATTGGTATTATTGCGTTGTTGGATTTTATTGAAATCAAACATATTTTATCCTCGTGATGGTTTTTTAGGGATTAATTGTATCATTTTGGTTTAATATTCGGAATGTAGATTTTTTGGATCTTCGGCAAGTTAGATCTAAGAATAACCTTATTTTGTGAGGAATTTAATTGATGACGAAACTTTGTTCAATTGGGCTAAACACCGTGTCTTTATAAAGTAATTGCGAGATTTGCGTGCTCTGTAATAAAAAAGTTTAATAAAAACAGTTGCAAAAAATTGTGCAGTGCAATATAATAACGTCATGAGATATAAAATGAATTGTTTTTATAAGGGAAAATATCATGATTCAAAATATAAACACTCAAGTAAATGAGTCAGTGGAAAGCCGAGTTCGGGCATTATCTAGCTATTTAGAATGTTTACAAAAAATTTCGTTTATTAATTTAGAATTAGTTCGCCGCAATATGCTTCATTGGAAAAACTTTATTAATTCCAGTTTGGAAAATGACAAACGGGTATTGGTTAATGGTTACGATTTAATGGACAATATAGGTAAAGAATTGCGGGTTAGTGCTGAAGACAGTCGTCAAGCATTAACAGAACTAGGAACGGTTACTAGTTTTCTTAAAACACAGCAAGCAACTAAAGCCAAAGATTCTTTAGCTGAAGTTGATGCGTTATATGCTAACACCATCAACTATTGGAAAGAAAATTTGAGCGGATTTGGTGGCACTACCAATTAATTTCAAAGCTCAACATTACAAAAAGCCTCATGCAAAAAGCATGGGGCTTTTTTATACCTTAAGCAGAATAACCATAATATATTTGTTGACATGATAGAATATAGTTCTTATAAATTATAAAAAAGGAAACCCCTAAATGAATACTTGCGATGTTCATCATCAGGATTATGATTTGCGGTTAGCGACTGAAGAGGCTGCTCGGTGTTTACTGTGTTTTGATGCGCCATGTTCAAAAGCATGCCCCGCAGATACCAAACCGGATCAGTTTATTCGTGCCATTCGCTTTAAGAATATCAAAGGTGCCGCAGAAATTATCCGCAATGCCAATGTCTGCGGTGGTAGCTGTGCCATTGTTTGTCCTGCCGGAAAGTTGTGCGAAGGCGCTTGTTTGCGTAAGGAAATTGATCGACCAATACAAATTCGCAAATTGCAGCAGTTTGCAGTTGAGCAGGAAATGCACAATAACATGTCAATTTTGGAAAAACCAGCAGCGCCTAAAACTAAAGCGGTGGCGTGTATTGGTGCAGGACCTGCCAGTTTGGCATGTGCCGCAAAATTGGCGCAACAGGGTTATTCAGTTGAAATTTATGAAGCGCAGCCTAAAGCTGGTGGAATGTTAAGTTATGGTATTCCAGCTAGCCGTTTAAGCCAAAAAGTAGCTGATTGGGATATTAGAACTGTTACTGATTTGGGCGTGAAAATTCATCTAAATACCAAGGTCGGTACAGATATTTCAATTGCTGAATTGGAGCAAAAATACGCTGCAATTTTCGTTGGCTGCGGCTTGTGGCGCGGTAACAAAGCTCAATTGGGAACACCAGAATTAACCGGAGTGGTAAGTGCGATGGAATTTTTGCCGCAGGTTCGCCAAGCAAATAACCATTACCCGGTTCCGGCTGATGTAGTTGTTATCGGTGCTGGGGATACCGGCATGGACTGTGCGTCTACCGCCAAGCAACTAGGCGCTAAAAATGTTACGATTATTTGTAATCAAGATGAAATCCCAGCCTATCATGAAGAGCTGGAATTAGTGCAGAAAATGGGAATTACGGTGTTACGGAGTTTTCAGCCGAATCAATTCTTGGGGGATAAAATTGTTACTGGCGTAGTTGCTCGCCATGCCAATGATTTCTCTGAAATTAAATTAAAAGCCGATTTAGTTATTTGGGCAATTGGACAAGCACTTGATTCACCGGAACTGTTTGCGGGGATGGCAGTAATTGGCAATAAGATTGAGACACATAATTATCAAACTACCAAGCAAAAATATTTCGCTGCGGGTGATGCAGCAAATGGTGGTAGTACGGTAGTTCAAGCCGTACGTGAAGGTAAGGACGCGGCCGCTGCAATCATTAATTTTCTGGTAGATGAGGAGTAAAAATCATGACCGTAAAAAAAGATTTATCAATTGAATTTTTGGGTGTTCATTGTGAAAATCCATTCTTTCTAAGCTCTTCGCCGGTTGGCAGTAATTATGAAATGGTTGCCAAGTGTTTTGATGAGGGTTGGGCGGGTGTATTTTTTAAAACCATCGGCTTTTTTATCGCCGATGAATGTTCGCCACGGTTTGATATTGTAAATAAGGAATCAACTCCGTGGCTGGGTTTTAAAAACATGGAGCAGATTTCGGATAAACCGCTAGAAAAAAACCTTGAAGCGATGGCGAAGCTAAAACGAGATTATCCAACTAAGATTATCGTTGCCTCAATCATGGGACAAAATGAGCAGGAATGGGAAGATTTGGCTCGCCTAGTTACTAAAGCTGGTGCCGATTTAATCGAGTGCAATTTTTCTTGTCCACAAATGACCAGCCATGCAATGGGATCAGATGTTGGAAGCAATCCTGAATTGGTTAAATTATACTCCGCGGCAGTGGTGCGGGGAACACATTTACCGGTTATAGCCAAAATGACGCCGAATATTACTTCGATGGAAGTTCCGGCATTGGCTGCAGTTGCTGGGGGTGCTCATGGTTTGGCGGCAATTAATACCATTAAATCGATTACCAATATCAACTTTGATCATTTAACCGCGATGCCGGTTGTAAATGGTAAGTCATCGATTTCCGGATACTCCGGAGCTGCAGTTAAACCAATTGCCTTACGCTTTTGTGCACAGTTAAAACAGCATCCGCAGTTAAAAAATATCCCGCTTAGCGGTATGGGTGGAATTGAAACTTGGCGCGATGCGGTAGAGTTTTTACTCTTGGGATGTGAAAATCTGCAGGTAACAACCTCGATTATGCAATATGGCTATCGAATTATTGATGATTTATGCAATGGTTTGGAACATTTCATGAATGAGCGTGGCTATGATAAGCTTAGTGATTTTATCGGCTTGGCATTGCAAAATATCGTTCCGGCAGAAGATATAGAGCGGAATTTCAAAATTATACCGCACATCGATATGGATAAATGTATTGGCTGCGGGCGTTGTTATGTGTCGTGTTTTGACGCTGCGCACCAAGCGATTGACTGGCAGTTTGATACGCGGCAGCCAATAATTAATGACAAATGTGTTGGCTGTCATTTATGTATCAATGTCTGTCCAGTGACTGGTTGTATGACCCCCGGTGAAGTAAAATTCAAGGAAGGACGAAAAGTTCATCCGGTTACAACCGACAAAATTTTAGTCAGCTAATTCCGCCTTTGATAAAAAAACAGCTAGTTAATAGCTGTTTTTTTAATTAACAAGAGTGTGTAAAGCTGCCAAAGATGCCAGCCGCTCGCTGGTTGCCAATAACTCAGTGCTGTCTTTAAATTCGTTGATTGATGATTCCAGATTTGCCTGATATTCAACTACATTACATAAAATTGCCGCTATCTGCAGCTGGCGTAATCGTCCCAGCGTTAATAATGCGCCGGTTTCCATATCCGCACCCAACACTCCTTGCTGTGACCAGTAAGCACAAATTTCATCTTCTTTATCGGTATAAAATGAGTCGTGGGATCGTACCAATCCGCAATGATAATTATGTACTTCGAGAGTTTTTAGAGCTTGGCATAATTGGGTGGTTAATTTAAAATCGGAGATTGCCGGATAAGCACTTTCGATATAGCTGGCAGATGCCCCATCATGGCGGATAGCACCTTCAACGACGATTAATTCACCAAGTTTTACTGTGGTTTGTAAAGCACCAGCGCTGCCGACCCGGATAATTCTTTGCGCGCCGCAGCGACATAGTTCTTCCAAGGCAATCAGTGCCGAAACGCCGCCGATTCCGGTTGAGCAGATGCTGATTGGCTGGTGATTAAGGCTGGTTTCCCAGACCGTAAATTCGCGATTAGTCGAAATATAGCGGGGATTATTTCCCAAGCGTGCAATCCGTTCAACCCGTGCCGGGTCACCGCAAACAATTACCGCCGAATGGATGTCATTTTCATCACAATTGATATGTGGTTGTTTCATTTCACACTCCCGTGTTTTCTTTGGCGGCTTTTATCCATTCGCGTGTGCCGTTTAACGCTATTGCAGTTAGAATAGTGTACTCCAGCGCCATAAAATACACATCTTGTTTGGCATAAAGCACAATACTGATTAAATCAATCAAAACCCAGATAATCCAATTTTCGACTAATTTGCGGGTCATTTGGATCATCGCAATAATTGATAAAACAGTAACTGCTGCATCCATCAGCGGGTAGGGATCGGGCTCAACT
>JBPOJK010000169.1:0-2185 GCA_052033675.1 Pseudomonadota bacterium
TTTATTGCGGTGGGTTTTATCCCCAATAACGGACGGAATATCAATCTTAGCAGTAAATTATTTCTTGTAATTTTAATCGGGGTCGCTTTTTTCTTTACCAATAAACTGGTTGGTTACATGGCGGTAATTTTCACCTGGAATCCAATCCTTTCAGCGACCGTTCCAACCTTCATCCTCTTTGGCATCGGGTGGTATGTCATTCTCAAAAAAGAAGCCTAAAACCAAAAGGAAGCACAGCGAATGTAGCTTCCTTTTTATTTTGCGGTTGAGAATTTACAAAACCTTATCTAAAAAGCGCGTGGCTAAGATCCGGTAATCATGATGCGCTAATACATACTGCTTGCCATTTTTACCCAATAGTGCCAATTGCTCGGCGGACATTAGGCTAATCTTGGTTAATGCCTTTGCAATGGCTATAGAATCTTCGGACGCAACTGAAATTCCGCAATTGGCCTCTGCCACCAGATCATTACCGGCAGTGACTGAATGAATCACCGGCTTACCTGATAACATATAATCAAATAGTTTATTCGGGCAAATTCCAAAGCGATAAATCGGCAACTTATTCCAACCAATATATAAGCCATCGCAACGACTTAAAAAATTGGGAATCTGCAATTTGCTAATTGCGGGTAAAAAATGAATATTAGTTAAATTTTCATCAATTACACGCTGCTGTAGCTCGGCTTTACACGCTCCATCACCAATTAACACTATCGCAAGCGGTTTATCGACAATTAATTTAGCCGCATCCAACAAAAAGCCTAGCGCGTTGCTCTCGCCCATTCCGCCAGCATAACCGATGACAAATTTATGCTCAAGATCTTTCAGGCGACTCAGAACGATCTGATGCTCATTGGGGATTTTTTGCGTGGCATTCAGCCAATCATCTACCGCGACCCCATTGGAAATATACACAAATTTGCCCAATTCCATACCATGTTGCTGCATATATTCAGCGGCTTTGGGGAGCAAACTCACTACTTTATCAGCATGGCGATAGCCAAAATTTTCGGCGCGCTGCATCGCCATAATGAAGGGATGCCACTTTGACATTCCGCCGACTTCCATCGGGGTCAGCGGCCATAAATCATGGACTTCATAAATAAATTTAGCTTTAGCCGCGCTGGCAATCTGACTGGCTATTTTGGTATCAAAGGGATAGGTTGAGGATGCGATCACCAGATTAGGACGAAATTCAGTCACTAGTTTATTTTTAAGCGCTTTAACTTTATTCAGGAATGAGAAAATATTAATCACCCGTTTAAAGCCATTCTCACCATAAGGCGTAGTGCGGCACCAGATATATTCAATGCCATCAATATGTTCAGATAAATAATCCTGCCCTACCGGAATCTCAACATTTTTATGACGAATATGCGATAAATTACTGGCAACTATCGTCACCGAGTGCCCCTGCCGCACCCATTCGCGCGCCAGATAATAAGGGCGATATTCCATGCCGTGATAAATTGACCCCGCGTAGTGATTGATGTAGAGTATATTCATTTTGTGTCTAACTTTCTGTATTAATTATATAATTATCTAAATAAATATTTTGCTTATTAACTAGAAATACGAGCTTTTTATGGCTGTTTCATTAAATAGCTCACGGAGCTGAGATTTATTAAATGCGGCAATACGATCCATATTCTAATCCTGACACACTTGTTTAATTATGCTATATACCCAATCCGTAACCGTTTTGGTATCTTTTATTATCTTAGGATATAATTTACTTTCGATTTTTTGTTGAAGCATGGCAATAATTTCAGCAGAGATGTTATCTTTGCCAAGACTTTTGATTGCCTGAACCAATAAAGCACTTTCTGCGTATTTAAACCCGATATTTTTGAGTGCTATTTTTTTAAATTCCAGTTGATTACCTAAAACATCATATTCACGCTTCGGTCCATCACTAAAATAAACATATCTAGCTGGTACTTGTGTTGATAAACCAAGTAAATAAAGTGCGGTATCTCCCGATGGTTCAATTCGCCATTTGAATTTACGGGCAAGAGCATGCGCCACTTTATCTATTTCTGGGCTGAGATACTGACATAAAAGTTCGCTGTACTTTGGAAAGTCATAAATACCGCGTATTACCCGCCGAATCTTATTCTGCAATACCAAATTAGACAATACCCAATCAACGGTTGCACCATTAAATTTGTCCGAAAAATCT
>JBPOJK010000133.1:0-2359 GCA_052033675.1 Pseudomonadota bacterium
ACCTATGCTGCAATCATTACACCAAATTTTGCTGTCTATAATTCCGGTAGCCTTTGTCATTTTTCTTGGCTGGTTGGCGGGGTTTAAGAAAATCGTTGACAATAAACACAGTCATAGTCTGGCAACCTATGTCATGAGTTTTAGTTTCCCATGCGGTTTATTTGTGTTAACTGCAACCAGCAAGCCTGAAGATTTGCTCAATGGCTCCTTTGTCATTGCATTTTGGCTGGGGCTGATGGGCATGTATTTAATTAGTTTTCTAATTTATCGATTTATTTTAAGATATCAAAACTCAACCAGCGCCCAAGGAGCATTTGTTTGCTCATTTCCGGATATGGCATTTATGGGAATACCAATTTTTACATCGTTATTGGGAAAACAAGCGCTTTTATCAATCGCTATTGGCAACATTTGCACTAGTTTAATCATGATTCCAATCGTGACGATTTTACTGAGCGGCAAAGACAATCATCAAACCAGCATTGCCATGATTATTATCAAGGTATTAAAAAAACCGCTGGTTTTTGCGCCGGTTCTCGGAACGATTTATTCACTATCCGGTTTACATTTACCGGAAATTGCCAAAGACTCTCTGGGCTTAATCGGATCAACTACTTCAGGGGTTTCATTATTTGCGTTGGGTTTGATAATGTCGAGCTTTGCCATTAAATTTAGCCGACTGGTAGCAATCAATCTATTTCTCAAAAATATCGTTCACCCATTAATCATGCTGGCACTGGTAATAGTTTTTGGTGTTAAGGGAATTTTTGCCAAGGAAGCCATATTATTGTGCGCGATGCCAACTGCAACGATGACAACAATGTTTTCCCTAAAATACGATACGTTAACCGCCGAGAGCACCAGCAGCGCGATTCTGGGAACGATTTTGTCACTCTTAACCCTAACCATCTTCATGGTTGGGCTTGGCTTTTAAATCTGTGCGCGCCAGACGTGGCAATGTAAACAATAGTTAATGAACAAATTTGCGATAAATCAAGTGATTTAAGCTGATATTACACAACTATGTGATAAAATTATTGTTTATCTTAATGATTATTATAATAAAAGGAGCCGCCACAAATGTATTATTTGCGTGACTTTGTAACCAAGGAAACGGTTAACCCGACCAATATGGTCTTTACCGGGGAAACCACGCCCTGGGAAGTGGTCATGGATCTCGAAGAAATCAAAAGCAAGATTAATCTTGATTATTTTCGCCAATCACCGCCAAATTTATTGAAATATCTGCCATTATTGCCAATTGAAAAGCAAACCGAATTTGTTACCTTGCGTGAAAGCGTTACCCCGCTGGTCAAAAGCCGTAAGCTCGGTAAAGAAATGGGTGTTCAATTGTTATTGAAGTTGGAAGGAAAAAACCCAACCGGTTCATTTAAAGATCGTGGAACGGCGGTAGAAATTTCGGTTGCTAAAGAAAAGGGCGCAAAAGCGATCATCCTTGCTTCAACCGGAAATATGGCAGCATCTTGCGCTTGTTATGCCGCCGCAGCTGGAATCCCGTGCTTTATTTTGGTACCTGAGGGTGTGCCGCCGGGTAAATTATCTCAAGTATTGGCATTTGGCGGTCATATCGTCCAAGTTAAAGGAACTTATAATGATGCTGCTGATCTTGCCTATAAAATTGCCGTGGAAATGGGCTTCTACCTCGCCGGCGATTATGCCTTCCGACTGGAAGGAGCTAAAAGCGGAGCATTTGAAGTAATTGACCAGATGTTATTTCAGGTGCCGGATTATATAGTCGTGCCGATTGGTTGCGGAACCAATATCGGTGGCTATTATAAAGGATTTATGGATTATTATAAGTTGGGCTTGATTGATCGCCTGCCGAAATTCATCGGTGTTCAGGCTACCGGTGCACAAGCGGTGGTCAACAGTTTTGAAGAAAACCGCAGCGATATTCAGGTATTGCCAAGTATTAACACACTGGCTTCAGCAATTGCGGTATCCAATCCAATTGATGGCTTAAAAGCATTGGAAGCGATTAACAATACCGGTGGTTTTGCGGTATCGGTAACTGACAATGAAATTCTCGAAGCTCAGCACCGGATGGCGAAAGCCGATGGAGTATTTGCCGAGAGTTCAGCCTCAGCAACCGTAGCGGGGGTGCAGAAACTCATTAATCGCGGCAAAATCGAAGCCAATGCCAAAATTTTGTGTATTTTGACTGGCGATGGCTTAAAAGACCCACAAGTAGTATTAAAAGCGGCAATTAAACCGCCAACAATTTATCCAAAAACCGGGGAATTTTTTGATTTATACCAAAATGGTTTCTTTAACGGCAAGAGCATGGTCTTTGTTGAAAAATCGGATATTTTATTCAAGACCGAGCCAACTAAAGAAC
>JBPOJK010000050.1:0-2557 GCA_052033675.1 Pseudomonadota bacterium
GGCATTATCTCCACTGGCATCGGTGATCGATACATGCAAGTGCATTTTTTGTCCATCTACATCAGGAACACCAAGCATATTGTATTTACCGCTGCCATAATCTTTAACCGCCTCATTTACCGTCGCATAATTATCCAATAAAAATTGCGCCCACGTCAGTAAGGTTAGGTTTTTTTTGCCAGCAACAGGTTTGCCATAATTGCTACCGCTTAAATAGAGCACATTTACATCTAAACCGGCAGTATTAATCCCATCAGCGGTTGCAGCATTGAATGCACTGGTGGTAACGCTACCGTATTTGGATACCCAATGAAGACTGTTTTTGTCATTGCTGTTGCCATTGCGCGCAATTCCGGCCGGATATGCCCATAAATCGGCATGCCCGTCATTTGGCCAATCCCATGAACGTCCAGTAATTACGTCATTGTCTGCACCGGTATAGGTGAAGCGTGTGCAAGCTTGTGCTACTGGCGTGGTTAAAATTCCAATTGCTAATAACAAGCTGGATATTAAGGTGGTTTTTTTCATGGTGATATTCCTCCAAATGTGTGAATAAAATTATTTGATAGCTGGTTACTCACATATCTATTCATTAATAATGCTATATGACAACCTGATTTTAAGACGGTGCGTAATGTTCTATTACTTTCTCCCATTAGTAATTATAATCTAATTCGTGTCAGGTGCTTACCAACAAATTTGGTTGGTAGTCCGCGGTTAGTCAGCATCCAGTCAAAACCATGCGAGCACCGCCAAAATTTATTGGTTCTGCGGATAGTATCAGATTTGATTTGGGCAAATTAACATAATAAACCTAATGATAACTATGGAAATTAGTCAATTTTGATATGTAATAGATTGAAATACATGCAAATAAAATAAAAATCTCCCCCAGGTATATAAACATTATTTTTTTACCCATAAAATCCGTATAATCCGCCCTGTTTTAAGAGTGTTAATTACAACTCTTTTAGCTAAGTAATGTTACGCATGATAATGACTTATCGGTGAAGCTATTGATTTTTCCTCATGGTATGGCATTTACCAGCACAATCAATGTGCAGAATCGTTAAGCTCAATAGCTGAATTCTAAGATATAAATACATTCGTAACCGCAAGTAATAATTTTTAATCTAGGGAAATTTATATGTCACGATCGTTATCGGTTTTATCTAAGTCATTATATTTGGGATTGGCAATTATTGGTGGCAGTGCCTATGCAACAACTATGCCATCAGCTGCTAATTTGGCAACCACCAATCTTGAATCGGCAGCAGCAGAGTCAATGCCGGCATTAACTGCTGAAGACATTCGCGCATTGAAGCATCTGGCGGAGAAAGAAAAATTAGATGGTTATAGTGGCGTTCTCGGAACGGCACCAAAGGATAAAACGGTAAGTGCAACTGGTGCTGCATTGGAAGAAACTCCATCTGGTCCACAAATGTTCTTGTTTTGGACACAGACTCTGGCGAATGGCTTTTATTATGAGGCGCGGTTGTATGGCAAATACAATATGCGTAGTCAGAATCCGGCTTTTCCAGACGTGCCACCCTCGGCAGAAAATAATCCACAGGGTTACAAGGAAGTCTTAAAGCTCGGTTATAATTTTCATGTTACACCAACCTACGATATTACGCCGTATTTACGCTTGGAACAGGGGAATAATGTTACCGTGGTTTATGCTGATAGCAATGGTAATTATATTCACTCCACCGATTATGCTATTTTGCCGGGATTTAAGCAAACCTTCAAACTTACACCAAATTTAACACCCTATATTGATATTTACGGTGGTTTGGTGCAGTCTTCTCTAAATGGGGTTATGACCGAGGGAACTGCCGCTAATCAGCAGATTAATGCCGATGTAACACAATATCAATTGACGACCGAGCTCGGCGCGGCCTTTAAGATCACCGAACATCAGGCAATTATTCCGTATATTCAATTTGTCTATACCGCGAATAATCCCGATCCAACTGCTTCTAAATCATATTCGCAGGGTGGCTTTAATTTAAGCCAGCTGTCTTCCAGCCAGCAAGTTTATGCGATAAAATATTCTTATTCATTCTAGTCATAACAGCGAGTCAAACCTAAAATGTTGTTAGCGGCAGCTATTTTGATGTACGTATTTATTATTTTAGCGCTAAGTTATTGAGTTTGGCGATTTTGCGTGCTGAAAAGGGAGTGTAAAATCAGCAAGCCATGACGAAAAATCAATAACTTGGCGCTAAAGTCTTTATCATGCGTAACAAACTATTTATTTTGTAAATCGGCTGCCGTTAATACAAGAATTTCATTTATTTAGCAAAAATTTGCTATAATCTGGATTAATCCTAGCTAATTATAGAAAAATAGTCAATGTCACATCTCTTACAGATATTTATTACCTTATTAAGCCTGTTAAATCCGATTCTGGCACTAAGTCAGTTTATCAATCTTACCCGTGGATTATCACAAAAGGACAAACGCAGTGTTGCTATTGTTTGTGGTATGACCGTTTTTGGAATTTTAACAGCATTTCTCTTTCTGGGTAATTATATTATGGATGGTTTGGCTA
>JBPOJK010000204.1:0-5822 GCA_052033675.1 Pseudomonadota bacterium
AGGAGGGTGCTTTTACCGGAACCGCTACGTCCAACAATTAAAACCTTCTCACCGGGAAAAATTTCCAGATTGATGTTTTTAAGCGTGGCATCCTGAAGATTAAGATAGCGGAAAGAGAAATCCTTAAACTGAATTTGTGGTGTCATTCTTCAACCCGCAAATTACGATGACGGCGGTTACCGGCAATGAAACCGATAATTATCGGCAATGCCAAAATAACAAACACTAATGAATTGGTAATAAAAATTACGCTAACCTGAAAAAAGATCTTGCGCGGCGGTTCGCCCATTAAGAGAATGTCGCTGATTCCCGCAAAGCCGTAGCCGGCTAAAAAGCCACCGATGCCGCCAATAACCAACAATGCGACATGCCATTTTTTACATAGACCGTAGCGGACATTAAAGCCGGGAATTAAATACACCAATCCGGCACCAAGACCGAATATTCCCGAAGCTAGTTCCCAATTCAACCAAATGCCCCAGCCAGCCAGCAAATCGGTTAGAACATTGCCTAGAAAGCCACTGCAAAATCCGACCAGTGGACCAAAGTAGGCGGCAAAAACCGCCAGAATAATGATTGATGGTCGTAACTGGACATTCGGACCAACCGGAATTCCGACTAGTCCAATGATTCCATAAAGGGCAGCGGCAATGCTAATCGTAACCACTGTCCGGGTATCAAAATTAAAGAGGGCAGATTTTTTGTAATACTGATTCATCAATTAATTACGGCAGCCCCATTGGGGTTAATTGGTGAAATCCAGTGATCGGCAGCAATATTTTCGCTGGCAAACGCAGCTACCATCGCCTGAGCTACTTGCTGTGCTTCCGCTGGTGATTTAGTTAATGCCAGCATACTTGGACCCGAACCGGAAAGTACCGCTCCAAGTGCACCATTGGTTATAGCGGCGGATTTTACAGCCGCAAAACCATTAACCAAGCGTGAGCGCTGCGGTTCAATAATTAAGTCCTGGAACGAACGCGCCAGCAACTGATAATCCTTTTGATATAAGGCACTGATCGCGGCGGCCAAATTGGCAGATTGTTCAACAAATTTTTTTAATTCGACAGTAGGACTTAAAATTTTACGTGCAGTCTTGGTTTCTACCTGTAAATGCGGATGAACAATTACGCAATAGAGTTCCGGATAGGGTAATGAAATAATATCCAGCGGTTCCAGATTGCGGATTAGGGTAATGCCGCCGTAAACACAGGGCGCAACATTATCGGCATGACGACCACCAGAAGCAATTTCTTCGCCGTAAAGAGCATATTCTACCAATTTGTCTTTGCTTAACGGTGCATTAAGAAAACCATTTAATGCCACCACCGCGGCAACGGCGGATGCCGCTGAGCCGCCCATGCCGGAGCCCAGCGCAATACCTTTATCAATAGTCAGCGAAAAACCACAAGTAATTCCCAGCTCTTCACACATCTTAGTAACGGCATATGAAGCGGTATTTTTATTACTTTCCAAAGGTAAACCATCAAGTGAGGTAATTTTATCAATTACGATATGTCCATCATCGCGCTTTTCTAGAGTGACTTTATCACCCACCGCATCCAATGCCAGACCTAGAATATCAAAGCCAACTCCCAGATTGGCACTGGTAGCTGGCGCAAAGGCGGTCAAAGTCTTAATCTGCGGGTTTAATAAATTTCCGCTTACGATTGTTGTCATTATTTTACGCCTAGTATAAATAAGAGGTTAAACGTAATAAATCGGCAAAAACACCACCGGCAGTTACCGCAGCACCAGCACCGGGACCTTGAATTACCATTGGACGAGTGCTGTCATAGCGGGTTGTTTGGAAAATCATGATATTATCCGTACCATTTAGGCGTGCTAATGGATGACTGGCGGGAACTGATTGAATTGCTACCGCAACTTTACCGTTTTCATCGATTTTACCTGCATAGCTAAGTTTTTCATTATTGGCTTTGGCTTTAGCCGCCATTTCCATAATTGGACCATCAAATTCCGGCAAGCGTCGTAAGAATTCTTCCACCGAGCAATCTTTTAATTCTTCCGGTACCAGATTGGTTACTGCAACATCAGATAATGATAAATCCCGCCCGATTTCACGTGATAAACACACCCATTTACGCGCGACATCCTGTCCGGATAAATCTTCGCGGGGATCCGGTTCGGTATAGCCCAATTCTTTGGCTTCTTTGACAATATCCGAGAATTTACGACCTTTGCCTAATTCGTTAAAGACATAACTTAATGTACCGGATACCACCCCTTCAATGGTAACAATTTCATCGCCGGTTTTGATTAAATCCTGCAAGGTATTAATAATCGGCAAACCGGCACAGACCGTCGCTTCATATAAATAATGGGTGCCTTTACCGGCACTGGCGGCTTTAACCTGATGGTAAAAATCCAGATCGCCGGCATTGGTATATTTATTCGGGGTAATTACGCTAAGTCCCTGCTCAAAGAATTTTAGGTATTCTTTAGCTACTTTAGGACTGGCAGTACAATCAATAATTACCGCATGCGGTATATCTTCACCAAGTAAATGTGCACTAAATTGATCCATATCTGGTGCTAAACTGCTATTAGCAAAATTTTGTTGCCAATCATTTGCCAGCGCATCATCACTAAGTAACATTTTGTGATTGCTCATGATACCGCGAACGCATAAATCGACTTTGTAGCGTTTACGGATATTTTCCCGGGCTTCGGCAATTTGATTAAGTAAGGTGCCACCAATATTTCCCGGACCAATCAAACCAATCGAAATTGTTTGGTTGGAGAGATAAAAACCGGAATGAACCGCCTGCAGGGCTTTGTTGATATCTTTACTCTTAATCACTGCAGAAATATTACGTTCTGATGAACCTTGGGCAATCGCGATGATGTTGATATTAGCTTTGGCCAAAGTATCAAAAAATTTACCGGCAACCCCGTGGGTACCTACCATAGCATCACCAACGGCGGCTAAAATTGCGCATTCGGTATCGGCGGTAACGCGGTTAATTTGTCCGGCTTCAATTTCAAATTTTAGGTTTTCATTTAGTGCCGCTAGAGCAACCGCCGCAGATTTTTTGGCAACCGCCAAACATACCGAATGTTCAGAACTGGCTTGCGAGGTTAAGACTACCGATACATTGCATTCCTGCATAATTTGAAAAATTCGCGCGGCGGTTCCAGAAACCCCAGCCATTCCAGCACCTTCAACATTGATTACGGCTATGTCATCAATGTAACTTAAACCTTTTACCGGATGTCCATCAGCAGTGGAGGTACTCGAGATAAAAGTTCCGCGGGCAGTTGGGTTGTAACTATTTTTGATGTAAATCGGGATGTTTTTGGCTTCAGCAGGAGCAATTGTCAATGGATGCAACACGCTGGCACCGAAATAAGCCAGTTCCAAAGCTTCTTTGTATGACAAATTATCAATACAGAATGCTGATTTTACTTTTGCCGGATGCGCCGAATAAATTCCATCAACGTCAGTCCAAATAATCAATTCTTTGGTGTTAAATAAACTGGCAAAAATTGCGCCGGAATAATCACTACCATTGCGTCCCAAGGTAGTCCGTTTGCCATCTTTATTGGCAGCTACAAAACCGGTTACTACAATTTGATCGAAATCTTTATCTTTGAGAAACTCTTTTAAGGCCGCTTCGCTGCGTTCCCAATCAATACATACGATGCCGTCTTTTACAAATGAATATAAAACCTTGCTGGCATCCAAAAAAATACAGCGAGTAGTCGTTCCCAAATAGGCCGCTAATACTTGCGCTGACCACAATTCGCCATAACCTTGGACAAATTGCTGAATATCATTGGAGTAGTTACCAATTTGAGTAACAGTATTAAGGATATCACCTAAAATTTTAAAGTCGCGGGCGATTGTTTCCCATAGGGTTGTTTGTGAATTAGCCGGTAATAATTGATTAATTAAACCATGATGTGCTTCTTCAAGACTGGTTAACTCCGCATGCCAATCATTGCCTGTTGCTGCCATATCCAGCATCGCCTGTAATTTATTAGTGGTGCCTTTTATCGCTGAAACTACAATAACCTCATCTTTTCCACTAAGAATTTTTTTTACTTCAGTAAAGCGTTCTGCATTAGCCACACTTGAACCACCAAACTTATGGGCAATAAAGCGATCTTTAATAATTTCCACGATATTTTATTTCCTTGACTAAAAATTAAGCACTGCATAGGTGTACCGGTTTACATTTTATAAATTAATTAAACCCGGCACCAATTCAGTTAAACCACAAATTATAGCATTGCTTTTTTACAAAATTATAAACAATTTCTTGAATGAGGCTAATATTTTATTGCATTGCAGCAAAATTGTTAGTACAATATAATCTTATTTGTAATTTTTATTTTTGCGGATTAATCGAATTCATTGAAATTGTCAATTTATATCAGGTTGTTATCTCGGTGTTGGAAAAAGTTGATTAAATTGACGGGAAATGATATTTTTATAGATGAGGAGTCTTTTGATGTTTCGGGTGTATAATTTTGCTGCTGGACCGGCGATGTTACCGGAGTCTGTTTTGCTAAGAGCTCAGTCAGAGTTGTTAAATTGGCAGGATAGCGGTACTTCAATAATGGAAATCGGACATCGGACTTCAACTTTTCAGGATATGTTATCGCGCTTGGAAGAAAAGCTGCGCAAGTTAATGAACATTCCGACCAATTACAAGGTGTTGTTTTTAACCGGTGGCGGGCAGGGACATTTTAGCTTTATTCCGATGAATTTGTGTGGTAAAAACCGTCAGGTAGATTATTTGGTTACTGGTATTTGGTCAGAGCGGGCGGCTAAATATGCCGCGCGTTATGCTGATGTTAATATTGTGGCTACTGCCGGTAAATCGCAAGTTCCACCAGCCAGTGACTGGAAATTAAATCCTAATGCGGCATACTTCTATTACTGCCCGAATGAAACTATTAATGGAATGCAGGTTGCAGAAATTCCCACTACCGGATCAGTGCCCGTGGTTGCCGACATGACTTCTTCAATATTATCCAGTGAGATTGATGTTAGCAAATTTGGAGTGATTTTTGCTTCCGCCCAAAAAAATCTGGGTATTTCGGGTGTTACGCTGGTTATTATCCGTGATGATTTATTGGATCAGGCACAACCATGTACACCGGAAGTATTTAACTATAAATTGCAGGCCGAACAAGGATCATTATTAAACACCATTCCAACTACCGCGGTGTATATGATGGATTTAATGGTTGACTGGATTATTAATGAACAGGGCGGTTTAGCGCAATTATCCGCACTAAATCAACGTAAAGTTAAAAAACTCTATGATTGTGTTGATAACAGCAATGGCTTTTATACTAATCCGGTAGTTGCTGCCGATCGATCGCCAATTAATGTACCATTTACTTTACCATCCGATGAGCTATTGCAACACTTTTTAATTGAAGCTGGGCAACGTGGTTTAAAATATTTAAATGGTCATAAATTGGTCGGTGGTGCCCGTGCCAGTCTTTATAATGCTATGCCGGAAAAAGGTGTTGATTTGTTGGTGGAATTTATGAACGAATTTAAGGCACAACATGGCTGATCCGATAAATAAGCACCCACTGGCGGGGCTGGTAAACTTTTTTGAAACAGTTTTACTGGAAGATGGATTTAGCGGCGAATTTCATTGTGATAAGGCTACTTGTCTGGTAAATGCAACCGATAATAGCATTTATGAAGTAGTTCCCCAAGCGGTAGCAATGCCAAAAAATCGCCAGGATGTTGAGAAACTGATTCACTTAGCCAATCAGGAGGCATTTAATGCGTTGTATTTCTGTGCTCGCGGCGGCGGTACCGGTACCAATGG
>JBPOJK010000121.1:0-35680 GCA_052033675.1 Pseudomonadota bacterium
AGTATATATGACAAAATTATCGATGGACCGGTAGAGTGAATTGATTTGGCAGCGCCAAAAAATAATCCGGTTCCGATTACGCCACCAAGGGCAATCATCTGTATATGGCGGTTTTTTAATTTATGAACCAATTTGTCTTTAGCGGTCATTATTTTCCCCTTTGATTATGAATAGATTGTTTCTGGAATGTTAAGCAGTGGAAATACCGTGGCAAGTCCCTGTGGCAGGCCGCGATTTTTGCCCGGCAATATCCGGCGGTAAGATTCTTCTTGATGAAAATCACTGCCAACCGATGCCAGTAGCTGACTATGGCGGCAAATCGCGGCAATGTTTTGTTCATCTTGCGGCGAATGAGAGCTACTGATAACTTCAATTCCAACGCCGCCAAAATACTTAAATTCATCAATTAATTTGAGTAATTTAGTGCGGGTGAATTTGTAGCGTCCGGGATGGGCGATAATTGCAAATCCGCCACTATTATGAATCCACTGTAGAGCGTTTTCTAAAGATGCCCAGTTTTGGGTAGTATAACCGGGTTTTCCCGGTGCCAAAAATTTTTCAAAAGCTTTGCCGGGTTTAGCATAACCTTCCTGTATCAGCCAATGGCTGAAATGAGTACGGCTCAGTGCTTCGGGATGGTTGCATAAACTCATCGCGCCTTCAAAAGCGCCATGGATGCCGATTTTTGCCAGATTAGCACCAATCCGTTGTCCGCGTTCAATTCGTGAGGCACGGAGTTTTGCCAGTTCGCTGACTAGCTCAGTTGAGTCCGGGTCAACATTTAGCCCAACGATATGAATCAAGGTGTTGTTATGCCAAGTTACCGAAATTTCGACGCCGGCTATCAATTTAAGACCTAAGGTTGGTGCTAATTGTTGTGCTTCATGGATTCCGGATACCGTATCATGGTCGGTTAAAGCCTGAAACTGTCCGCCATTAGCGCTGACTAATTGTAACAACTCAGCAACTTCAAGTGCGCCATCGGAATGGACACTGTGGCAATGAAGATCAATCGGTAAATATTTAGTGGTTGTCGTCATTATTTAAACTCTTCTGCCATCTCAACGGCACGATTATAACAATTGCTCATTGCCTCACCAATAATTTGATGTAGCTGTTGTTTCTCAAAAGTCAGTACTCCTTGCTCGGTCGCTCCTTTTTTTGAGGTTACTCGCGCGCGCTGTTCGGCAATGGCGATGGTTGGATTGGCTTCCAGTAAACCATAACTGCCTTTTACCAATTGGAGCACCAATTTTGTCGCATCGGCTTCGGAAAAGCCAAATTTGCTTACTGCATTATTGATTAGCCCCTCCATGAAGTAATACTGAAAAGCCACCGCGCTGCTGCTGATCGGGACTATTTTATCGATTTCATCTTCGGTTCGTGCCGGATAAATTATGCCAATGGTAGCAAAAATATTTTGTACTAGCTGGTAGTGTTCTGGTGACACTGCCGGAGTGGCAAATACAGCAGTTATCCCTTCTTTGATACTTGAAGGCGTACTTGGCATAGTGCGAATAATTCGCGGATTGGCTAACCAGTTACTGATAGTAGCACAATTAAGTCCGGCCATTACCGAAACCACCAGACAGTTAGCTAATTTATCCTTGATTGGCAATAATGCCTCTTTGGCTTGCTGCGGTTTGATCGCCAACACAATAATATCTTCGGGATTAAGAACACAATCGAGAGTTGCTGTAACGGTAATATCCGAATATTTTTGTTTCAGCGCGGTAATTTTGTCCGGGTTGCGCTGAATTACCTCAATTTTAAATTCCGGGTTACTAATTAATCCGGCGAAAATTGCTTCGGCCATATTACCACCACCGAGGAATACCAGTTTAGTTGTCATAGTTTCTCTTTCCAAAAATTTTGCTGCCAATTCGAATCATGGTTGCGCCGGCGGCGATTGCCAGTGGATAATCATTGGACATGCCCATCGATAATTCCGGTACACTAAAACCTAGTTGAGTAAGACGTTGCTGCCAATTGCGTAAAGTCTGAAATTGAGTCAGTACCAGTTTTTCATCGGTGCTGTCACTAGCCATCGCCATTAGTCCACACAGCTGCAGTCGCGGCAGTTGGGTAATTTGTTCGGCTAATGCTAGAATTTCCGTTTCGGTGCTTAATCCATGTTTATTGCTTTCGCCGCTGATATTGATTTCAACCAAAACCTTAAGTGCGGGTAGTCGAGATGGACGCTGATTGTTAATGCGAATAGCATGGCTGATTTTAGTTAGCGTATGCAGATAACTGGCATGTTCAGCAATGATTTTACTTTTATTACTTTGAATGGTACCGATAAAATGCCATTCCAGCGACAGTTGTGCCAATTGTTCGGCTTTGGTTTTAAATTCCTGCAGATAGTTTTCACCAAAAGCCGTGACCCCGGCTTGATAAGCGTTAATTAATTTATCACAGGACATGGTTTTACTTACCGCAATTAATTTTACCGGATGGTTTGAATTGATTTGCAGCTGTGAGAGTTGTTGTTGTAAATTCGCTATGTTATGGGTTATGTCGGTTTTATCGTTCATGCAATTAGCTAAAAATGATTAAAGTCAATTGATAATTATAACATAGTTACGCAATCGGCTAATTTGTGAAGTGGTAAAAATTGTATTGGGTAATTGTTGGGGAGGTGAGCCTGACCCTTGGCACTTGTTTTACTGCATATGGCTGCTTCGTTCCCGACCTGACCAGGTTTTGCAGTTGACAATGCAAGGAGACCCACCATTGATGAATGAGGGGTGTATTATAACCGATATTAACATAGCTGCGGAAAATTCTTTATGTTAACGAATAATTCCACCCAGTCCTGAATATGGTAAAATACAAGGTTTTTTGTAAGTTATTAAATATGAACCGGTGACCGGAGTTTGGCTTTTAAAGGAAGTATATGGAAGCGCAAGGATTATCAAAGTGGTTTTATCTGGGCATAATTGCCATCGTAATTGGATGTGGGATGATTTACTACGCCCGCGGAAATAATAAAAGCAAATCCATGGAAAATGGGTATTTGATTTTGATTTTGGGTTGTGTTGGGGTGATTTCTGAATTTACTGATTTTGCTACCGTTTTATTGATTTTTGTGATTGTTAGTGCGGTTATTTTATTATTGGATCGCAGTGTTTGGTCTAAAAACCGCGGTGAAGGAGAAGCTAAACCTCATTATGTTCATTATTCGCGCGAGTTTTTTCCGGTGGTGTTGGCGGTGTGGGTGCTGCGTTCATTCTTATTTGAGGCCTACCAAATTCCTAGTAGCTCAATGCGTCCGGATTTAACGGTTGGCGATTTTATTTTAGTCAATAAATTCCAATATGGTTTGCGGATGCCGGTGACTAACAGCGTAGTGATTCCGGTTAGCGAGATTAAGCGCGGCGATGTGGTAGTGTTTGAAGACCCAAATGTGCGTAATCGTGATTTAATTAAACGCGTAGTGGGACTTCCGGGAGATACCGTAACTTATTTAGATAAGCGCTTACGGATTAATGGACAAACTTTGGAATATACCGGTGATGGTTCATACGATTATAGCGAGCCGACACCGCAAGGTCCGGTGATGATGCATAATCAACGCTTTATTGAGAATTTGACCGGTGATAAACATGCGATTATTACCTGGGATCAAGTGCCGCCGGTTATTTTGGAGATGGTCAAAGATTTTCCGGGCAAAGAAAACTGCCAATATACCGATGATGGCTTTACTTGTCGCGTGCCGGCTGGTCATTATTTTATGATGGGTGATAATCGCGATAATAGTCTTGATAGCCGCTACTGGGGCTTTGTATCGGAACAGGCCGTTTTGGGTAAAGCGATTTACGTATGGATGAATTTCAGTGATTTATCCCGGATTGGCACCAAGATCAACTAATGAAAAAATTGCAATTATTACAGCAACAGTTGGGTTATACATTCAAGAATATTGCGTTGCTTAAACAGGCATTGACGCATCGTAGTTATGCCAAAGACAATAATGAGCGGCTGGAGTTTGTTGGTGACGGAATTTTGGACTGTGTAATAGCACTAAATCTCTATCTGAAGTTTCCTGAGCTAGCTGAGGGTGAACTCTCCAAAATGCGGGCAGCATTGGTCAATCAAGATGGTTTGGTTGAGATTGGTGAAGTCTTGTACTTGGGGGAGTATCTGCTCTTGGGTGATGGTGAACTTAAAAGCGGCGGACGCCAGCGACCATCAATAGTTGCCGATGGAGTTGAGGCGTTATTTGCGGCAATTTTTTTGGATGGTGGGTTTGAGTGTGTTCGGGCGACTATCGAAAAGCTTTTTGCAGACAAAATTAATCGTGATGCGTTGCCGTTAAAAGATTATAAAACCCAGCTACAGGAAGTAATTCAGGCGCGGCACCTGAATTTGCCGGCGTATGACATTATTGAAACCAGCGGACCGGAACATGAAATGGTATTTAAAGTTGAATGTCGCTTGGAAGCATTGAATTTGATTACAGTCGGGATCGGCAAGGGTAAAAAACAGGCCAGTCAGGATGCCGCTTATAAATTATTACAATTATTGCAGGAAAAATATTAACTATGCATGATACAACCCGTTGCGGTTTTATTGCGATTATCGGACGTCCCAATGTTGGCAAATCAACCCTGATGAATCATTTGATTGGTCAAAAAGTTAGTATTACTTCACGCAAGCCGCAAACTACCCGTCATCGGGTTACCGGCGTTTTGACCATTGATAATGCGCAATACATTTTTGTTGATACTCCAGGATTTCAAAAGCAGTATTTGACCAAATTAAACCAGGCTCTTAATCAAAGTGTGGTTAATAGCCTGAATAATGTCGATGTAATTGCTTATGTGGTTGAAGCTGGAATTTTTAATGCTGGTGATGAAGAAGTTCTTAACCTGCTGCCGACTACCGCCAATGTTATTTTGATCATCAATAAAAAAGATAAATACAAGGATAAGACCGAACTTAACGCCTTTATTAAAGAAATCACCGCCAAATTTGCCTTTAAACAGGTGCTGGCAGTCGCAGCCAAACATAATCACGGGATAGACGAACTACTACCGATTTTAAAAAGTTATCTGCCGGAAAGTGTTTTTTTATATCCAGAAGATCAGCTTACCGATAAAAGCAGTAAATTTATGGCAAGTGAAATCATTCGTGAGAAATTATTTCGCACCTTGGGACAAGAGCTACCTTATAACCTGATGGTCGAAATTGATAAGTTTGAACAAACTACTAAATTATGCCGAGTTTTTGCGACGATTGTAGTTGATCGCGATAATCAAAAACCGATGGTGATCGGCAAGGGTGGCGAAAAACTTAAAAAAATCTCGATTGATTCACGGCTGGACATGGAAAAGCTTTTTGATTGTAAAGTCCATCTGGAAATTTGGGTAAAAGTCAAAAGCGGCTTTGCCGATGATTTAAAATTCCTGCAACAGTTTGAATAAGTTTGTGAGTTAACATGTGGTTACAAATTTATCTGGTGGTGATTGTATTTGTCATCACATGTACTTATTGCGCCATAAAATTTAAAATTTGGAAATCTATTTCAAATTTTTTTGGTAATTCAGTTCTGTGTGCCAAAGATTGGCTGTTGATATCGCTAATTATTATTCCTTATCTCTTACTGAGTTTCTATCACTTGGGTTCTTTTACCAATAAACAAATGTGGTATGGGAATCTTCCAAATAAGTTTATTGCCCTAAATTTTTCTAAGCCAACACAATTGAGTGAAGTATCATTTTATGCCTGCACGGTTAATGGTAATTATAAGATTGAGGGTATTACGGCTGCACAATCCACCCAACTGCTGGCAACACAAGACGATAGCAAATCAAAGCTAAATGTTATTTGTGCTTGGCGAGTTTATCCTATTTCGACGATAGCAAAATTTACCCAATTGAAGCTTACAATTATTAGTCCGCAACTAAATATTAGCAAATTGTTAGTTCGGGGAGAGCATCAGCAAATAATAAATAATTTCCAAGTAAATGCTAGTTTTGATAATAAAATTGATGATATTGCAAATTTGTTTGTCCATTCTGATAGTGAAGTTAGAAACTATAAAAAAGCGACTTTGTACCTTGATGCACCTTACACTGCATATACTGCGATGTTTTTTGATGATCCCAGCTATGCGATGATGGCATATAATTATTTAGAAAAAATTCCGTACTTCAATACTGCCCATCCACAACTGGGGATTTTATTAATCGGCATCGGTATTTTATGTTTTGGGATGAATCCTTTCGCATGGCGGTTAATGTCGGTAATAAATGGTGTTTTTTTATTGCCATTACTCTATCTATTAGCGCAAAAAATATTTAATAACCGGCGCCTGTCTTTTTTTGCTACCCTCTTACTGGCATTGGATTTTATGCATTTTACAATCAATCGGTTAGCGGTTATTGAACCCTTTGTCACCACCTTTTTGGTATTGGAAGTATATTTTTTCTATAATTATTTATCATCTCGGTTTGCTGATTGGCAAAAAGCTTATCGTAATTTATTTTATGCCGGAATTTGCTTTGGACTAGCAGTCGCAACTAAGTGGACGGCAATGTTTTCATTAGCATTAATATTAGTATATGGAATAAAAATTGAGATATTCGCTAAGCGCTACCAGTTCAGATTATCATTAATAAAGCTAATTTGGTGGTGGTTATTGATTTGGCTGCTGATTCCTTGTGGGATCTATTTTATTAGTTATATTCCGTTTTTTAGCATTGCCAAACCGGATGGTCTTTGGTCGTTATTTGGTCAGCTTCAATATACCATGTGGCATGATCATACGGTTTTAATGGTTCAAGCGCATAATTCCGGAGCACGCTGGTGGAGCTGGCCATTAGATTTATTTCCGCAGTCGCTGTACTTTTGGTTTGACCCCGCAACTTTAAAATCCCATTCAATTGTTTTGATGGGGAATCCCATCATTTATTGGTTCAGTATTTTAGCCGTACCATGTTTTTGCTTTTATAGCCATCGCCATAAGATTACCAAATTTTTGCCAATTGCGATTTTTGCCCTGTGGCTGCCTTATGTTTTTATTAAGCGCGTTGAGTTATTATATTATTTTTATGCGATTACCCCGTTTGTGTTTATTATTATCGCGTGGTGGTTGGATCGGATTTATACTGCGTCACCGCTGGGTAAAAAACTAGTTTATGGCTATTTTTTAATAGTTGGATTTATTTTTATTTTGTTTTACCCAGTTACTTCAGGTGTTGAAGTTAATCGCGCTTATGTATTTTATTGGTTGCATTGGTTTAAGACCTGGTGGTTTTAGAGTGTGTTTTAGCGGTTGTTTTCAGTGAGGGTTAGCACATGGATGTATTTTTTTATTTGGAATTACTAGGCATCTTAGCTATATTACTGCTATCAATGGTATATGTTATTAGATTTCGTCATCCGATTGTTGATATTGGCTATAGTCGGTATAAATATGAAACTATTGATTTTATAATAATCGCGGTATTTGTTGTGGTTAATGCGGCTTTATTATTTTACTATTTAGGCGAACATCACACTAAGGGGAGCTGGTTTGGAGATTTTTCGGGCAAAAATATTTCTGTAAATTTTACCCAACCAACGACAGTGAAGCAGCTATCCTTTTGGGGGTGTGTTGCAAATGGAGTTGTTGACTTTTCATACATCGATGAACATGGAAGAACCGCTAAATTTGCTACTATTAACAATCAACATGTAAATAGTGTCAAATGCGATTGGCATAATTTGCCAACCAATACTACCATAAAATTAAGGTCAGTGATAGTTGAGGTTATAAAACCATTGGTAACCATAAATCGCTTAGTTGTTACTGATTTTAATGACATCAGTCTCCGTGAATATAATTCACAAGCAATGATTGACCCAAAATTGGATAATATGGAAGAAATTTTCTTTCAATCTGAATCGATTTTACCAAATATTGCATACGATGCAACATTTTTTGATGAAAATGCTTATGTTTTGCCAGCGTTTCATTATTTGTATCAACATAGTTTTGATGTTAATTTAGCACATCCTCAAATGGGTCCTTTACTGATTGGGCAGGGAATAAAAATATTTGGAATGAACCCCTTTGGCTGGCGATTTATGGTCGGGCTTAGTGGGTTATTGCTAGTTGTATTAATTTATATTTTCGCTACTGATTTGTTTTTTACACGACGAGCGGGTATTTTGGCGGCGCTCCTTCTGACTTTTGAGTTTATGCATTTTAGTATCAGCCGGGTAGCAATAATTGAACCATTAGTTACCTTATTTTTAGTTAGCGAGTATTTTTGCCTATGGCAATATTTGAAACGCAGGAAACTTTATTTTGCTGGTGGTTGGCTCTTACTTGCCGCGATTTGTTTTGCTTTGGCCCTGAGTATCAAGTGGAGTGCTTTATTCTCTTTGTTGGCAGTGGTTTTGCTAGTACTAGTTGCTGAATTTCGGGAATACAAAATTGGGAGCGGCTATAAGCTCTTTGAAACATTGACTTCAATAATCTGTATTTGGGTGATTGTGCCTTTTTCTATCTATATATTATCCTATGTTCCATATTTATTAATGGTAAAGCAATCCTTTTTCCCAACTGTTTTGATTTTACAAAGGATTATGTTACTAACACACACTAAATGGGCGGTATTTTTAGACATTCCAAATGTTCCATGGTGGTCGTGGCCACTGGATTTGCATCCAATGTCAATATTCTTTTGGTTCAATAAAGAAAATTTGCTTTCAAACTCAATTGTCTTAATGGCAAATCCCGCGATAAGCTGGTTTGGAATTATTGCGATATTTATTTTAATCTATAAGTGCTCAACTAATTTTCGTCAAAATATTTGGTTTATAATAGTAGTTTTTGGCGCACAATATTTACCATATGCTTTAGTGACTCGTATCCAGTATATGTACTATTTTTATAGTGCATTGCCATTACTAATCTTGGCAGTCGCTGGATTATTGGATGAGTTTTTTACCAAGAGGGATCCGATACTTACCTTATTGGTATATGTTTATTTAGGAATCGTTGTTTTATTGTTTGTAGCCTTTTACCCAGCATTATCTGGCATTACTATTTCGCGCGTATATGTTTTTAAATATTTGCTTTGGTTCCAGGGGTGGTTTTTTTAGGTTGGTTTTTAACAAATATTTATTCTTCGTAAGGCATATTTTAGCTATTTGTTGCGATTGTTTTGCCACCTTCGCTTCTGGTTATTTGCTATAGTTCAAGTAATTGGCAATAAATTCTAGGCGCATAGCCGGTTTTTTCGGAGTTTATCTTTTATCGGTAATTAGCTTGATTACGCTATTCCTCGCTGAAGTATTGTTGGGTGTTTGTTGGATAACATATGATTCAAATGTATCGTTGAAACCGGGATAATTATATTGAAGTTCCTTAATTAAAGATTTTGCTTTAATTGGATTATTATCAATTACTTCCATAATTGCTAATTTTAGCGTATATGGTGGGTTTGGGAATTGTTGGTTAATTTTATCCAGAGTGTTTTTATATAATTCAAAGTATTGGGTATTGTCTTCATTTTTACTATTAAACATTAAATTATAAGCCAAGGTAATATCGGCATAATCATCCCATAACGGATTGGTACTGACTTCAAAATAACGATTAAATTCATTTGCCAATTGATTTTTAACTTGATAATTCGCAGGCTTTTTATATTCAGCTAAAATAAGATAATTATTCACGCCAGTAAAAACTTGCCAACTGCCACCAATAACTATTATTAAAGAAATTGCTTTGAATAAATTAATTGGGATAGTGACTTTTACTTTACTGGTATCAGTTATAGCAATTAATAGTACCAAGCCAATAAAAACAAAAGAATAAAATAATGGGTATTCAAGCATTGAGTGGGTTAGGGTAACCAACAGAATTGCCGCCGGTAAAAATTGAATAGAAAGTGGCTGTTTTTTCAATTGTAAAAAAATGCTACCAATTATATATATTGTCAGCAACGTTCCAACTATTCCGGTTGTTGCCAGCAAGTGAATGATTAAATTATGGGCATTTGCTGGTGTTGCCAGATAACTATGAACCGGCTTAATAAAGTCAGGCAGAGTGGTTATGGCATAATAATGGCTATAGCTATCCCATCCGCCACCAATCAAAGGATGTTGTAAGAAGATAACCAAACCTTTAGCCCACATGATATAGCGCCCAAAATTTGATAAATGATTATTTTCAGCTGCACGAGGGACTACACTGCCGGTATTTACGTGGAAAAAATGAGCATTAATATAAAAAGCGCTAAGACAAACTGCCATTATCAATAATGAGAATGCAAGCTTGCGAACCAACCAAGATTCCTTGTTTATCTTATTTATATAAAATAGATAGCTAGCTAGGATTAAGACATATAAATAGGCGGTGCGACTTTGCGATAGTGCAATGAATATTGAAAATACTATTGCGGTTAAATAGAAAAACACTTTAGCAAACCGCGAGTTAGATTTGCCCAGCCAGCAGTTAGCCACGATTCCCCAGCATAATAAATCGGCAAGGACATTGACTTGACCTATGCTACCAACGATTTGCCCCGGATATTTAAACCATTTAACCAATATGTAATATGGATCACTTGAGCCATAAATAATGAATGTTGTTGAAAAATCTAAATTAGCCAGAAGTAGAGAAGAGTAAAATACTTGGTAATAACCATTTATCAAGATGCCGATTGCGGCAGCATTTAATAATGACTCAGATGAGATATCACTGTTATTTATTAATATGATCAGGCAGCAACTGGTAATGAATAAACAAAATGTAATCAAAAATGCGGCACTATAACTGGGTTTCATCCAGGCATATTGAAGTGCCAAAAGCACTGCGGCAACAAATAAAAATGTTGCAACACGGCTTATTCGTAAGTGGCGGATATTTCTTGCCCCGAAAACCCAGATTAGCAGCATGAAAAATACCAGCAAAAACGGTATTGCTTGTGAAATATAATTATACCCAGCGGCTAGCGTGTTGGCATTGAAATTAATTAGGGTTGGCATAAAAAAAATAGCGGTAACCAACGCCAATAACGATTTAGTATAGAATTTATTCATGGTATTGTTTATAAAGCTTGATTGTTAATTAATCTGTTAATTTTACTAACTGCCAGTGCAGCCTGCTGAACTAGGTAGCATCGCCGAGGTTAGTGGTGTAGTGTAGCTACATGACCATGTAACTGTTCCCGATGAGGTATAGGTTGGTGTAAATACAATGCTACCGCTTTCATTATTGGAGCTATTGTAAAAACTCGCGCCGGCACTGGCATAAAATTGAAATTGAATTTCACCGTTAGCCAGAATAGATATTGCCCCATATTTTCCACCTTGCTGTCCAACTGCGGATTGAACACAATTACCAATTCCTGCGGTCGTTCCGCTATTAGCGGCGCATTCTGCTACGGCAACTTTTGCCGGACCCATCATTTGGAATGCCTCGGAGGATTTTGCACGGTTTAGATAGTTGGCATAGGAGGGAATGGCTATTGCCGCGAGGACGCCAATAATTGCAACCGCAATCATTAATTCAATAATCGTAAAACCATGATGCTTTTTCATTGAATTTGCTCCGGCTGATGTTATAAACATACAACAAAACCACTACCGATAATAATCGCGTTAAAGTCGGTTTTTGTTTTTTAGAAAAAATGAAATTAAAATTGCCAGCAATAGGCTGGCAACTTTAATTAAGTGTATCTAAGTAGTGGAATTTAAGGACGAGTACAACCCGCTGAACTTGGAGTCATAGCCGGAACCAAGGTTGATGTTCCACCTAGAGTACAGGTCCAGTTAACCACGCCTGAAGACGCTGGTTGAGGAGTCAAAATAACTGTACCGGCAGACAAAGTTGTTCCAGCAGCCGATGCAAAAGTAAATGTGATGATGCCGTTTGTTACAGACACTGCCCCGTAAGCACCTGATTGAGCCTCTGGCACACCGCTTACCCCTGCATTACATCCTGTAGCGCTAGCGCCCGCACCATTTTGCACACACTCGGTAATACCAGTTTGGAATGGTCCAGCCATTTGGAATGCTTCCGAAACTTTAGCTCGATTTAAGTAATTTGAATAGGCTGGAATCGCAATTGCTGCCAAAACCCCGATGATCGCCACCGCAATCATCAACTCAATAATTGTGAAACCTTTATTTGTTGTTTTCATGATAGAACCCTTTATTAAGAAGAAAAATTTAAGCAAAACATAAACCACAGTTTTAGCTCTTCTACCGATATTGTACAAATTTATCATCAATTTGTATAGGGGGGTAGAAAAAAAAGATCAAGTTTAGTTATGGTTTTAATGTTGCGATTTATGTATTATATTGAAAGTTATTAAGTTTATTAGGTTTTACTTAAGTGATGCGGACAGTTGTTTTATTGCATTAGCCATCAATTTGTCGCGCATCCTGAGGAAGAAGGAACTTTATTGGTAGTTACAATGGTGCCATCAACGTAACAATTCCAGATTATATTGCCGCTCGGGTTTACCGTTGGAGTAAACCTAATCATACCGCCATTAAGCTCATTGCCGGCAGAAGATGTGAATTGAAAGGTAATTTGTCCATTGGTGACGCTGGTAACATTACCATATGTGCCATTTTGTAACGCTGGGATTCCCTGCGTGTCGGCATCGCAGCCAACAATGCTTTCACCGCCATGGTTTTGCACACACTCAAAAATACCGGTTTGATAAGGTGCCAGCATTCCAATCGCTTCGGCGGTTTTAGTCCGAACCATATAACTGCTATAGGCTGGTATCGCAATTGCGGCTAACACACCAATAATTGCAACCGCAATCATTAGTTCGATGATGGTAAATCCGGTGGTTTTCATGGGGGATCTCATTCTCTTTAATACGTGCAATGGTGAGGCTTTTTTATTAAAATTTTTATTATGCTGTGATAATTTTATACCAAAGTGCAGAATTATAGTTGAAATAATGCGGGTGAATGGTGAAATATTTTATTGAGATTGGCACAGCGTCGAAGTGTTTTTTAGTAAAACCACAACTAAAATATGGTAAAATTCGGCTGATTATCTTGGGCATGTTGCGCAACAATATGTGGCGCTAGGGCTTAGTAATCATAATAGGTGTATTGTTGGCGCCTTAGCCATTCGACAAAAGGCGATTGCGGTCGTAATAGTCGGAGTGATTGGGCATTTAACTTTTTCTGGGAATTAATGTTATGAAGAAATTTTTTGCAGTTTTGCAACAGGTCGGGCAATCGTTAATGCTCCCTGTCGCGCTATTACCTGCTGCTGGGATATTACTGGCATTGGGGACGGCGTTTCAGAATCCGGCGATGTTGCAGTATCTGCCGTTTTTGGGTGTGCACTGGTTTCAGGCACTAGCCAATTATATGTCGCAAGCCGGAAGTATTGTCTTTGCCAATCTACCGGTTTTATTTTGTGTTGGGGTTGCCGTAGGTATCTCCGGCGGTGAGGGTGTTGCCGCTTTAGCCGCGTTGGTTGGGTTTCTAATCATGAATGTGGTGGTTGGGATTGCCAGCGGGGTACCGGGAATTGTTGATTTAATCAAACCGGATGCTTCTCCTGCCTATTCATTGGTTTTGGGTATTCCAACTCTGCAAATGGGGGTGTTTGGCGGGATCATCATGGGGATTATCGGTGCCAAACTCTACAAAAAATACTATGATATTGAATTACCTTCATATCTGGGCTTTTTTGCCGGTAAACGCTTTGTGCCGATTATTACCGCAGTATGGGCGATCATTATTGGTCTGATCCTATCTGTGGTTTGGCCTCCGATTGGACATGCAATTAATTGGTTCTCCAATTCAATGGTTAGTGCCAATTTAACCTTGTCCGCGTTTGTCTTTGGTGTGATTGAACGTGCCTTGATTCCATTTGGCTTGCATCATATTTGGTACAACCCGTTCTGGTATCAATTTGGAACTTATGTTTCGGCATCTGGTCAACAAGTTCATGGTGACCAATTAATGTTCTTTGCGCAAATGAAAGATGGCGTACCGTTTACGGCCGGAACTTTCATGACCGGTAAATTCCCATTCATGATGTTTGGTTTGCCGGCTGCTTGTTACGCAATGTATAAAGAAGCGGCACCAGGGAAGAAAAAAGTGGTTGGGGCATTAATGTTCTCCGCTGCGTTAACTTCATTCTTAACCGGGATTACTGAACCGGTTGAATTCAGTTTTGTGTTTGTGGCACCATTCTTATTTGCTATCCACTGTATTTTTGCCGGATTATCATTTGCCGTGATGCATGTTTTGGGTGTGCACATTGGTATGACGTTCTCGGGTGGTCTGATTGACTTCCTGTTGTTTGGGGTGTTGCCAAACCGTACTCCATGGTGGTGGGCGATTGTAGTTGGTGTGGTTGTATTTATGCCGTTATACTACTTTGGATTCCGTTACGCAATTCGCAAATGGAATATTCCTACTCCTGGGCGTGAGGGTAAAACCGAAGTTGAAGAAGACCTTAATCAGCACGAAAGTGATCCGGATGGCTATCATCATGCTGCAAAAGTAGTTGCTGCTTTTGGTGGGTTTGACAATATTAAAACGTTAAGTGCGTGTATTACGCGTTTGCGGATTGAAGTAATTGACAAAACCAAAGTAAATAAAGGTCAATTAAAACAATTGGGAGCTGCCGGAGTATTGGAAGTTGGAAATAACTTGCAAGCAATCTATGGAACCCGTGCCGAAATTATCAAAACCAAGATGGAAGAAATTCGCTCTGGTAAGGTAAAAGTAGCGATTCCGGCACCAACTGCGCCGGTTCAACATGAAGAACCAGTAAAACCGGAAGAAATTGCACGCCCAAGTATTGCTCCAATCATCAGTATTGAAGGTAAGGAAATTGTTCCAGCCGCTGATTTTGTAATGCCGTTAGCGGGTGAAGTGATGAAATTGGAATCAGTTCCAGATCAAGTATTTTCAACCAAAGTAATGGGTGATGGGTTTGCGATTCGTCCGACTTCAAATGTGTTGGTATCACCGGTTGATGGCAAGGTTTCAATGTTATTCAAAACTAAACATGCCTGTGTAATTACGCAAGCGGATGGTGTTGAAATATTGATGCACATTGGTATGGATACCGTTAATCTGGGTGGCGAAGGCTTTGAAGCCTTGGTGGCTTTAAATGACGAAGTGAAAAAAGGTACGCCGTTAATTCGCTTTGATCTGGAAGGCATTTCAGCGCAAGTGCCGTCAATGATTACGCCGATTGTGTTTACTAATTTGGCTGATTTGCATAAACAGGTTCATGTTCATTGTTATCATGATGAATATAACGCCGGGGAAGCAATTCAAGTCGAAGTTAAATAAACATTTGGCTAGACAATAAAAAACGCCGATCACAAAGATCGGCGTTTTTTATTGCAATGTTAGGATAGTATTTTAAAGTGTTTGTGTGGCTGTTATATCGGGATATAAAATTTCTTGGTGTATGGTAAAATCCCCGGATTAATTTTATGGGTAATGTGTTGTTGGGTTAAAATAATAACTTATTACAATCTGTTAGTCTCAATGTTGTAACGTGGCGTAGAAGTGTTTTTACACTGGCGAAGTTATAAAGTATGAAAATCTTAAAAATTGGTTTTACCTTAGTTGAGTTTGCAATTGTCATTGCGGTTATGGCAATAATTGCGTTAATGGTGATTCCGGGGATTAGCTCCTCAATGCGTGGCTCATATGCCAGTATTGCCAGTAATGAATTTATTAGTGGCGTTGGATTGGCTAGGGTTAATGCGATTAGCCATGGTTATCCAGTTATTCTCTGTCCTGCCAATTTGGATAGTGGTGGCGGGTTAATCGGCTGCCGTAATGATAATGATTGGAGCGCTGGAGTGCTAATTTATCAAGATAATAACTTGAGTGATAGTTTTGATAAAGACAATCTAGAGCCGGAACTAGTCAAATTGATTAAATTTCCTAGCGGTGTTCAATTGAGCATTAGTATGTCGCCTGCCGCGACTAAGCTAACATTTGACAGCAAAGGGAATTTTTCGCAAGCTGAAACACTATGTTTTGCCAATCCCGGCTATTCTCGACGCGTAGCAGTCAACCTATTGGGTGTGGCGACCGATTGTCTTGTCGGTACGGCAAATTGTCCGGCGTGTAATTAGTTTATCATTCTCGATTATTGAGTATTATGATGATTTTAGCAATGTATAAGTCAATAAATGAGCTTTTGCAAGATGAATAAAAGTAACTACCGAATTTTTGAACTGGGCTATAGTCTAATCGGCGTAATGATTGCGTTGGTAGTAGTTAGCATCATTATGATGGGGTTAACCAAATTGTATATTGGATCATGGCAAAACTCTCGTTATGTAAATCGTGCCAATATCATGACCACCAATGCTGATTTGGCTCTGAATCGAATTACCAATGATATTTCACACAGTGGTGAATACGGATGTTACAATTTACGAACTCAATATTATGTGGCACCCGCGGTAAGTTTTAATACTCATGGTTTGACCGGTTCTGCCGCAATTGACCCCATTTATGCCGGGCTTCGGGTTTTTAGCAACCCCAATATTGCTCTTGCCGAAGAGCCTTCATTAGGCAATGACGGTGCGCAGTTGGATGCTGCTGGGCAAGTTTTAAAAATTCAGTATGGTGATGGATTCGCACTCGCGATTCCTGATGCTTCAATGAGTTCAATTAGTTTGACCATTCCCAGTTATTTTTTATCTGATGGTACACAATTATCAATCCTCTCAACCGTTAATACTCCCGATAAACTCGATGTTGCAGCTTCAACCATCAATTCGAATTATGTGTTATCCAGCTGTGCGCGGCTTGATCAATTTAAGCAACTGATTAGTGCCAATAGTGTTAATGTCGGTTCTTTAGCTATTCCTGTGAATACCCAAAGTAAAACCTACCATGATTATCCATCATTGGGTTTAATGAATGCGCTTACCGAGTACTATTATTTGGCGACGGTTGCTGGTGTTCAGGGATTATATCTTAATCAATTACAAGCCAATGGTAGTTACAGCGGACCAATGCTGTTAATGGCAAATGTTAGTAATTTTTCATTTGATTTTGTGGTGGTGGACCCAGCTAGCGGTAATCGCAGTGTGATTACACCCGCAGGGATGTTAAATTCGGATTGGGCTAAAATTAGCATTGTTAATCTTAATTTTGGCTATTATTCCAGTGAATCGCGGATTACCAGTAACAATGGTGCCATAAAAATTACCAAACAAGTAACCGTTGCGTTGGTTAATCATTTAGCTTTATGAAAATATAATTAATGGTGAACATCGATGCTTAAACCACCCAAATCGGGCTTTGTACTACCGATTATTATTGTTTTTTTACTGATCATTTTATTTACCGTGATGGGCTCATTTCGAGTCGGGATTACCAGTCAGACTTATGTTGGTAAATCTGGTGATTATGAGCGAGCAAAAATTTTGGCACATAATGCTATTTTTGATTCCCAAAGCGGTGCTGTTGCAACTTTACTGCGAATTGAATCCTATACCGGATGGGTTGGTGGTAATTGTTCCAATAAAACGATCGGTAACATTACTAAACTATCGGATTGTATGGCTAATTATTTCACCACCAGCTGTACCAGCCCATTAGATCCCAATTTTCCTAAAGGACTATGTAGCGCACCACTAGCGGGAGTGGCTGCAACTGCTTCATATAGCCTACCATTGCTGCGGGTAAAGCAATTAAGTATCGCTGGAGGTGATTATAAACCCTGCGCCAGTTATCTACAAACTAAAACTAGCGGAACAGCTACCAATATCCCGCTAATTGATATTAATGACGCAGCTAATAGTGGTCATAGTAAGTACGCACTTGAGTATAGTCGCGGTGAAACTGGCTTGTGCGCCTTACCACGTTATCAAATTGAATTTTTATCCGATGATTATAATTTGAATACTGCCAGTAATAGTACTTATGTAAAAAATGGTCGGATTTACCGGGTAACTAGTCGTGCTTTTGGAATTAATGGCAATATTCAAGTTACCGAACAAGCATATTTTATGGCGCAATGCGGCAATGGGCAGGCTGGTTGTGGTCTTTCATTATTGAGCGATAGGCTGGTGCAATGAGTTTTAATATGAAAATGAATCGTGGCTTTACCATAGTTGAGTTAATTATTGTAATTGCTATTTTGGCAATTTTGGAGAGTTTAGCAGTTGCATCCTATCACGTTTATATTGTGCGTGCAAAGCGGAGCTATGCCGAACAATTGCTAATTCAGGATGTTCAATTTATGAATCGTTATTATGCTGAAAGTGGTGTTTATGCTACAGGCAGTCCGCTAGCATATCCAACTTTGCCGTATTTGCAGTCACCTGAAGCTGGAGAACAAATGTATGTTATTGGCTTTAGTGGAGCAACGAGCGTCAATAATTTTAATTTGGTGGCACAGCCCAAATGTAATACTTCCCAAAGCGATGATGGTTGTATTTGTGAAGATAAAGATGGACAAATTACCTACAGTTCTCAAACTACTACCTGTACGGCAATAAATGGTAGCAGTTGTAGTGCTTGTCTTCCATAGTGGTAAGAATACAATGAATAAACCTATTAAATATTCTGGCTTTGGGCTTGCTGAACTAGCGATTGGAATACTTATTCTGGGCGTTGTCTCGCTGGGGATTGTTCGGTTAAATGTCGGCAGCTCGCAAAATAGCGGGAGAGTTGTGCGTCAAGTTAACATTCAGCAGTTGGGACAATTTATTTACCAGCGGATGCAGGCTAATTTATCTGCGGGTTCTGCGGGAAACTATTTGGAGACCAATTATAGTGATCATAACTCAATTTTAACTAATTGTTCCACAAGCACTTGTTCTCAGGCTAATCGGGCGGCATATGATCTTTATGAATGGAAGCAACAATTTAGCCTCAATAATAGCGGTATCTCTGGACTGGTTGGGGTAGTATGCCGTAGTCAATTAAGTGCAATTCCAACGGTGGATAATCCCAATTGCAGCGGCGCTTCCGGCGATCCAACGGTAATTAAGATGGCGTGGGATAGTGGTGTTGCGAGTGATAAAAATTATTTAATCATCAAAGCGCCTGAAACAATTGGCTTGCAAATGAAAAACAATTAAAGGATTTGAGCAATTATAATTTTCAATTTTGGCAGCGCCGCAAATATTGCTGCAAAAATGCAATTAGTTAATGACGATCAATAAAGTTCCAAATAACTACAACTACTTAATCCAATCCGGTATTATTTCTAGATATAATCCGGCGAACTAATTAACTATAAAGTGCACTTGACCGGCGATTTTATTTAAAAATTGCTCAAAAATGCGTTAAAATGATGATCAAAATAATAAACTACTGATGATTAATCATGAAAAATCCTCCAGAGGGCTTTACCTTAATTGAATTTATGGTTGCCATTTCAATCGTTATTGTTATTGCGATGGTGGCTATTCCCGGCTTTAGCAGTGCTATGCGTGGGTCAGATGTCACAGCGGCGGCTAATGAATTGATTGGCGGAATTAATCTGGCGCGAATGGAAGCACTCCGCCGTGGCTATCCGGTAGTTTTGTGTTCTTTAGCTAGTAATAATCAAGTTTGCGCCGATACGACTACGTGGAATAATGGAATATTAATTTGGCGTGATAATGACTCCAATGGCAGTTACAGCGCTAATTTTTCGGCTCCCGAGCAAATCGGAATGATTCGTTTTTCAGCTGATAGTGGGGTGACTGTTTCTATCAATCCTGAAGTTGCCGCATTTCAATTTGACGCACAAGGACGAGTTTCACAAAATGAGATATTTTGTATCACCAAACAAGATTATACAATTCAAGTCACTTTAAATACTATGGGTATCGCATCTAAGTGTGTAGTGGGTGATAATAATTGTAATGGATGTTAGGCCAGCATATGATGCTTAAAAACAATTATAGCGGTGGTTATTCCTTAGTTGGAATTATGATTGCGTTAACTGTCGCAACGGTATTATTAATGAGTCTAACTAAGTCCTATATGTCAAGCAGACAAGCTACCGCCTATACTAATGCAGCCAATGTGATGACTTCACAGCTGGATTTAACCTTAAACCAATTGTCCAGCGATATTGGCAAGAGTGGTTCTTTTGGTTGTTATAATTTGCGTCAGCAAGCAGTAGTTGCACCGAGTACCGCAGCTATGCACGACATCAGTGCTTCGGGGGCGGTTAATTCTGCCGCTGGTGGGTTAATGGTTTTTTCTTCTAGTGGAGCATTGGCGGAGGCGGGAACACCACTAACCGGGATAAATTTAGCTAGTGACGCGCAGGTTT
Source organism: Pseudomonadota bacterium (assembly GCA_052033675.1). GTDB lineage: Bacteria > Pseudomonadota > Gammaproteobacteria > Burkholderiales > UBA11063 > Aquella. Next base: position 20,246 of record JBPOJK010000121.1, read on the forward strand.
TAAAAGTTCAGTATGGTGAGGGCTTTGCGCTGGTTGAATCACCAATAATTAGTCCTATTTCCATGATTACCTTTCATCAACCTGATTATCAGACGCTTAGTGGTGGCAATTTTGTTAGTCTAGGAGGCAGTAATGCGGCAGGTAAATTGGATGTAAGCGGATTTAATACATCGTCGTTGGCAGTTCTGGCAAGCTGCTCGCGGTGGGATTTAATTCAGGGAGCCTTAGCAGGAAATACCCTTAATATTAGCAGTTCATATAATATTTCACTATCAACCCCGCCACTCCATGATATCGCCAGTTTAGCGTTGATGAATGTCCGCACCAAATATTATTATGTTGCCACCATCAATGGTATTAGCGGATTATATGTCAATCAGCTTTTAACCAACGGTACTTTTAGTGGTTCATTGTTATTATTGCCCAATGTTAGTAAGCTTGAATTTACTTTCCGCGTGGTTGCTGCCAGTGGACGTAAGGACGATGTAGTCCTTAGTGCAATGGGTGCCGGTGACTGGCTTAATTTGGCGGGGGTTAATATTTTCTTTAATTATCGTTCTGCAGAATCAGTCACCGATAATAATCAACCGCTGGTTATTAGTGAGAGTGCTTCTGTGGCAGTATTATCCTCTGGTTTAAACTCATGAGCATGCACAAATTACCTGCATCAGCTCGCCAGAGGCATGGTTTTATTTTAGCAACAATCATTGTCTTTTTGTTGTTCATGTTGTTCATGGTTTTAGGTTCAATTCGGCTGGGAATATTAACTCAAAAATATAGTGGTGGCAGTAGCGATATGGTATTGGCACAAAATTTGGCAAATCAGGCGATTTTTGATAGTAATACCGGCGCATTAAGAACTATTTTGGATTTTGAAGAAAATTCGGCGTGGGGCGGGACTGATTGTGAACAATTACGACCGGAGCTGATGGCGGCAGAGCAGCGTGAAACTTGTTTAGCACAATATTTTGCTAATAGCTGTACCAATAGTCTTGCACCAATTAAATTTCAAAAAGGGCTTTGTGCACCACCTACCGCTACTAGTTTTAGTCTTCCGTTATTGCGCTCTAGCTCGTTAGGTACCACCCAATACAAACCTTGTGCTACTTATACTTTGACTAATGTTGCTAGCGGAACTGCGACAATTCCATTAATTGATATCAATGATGATGGTGGTAATGCGGTATTTGCATTTACCTATAATAGCGGGTTTAGCAATTTATGCAGTCAACCGCGCTATCAAATTGAGTTATTGAACGGTAATTTTCAGATAGCAACTTCTGCTGACAGTTACTATACTTCCGGTGCTAGGTTGTATCGGGTGACTAGCCGTGCATTTGGGCGTAATGGTAATACCCAAGCTAGCAAGCAAGCCTATTTTTATCTTACCTGTCCAAATAATAGCTGTCATGCCTCATTATTAAATACTAATTGGTGGTAATTAAATGATTAAAATTGCTAGGCCGTATGGGTTTACAATGGTTGAAGTGATTATTGTGATTGCAATTGTAGCGATTCTTGAGATGCTGGCTATGGCTTCCTATCGGATTTATATCACCAAAGCCAGACGTAGCTATGCCGAGCAAATATTATTACAAAATGTTCAATACTTGGAGCGCTTCAATGCTCAGAATGGTGGTTATGCTACCGGTGCACCACTAGCGTATCCGACACCACTATATACCGTATCTCCCGAAACCGGGGATGTTTATTATAGTATTAATTTTATGTTAGATAATGGTGTGACGGCCAATAACTATTTATTGATTGCCAGACCGATGTGCAACACTTCTCAGAGTGACGATGGTTGTATTTGCATTGACAAGAATGGACAGGTTAGTGAGAATCAGTCTTTGAGTTGTAGCGCTAGTGCGGAAGCATGTACTTGCCAGTAAAGTTAAAAATATAAGGTTTAAATTGATGGTCAAGATAACGTTATTAGCCCGCAAAAATGCTGGTTTTGGGATGGTTGAACTGGCGGTGGGGATTTTGATACTTGGAGTGGTTTTTGCTGGAATTGCCCGCTTGCTGGTATCGGGAACCCGCAGCGGAAGCAATACTGCTAACGTCACTCGCGCCAATCAGATTGCCAATTTTATTTATCAGCGGATGAATTCCAATCTGGAAAGCGGACAAGCATTAAATTATCTGGAAGGTGGTGGTAACGGAAACTATGCTGGAGCTGCTGCATTACCAAGCTGTGCCAATGTCAATAATTGTACTCAAGCAGAATTGGCGGCGATTGATTTATTCCGTTGGAAGCAGTTATTTACTCAGGGTAGTCTTAATATTCCAAATTTAAAGGGAACTGTTTGTTATAGTTCACTTTCAAGCATCCCAACCACTACTTCACCTAATTGCAGCGGTAGTTCTGCTAATCCCATCGTCATTAAATTAGCTTGGGATAGCGCAGAATCCGATCAGCAGAATTATGTGGTTGTTCGCGCACCATCAGCATTGTCGATGGGGTTAGTTTCTTATTCGCCAGCACCCACACCCACTCCATAGTCCAAGTTGATTGGTGTTGACTACAATGCTAGGTTTTTATCCTGAAAATATCTATTTAATGGTGGTATAATTCTTTTATAATGTTCTTAATGGTGGATATAATGCTCTCCCGAAAAAATAAAAGCGGGTTTAGTCTTTATGAAATGCTGGTGGTTTTATCGATTGTTGCGATTATGTTATCATTTGCAATCCCTGCGGTAACCCACCAATTGCTGGTTCGAAACAACGAAGAGACTACCATGCAATTTGAAAGCGTGCTCAAAAATGCACAGGAAGAGGCATTGCGTAGAGGTGTGGCAATCACTATCTGTGCGGCAAATTATAATGTCAATGATGTGTTATATAACTGTTTGGGGACCAATGATTGGAGTGAGGGGATATTATCATATATTGATTTGAATAATGCGAATAGTTATGATAGTGGCGAGCGTTTGCAAAGTTTGCGTTTTACGCAAGGGGTGACGATTAGTGGCAATGAGTCGGCATTATATGTAAATCCCAATGGGCAATTTTATGATAATGATGTCGATGATAGTTGGACATTTGATTTATCGCAAACGCGCTTTGGTACTACTATTAATACTAAAATTAAGCTTAATAATATGGGGTATGTGAGCACATGCAAGGTGGGAGATTCCGGATGCTAAAAACTAAGGGGTTTTCAATCCTCGAAATTATGATTGCTGTCGCGATATTAGCTGCGTTGGGGTTGGGTATCTATCGAATGCAGCTATCGGCATTAGCCGCAGCGCAACAAGGCTTGGCGCGGCAGCAAGCAGTACGTGCCGCGAGTAATTTGATTAATCAATTGACCGCGGCTAATCTTATTTATCAGAATAATACGACGGTTACAAGAAGTCTTACCAAAGCCGAAGCTGCGTACGGCGATGACACTACTCTTGGTCTTGATTGCAGCGCTTTAGTCAAGGTATGTACTACCGATGAAATAGTTTCATATTTGCTCTATAATTGGAAAAGCCAGCTAGCGCCTGCGATGAGTTTGCCAGCAGGGAATATCAGAGCGATCTTATGTCAGGATAACGGTTTTGGTGTTCCGACCTTGACTAACCCGAATTGTAGCGGAAATGGCAATTATGTAGTTAAGATTGCTTGGCAAAGTCATTTGCAGGATGCGGAATCAGCCTTATTAGGTACTGCCAGCTATGTGATGTTAAAGGTTCCTTCACGATGAAAAAAAATGGCTTTTCAATAGTTGAGTTGATGATTGCGGTGGCGATGGCAACGGCAATCATTGCGGTAATGACGAGTTCATTTAGCTCATTAAACAATGATTTTATGTATAGTTGGAATCAACTGAGTTTGCGCCGGGATTTGCGAGTACCTTTAAATATTATGCTTAAAGATCTTCGCAATAGTGGAACCTTTGGCAATTTTAGTTTCCATAATGAATCGGCTGCTAGCTCTTATGCTCTTGCTAATACCAGTGACTGTGGTTCAGATTGGTGTCATTTTGACAATACTAATAGCGGGATGGGGGTTGGGGTGCGAACTTATACTTCTGCCAATGCTCCGGCAAATGTTATTCCTGCTGGGTTTGCCTTGGATGGAACCTCAGATATTTTACGGGTTCAATCCGGAGCTAATAGTACCCCACTGAATTTTACGCAACAATGTGTGGGGGAGTCTTTGCCATTTAGTATTTCCGGAAATATGTTTAGTTGTTTAAAATTTGCGAACAGTAATCTCACGCCTTCGCGGACGTATATGCTAACTAGCAGCAATCAAGCCTATTTGGTAAATTTTGGTTCGACATATACCTTAAATAGTGATGTAACTAATAATAGTGTGGCGAAAAGTATTTCAGTGACTCAGAATATTAATGACAGTGTCACCTTTTATACTCCGGATATCTATACGATGACTATAAGTAATTTGCAAACTAGTTATTATTTTGTTGGAACACCTAATGGCGGAGTAAAAGGGCTTTATTTACGCAAATTAAAGGATGATGGCAGCGGCTTAACGGATGCGAAATTGATTTCATCTGCCGTTTCCCGAATGCAAGTATCGGTTTTGCTCTTGTTTGTTGGATCTCTGGCAAATGAACGGGTTAATAACTATAATACAATTAATAATAACAGCATGGTGCGCTATTTATGGTGTAATGCCGCGGGTATGCAAAATGTTGCGGCATGTTCCAATAGATGGACGCGCGTTGCGGCAATTAATGTCGCTTTAAGCGGGCAATCGCAAAAACAAGTTAACGGTGCTTACCTAACTGCAACGGAAAGTGCTGGTATGGGGTGGCTATGGTAATCAAAATAAAAAACTGTGCGCGTGGTAGTGCCTTGGCAATCGTGCTATTTGTACTGGTCATTATGCTGCTATTGGCTGTAACGCTCAATCAAATAATGATTGGACAATTGCGCGCCGTTAATAACTCCAATGATGTATTATTGGCGCAAAATTATGCCCGGCTGGCATTGTTAAATGCTGAAGCGACAGTTTATAATTTTGATGTAGCAAGAGGATTTGAAGCTAATTCAGTTGATTCGCGTAATACGATTTTAACTGCGGCAATGCCCGCAAGTGACAGTTGTAATGCTAGTGGCTGGTGTTATAAGAGCATCGCGTATGGAAGCATTCGTAATTCTGACCCGGCGTGGCAGCCGTGGACATTAAGCGAAAGCGGTAGTTTAAGTGATTTTCCGTGTAGTAGTTATACCGTGAGTAAAAATGGTACTAAAAATTCACTTCCATTAATTGATAAAAAACTTACGACGGCACCAGTCTATGATACTGGTGATAGTTCGTTATGTGCCCAACCGCGTTACATTATGGAGCCATTGCAATTAGATTTTCGCGGACAGATAGCAGCGGGGCAAGTCGATCCGGTGCAGGGGCTGATTGCGCAAAATAATCGAACCAGCATTCGCACTTTTCAGTCCAACGATGCCGGTCAGCGGAGTGCACGGGTTTATCGGATTACCGTCCGCGCTTTTGGTAAAAATGGTGATACCCGCGTTACCTTGCAAGAAACTGTTGCGATTATGCAAAATTCGCAAAATCGCAATGTCGGTGATACGGTTAATATTCCGGCACATAATATTATACCGCTGTCAGTTCGCTGGTTAAATTAGAGGTTTAAGAAAATTTCTTTCTCTTGTAGTAAGTCTTATTACTTAGAAATATTTCTTACGGAGTATCATGCACTATCCGAAATGTCTTTTATGGGTTTTATGAATTTATGCTTGAAATGTATTGGATCTAGAATTCGGTAATAATAAATACAGTGCTCGGTTTTACAATAATAAGATAATACATTTAGTTGATTGAGTAATATTATGAAAATGTTAATAAATTATAAAAAATGCGGGTTAACACTGATAGAAATGCTGATCGCAATTGCCGCGATAGCTATTTTGGCGACGATCGGTTATTCCAGCTATCTTAGCTTTCAAATTCGTCAAAATCGTGAACTAGCAAAACATGAATTGATTCGTGCTGCCGCCGCGATGGAAAAATATTATGCACAAAACGGTAGTTATACCACTAATGGTCAATGGCCAACCGGGCTTTTTGAAAGTACCGTTTATGGTTCTAACGGAGTTGTTTATAACATTGCGATGGCGGGTGGGACACCCAATTCACAAAATTTCAAAATTCTAGCCACTCCGCTTGCCAGTTCAATTCAAAAAGATGATGGTGATATTTGTGTTGATCCAGTTGGGCATTTTACTTGGCCGGCAAATGGCCAGTGTGTGCTTGTCAGCAATTCATCGCAGCCAGTAAATAAATGTTCAGGGCAAACCCAACAACCTGCGTGTTCTGCTGGTTGTACCGCCGGTGTTGCATATCAGGCATGTTCCGGCAACTGTGATGGGGTATTGATTTGTGATGGTACTTATGCACCAACTGGCTGTAGTGGTAATTGTAATAATTCGTATATTTATGTGCGCAACGGTACTTTGTTGGCTAATGGTGCATGTAATGGGCATTGTGCCGGAGTTATTTTCAGTGTTCCGCGTGACTGGGAGGCAAGAATTTCGGCCTGTACCTTAACTACCGGAAATACTTCCAATTGTGTTTGCAATACCAATGGCTATGGTAGCTGCGAAGGAATCACGATTGTTTATCATGACTAAAGGTTAATTTTTATCTTGAGTTTAGTAGCGCTTGTCAACTGATAAAAAAGCATATATTCATATGCCAATTTATTAGTTGAGATATATCCCAAAATTAGGTAATATTACTAAATGAATGATTTAGTTAACCTATTCCATGATCGGGGAATATCATGAAAGCGCTGATTAATAGCAAAAAACGGGGGTGGACGATCCTCGAATTGGTAGTTGCTGTCGCTGCTGCGGCGATTTTAGCTAAAGTCGCGTATGCCAGTTATACTGATTTTCAAATTCGTCAAAATCGCGAAGTAGCCAAACAGCAATTAATGAAGGCGGCAACCGCAATGGAAAAATATTATGCGCAAAACGGGCGCTATACAACTGTAGATGGTCAATGGCCAAGTGGTTTATTTGGTCTTGAAGTTGTAGGTTCTAATGGCGTAGTCTATACACTACAAATGGGTAACGGCAGCCCCAATACTCAGGATTTTAAAATATTGGCAGTGCCTAAAGCTGGTACAATCCAGGGCAATGATGGTGATATTTGTATTGATAAGGCGGGTAAATTTGTGTGGCCGTCTAATGGTCAGTGTGAAATACAGCCCGAGGCTGGCGATGTACCGGTTCCAACTACTTCGCCATCTGTTGCGCCTTCGACAGCGCCAACGCCGCCTGTAGCTCCGAGCGCAACGCCGTCAGTGACACCAAGCGCATCACCAAGTAGTAATCCATCGCCAAGTACTGCGCCGACGCCTAGTTCTTCGCCATCAAGTACGCCGGCTCCGGTGATCAGTCCATCTCCACAACCAGTAGGCGCATCATGGTGTGCTGATAAACGCAATATTACTCGGAAGTTAAAAGCTTTGAATAATTATTATTCAGCAGATTGTGATTACAATGCAAAAAGTGGTTGTTCAGGTGTTAGTATTCCTGGAAATTGCGGGAATGCTGATTGTTCCGGTTCAGATATTGGCGGAAATTGTACCGCTGGCGGAGCCTGGCCTGGTTCTTGCCATGATAGTTGTATGACTGATTGTGAGGGTGATTGTACAGATAGTGTTATTCGTGGGGATTGCGGGAAATATAATCCTGTTGGCAGTGAACGACCAACAGATTGCTCCCGTAGCCAAGTTTATGGTGAATGCCGCGGAATTGGCTGTAAATAGATAGGTTATTATGAAATATTATTTGAAACGATTTCATATCGTTAATTGTGGGTTTACTTTAATTGAGTTAGTAATTGCGGTTGCGATTTTTGCAATAATAGTCGCAATCGCGGTTCCCAGCTATCAAAAATACCTGAGGGATAGCGCCATGCGGACGGCAGGGCAAACCATGCTCAAAGATGCTCAATTTATGGAAAAATACAAAGAAATTTGTGGTAATTATGCTGCTGATTCAGCCAATGGTAATAAGCCACCATGTTTTAGCGGCTCATCTAGCACAAATAATGTTATATGGCCGACGTTGCCATATTTAGTCTCTCCAGAATCAGGTACAGCTTTGTATCGGATTGAGTTTAATTCTAGCAAGCCGAGTATAGCAGACTCCAGTGATTTTAATAGTTTTAGGCTTATTGCCTACCCAAATGATGGTACTATTGTTGCCAATACCGGATGTATCTGTATTGATCAGGATAGTAATATTTTATATGGTGTGACTTCATGTATTAATCCTAGTGGAATAGAGACCACCGGTTGTGCGATTAGTGATACTAATTCCGGCGGTACAAATCCCGCGCCAAGTACTAGCAGTAATCCAATACCTTCGTCTGAGCCAAGTCCGTCAGTAGCACCAAGCCCGTCAGTAGAGCCATCGCCAAGTCCGAGTCCATCGCCAAGTCCGAGTCCATCGCCAACAGGTGTATTGTGCAGTAGTTATAGTACATGGAAGAGTGGTACTGCTTATACTGGTGGCGCAATGGTTTCGTATAATGGTTTTGTATATCAAGCCAACTGGTGGACTCAAGGCAATAATCCTGCTACTAACAATGGTGGATCTGGTACAGGAGAAGAGTGGCTGAAAATAGAAGCCTGCCAATAATTGATTAGTTAGTTTAATCTAAATCAATTGAGCTTGTTTGGAGAAAGCCCTCAGGTATGGTTTTGTCAAAATTGTACTTCAGGGCTTCTTCAATTAGCTGTTCTTTGGTTGCAGCACCAAAAATATTTTTCAGATTTGCTAAGTGCTCATTGACTCGTCCAGCAGAAATTTTATGCCCAAGAGCCGTCATATAGGTAGAAATTTCGGTGTTGGTGAGGCGGTGTAGGTACAAAAAAAGGATCATTTGTTGACGGGTTGTCAGTTGTGGCGAAAAAACTATATCATCATTTTGAGGAATGAATTTAGTTCGATTAATCCGAAACAGCAACTTAAGCAAGTGCGGGTAGACGAAATCAACTGCAACTCCATAAATTCCGAGAAAATTTTCTGTTGCCGGATTGATTATCGGCGTAAGTCGCCAGAGGTCAATAATCAACTTACCATCCAACGTTACAATATTCAAAGTTGTTTTTACTTTGCGGCTAGCAGCCACGTTTGCGTACTGTTCAAGATTTTTTATCAGCTGTTGTTTCTCTGAGTTGTTTTCTCCGGCATAAATAGCATCCCGCCAACGATTTAGTTCTGTAACTGATGTGACATTTGCCCACTCCAATACCTTATTTGTTGCCTCAAGGTGATAAAATTTATGATCCTTAATGAACGCAACATCCTGATTGTAATTATGAATAATCCGGAAGCTATCAATAAATTTCTCCAGATATAATTTATCATTGCCATCTAGTTTCATCTATTTTATACCCCCCAAATTTTTACCTCCCCCCAAACTCTTGCGGGGGTAATACACCAGTCGTAATGTCATAATACGTCATTGAAATTTTCTGAGTTGAGAAAATCGTTAAATATTATAACAGGAATAGCGGCAATGTTTGATGATATTATGTTGTACATTAAATTGGTTGATATGGGTTCTTTTTCAAAATTAGCTAAATTGCTAAATATTTCACAACCAACAATTAGCCGGCGGATTAAAGGTTTGGAAGGTGAAGTTGGAATGGAATTACTGGTTAGAACTACCAATAATATTCGCTTAACTGAATCGGGGCAGCTGCTGTATAATAAATTCAAACACCATGAACAATATTTGGTTAATTCATTGAGCGAAATTTCACAAAAGGCTCAAGATATGTACAGTACCTTAAGAGTTGCATTACCTTCGGCAATTTCTCAGGAAGTTATTACGCCATATTTAAGTGCCTTTCTGGAAGAATACCCGAATATTAATCTGAATATTTCATTTGTCTGTGGTGTAGTTGATCCATTGCAGGAAGGGTTTGACATTGCCATCAGTACCGCAATGCCTAAATCGCTTAATAATGTCGTCAAATTACTACACAGCATCAAAGTACAGTTGTATGCCAGTCCAAAATATTTTACGAGTAATCCAGCAATTAATTCGCTGGAGGAAGTCTTTCATCAGCCAATTATTGGTTATCTAAATGAAAACCAAATGGTAAATAGTCTATCCGTCAAAAACCTTGATAGCGGACTCCGAATTGCAACCAAGATAAAAAATTCGCGCTTATATGTGGATAATTTTTTCCATGTCGCAGAAATAGCCAAGGCTGGAACTATGTTGGCAGCAGGCTGGGATTCGTTATTCAAAAACTATCTTGAAACAGGTGAGTTGGTCAAAATTCTTCCAACCTACTGTTTTAGCGAGATTGATTGCTATTTGGTACGGCCATCGAACGAGTGCACTCCTGCCCAATTGGCCTTTGGAAATTTTTTGGAAAAGTGTTTCCAAGAATATCAGGTTAAATAATGCAATAAAACACCACAGTCAAATTTTGCATAAATATTATGCAACTTTTGCTATGTACAATTGGTGAAATTTATTGCTAATATTCGTCATATACACCATGCGTGTAAAAAGAAACAGATTTAAAAATAATTTAATAAGGAAAATAAAATGAAATTGAAACAGTTGATTTTTATAGTAACTGGTGTTGCTGGTATCACGGCATGTAATTCTGGTGCTTCAAGTTCTCCCACAACGCCAGGTGTTTCACAGCCACCAATAGGGAACCCTTTTACTAGCCCAGTAATGGATCATTTGGTTGTTGAAAATAATACGGCACATGCTCAAACTTATTGTATTACATCGGATGAGTATGAGGATAATGCAGAAGACTGTAAGAATGCGATTGGAGATGGTTACACACTTGGATTTACTATACAGCCTAAAACTGCATGTGTAAATATCTATGGTAATGACACCGCAAACTATTTTGATAGACATCTTGCAACGGTAAATATATTTAATTTAGACAGTGGCGGTTATAATTTTATATATCTTACAGGTAATAGAAACTGGTCATTAGCAACATCACAATCTATGGGTGACATCTATAGTAGCGATAGATTAACTTATGCCTTAGGCGTTCAATTTGGAGCTTTATGCCAGAATGGTAATGCCTCATTTATAAATAACGCAATTGGCAGTAATGATGAGATTCATACAACATCTAATAACGATTTATACTTCAAAATTGAACATCCAGATATCTGTGGAGATAATAATTATGGAAATTATTGGTATATTTATCAGGATAACCATGGCTTAGATGATACAAGTCCAATACTTCCGGATAAGAATATAACTCAAATAAGCCCTAAAGGTAGAGACTATGAATTTTATCTTAATTTACCATCATGTACCAGTTTGCCTGTTGATAAATAAGATTTAGTATCGGGGTTTCATTATTTTGTGTTTTTAATTAAATTATAATCGAAGGATCTTATCATGAAAAAAAATAAAATTAAACAATTTATTACTGTGGTATCTGGAGCGGCTGCAGTAATGACTTTTGTTGTAGGGTGTAATGGTGGTAGTGGCGCTAGTAATCAAGGAACCACTCAACCTGAATATACAAGTTTCGCAATCGAAGATGCAAATGATTTGGTTATTCCTGAATATGATGATATGGACTTTTCTTGGGCTGATCACCCACTCAGTCTTGGTGAATTGTATGATTTAGATGAGTCAAAGTATAAATCATATGTCTATGATAATTATACAGAAAGCGCAGCTGCCTTGCTAATGAAAGAAACTTTAGATGAATATAATAATTTATCAGAAAGCGAGAGAGCATTTATTGAAGAGCATAATAGTCAGGAAACAAAAAAATCATTGAAACTTACAGGAGTTAAAAGCACATACATACTATGTTCTGGAGTGCCACGGCTTAATGAGATAACTCCAGCAACACCATTGGGGATACCAGTTGATGTAAGTGGTCAACATCCAGAAATATTTAAGCCAGATCTTAATCCAATTGGTTATGTTTTGCGTGGTTATATGTCAGATAACAGTGGTAAAAGAAATGCTAAAGTTAAGATAAGGGAACCCAAGACCTCTGTTTGGGATAATAATGCACATTTAGTTTATTATATCGATGATTCAAATTGGAGTCATGAAAAAATTCTAGAACAATGTAAACGAACTTTAGCAAATGAATTTACTCAATGGCAAAAGTGGGCTAAGTATAAAGTAAACACAAGTGTTCAGATAGATAGTGTTGTCGCAAAAGCCAGAAATAATTCAGCTGGATATGAACATCCACTACTTGATCTTAGAGAAAATTCAGGCAATAAGAACCGATTCTCAACTATAGTATCTTTTGGTGACAGTCTTTCTGACACAGATGCTACATATAACTTTCTCCAAAAAGTAATACCTAGTACAAAAACATGGTATTTCGGACATTTCACAAATGGATGGACTTGGCCGGAATATGCAGCGGATACTCTGGGCGCAATGCCATATAATGAAGCTTGGGGCGGTGCAGGAGTGAATAAGCAGCCATTAAAAAATATTTTCTGGGAGGAATATAATGTGCGGCAAAAATTGCTTGGGGCTTATCTTCCAGCTTTAAATGCAGAAGTTGATTATTATCATCAACGAGTAACAGAAGAAGCAGCGCGTAATCCCGACAAAACGTTGTATACCTTCTTGATCGGAGGAAATGATTTTGTAAACTATGGCGAGACTGCTCATACTGTTTATTTTGGCATAAGGACATCCGTGATAAACCTTATTCAAAATAATGGTGGGAAGAACATTGTTATTCTAAATTTACCGGATGTAACATCTGCGCCTATATTTAAAACAGATAAAGCTAAAATTAAGCAAGAGGTATATAATAAAACTCTACAGCTAGATCAAATGTTACCACAATTAGTAACAGAATTAAATGGTCTTTATTCTTCACGTGGTGTACATATCACTCTATTTGATACCAAGACTTTATTTAATGCAGTTATTGCAGATCCTAAAAAATATTATATAAACAATGCTACAGACGCATGTTTAATTAAACCAGATACTGCATATTTCTTTGACAGTGCTAGACGACAAGATTGCGATGGCTGGAATTATGTTTTCTGGGATACATTGCATCCAACTACCAGAATTCATCAGATTTTAGGTGTGGAATTTGCAAATTTTGTAAAACAAAATTATAAATAAATTTTGCTATCAGACAGATCTGTTTAGCGTAACAAGCTAAACAGATCTGTCTGATGATTGGTGTTAGTCTTACTGTAAACGGAATATTTATCTTCGTTGGTCAAAACAATTCGATTGTGTTTTCAACGGATAAAGTTAGCGTCTGGAATTTAGTTAAGAGTTGCTTGGCAATTTATAGAGAAGTTTTTTAACTTGTTAATATAGGTACTTATTATGAAAGTTTATGACTTGAGTTTCGCAGGTAGTACTTTGTTGGGCACTATCATTCTAACTACGGTAGTAACTGGCTGTGTCGGCAGTAGCTCGGTTAACCAAAGTCCGGCATCGGCACAGGTACGGTATATTCGATTTTTTGATAACCAATGTAAAAATGGTTTTGAGACAAAGGTCTATGGCATTAGCAATCGAGGTGAAGTTGTTGGGAGCTCGTCTTATTATAAACCATCTAGCTGGCCAACTGGTTGTAAACAGCAAGCTTTTATTGATAATGGTAGTACCGCTAGTTGGTTGGGATTTATTCCGGGATTTACTTTAGTCAGTGAAGCATATACGGTTAGTGATAGTGGTGTTGCCGGCGGTAGTTCTGATAATGGTTCTGTATATACTGGGATGCTAGCCTCAAAGGATGGTAATAAACAGTTAATTGGCGTATCATATAGTGCCGGTCCAATTCGAGGTATTTCACCTGAAGAAACTTATGTCACTGGAATATCAACTGATAACAAAATGTTCCTTTATGATTTGACTCAAAGTAAGTTTATTGATCTTGACAGTTTTTATTCTAAGTATGATATAGCCAGCGGTTTTGGGCTAGGTGTGGCAAACAATGGGGTATTCGTTGGAGGGTTTCATTCTTATCAAGAAAGCTATGGGAATCAAGGTTTTTTATGTGACGCACAAGCCAATTGCCGAGTGTTTAATGTCTCCACTGATGGCTCCATGATGCGTGCAATTTCGAGCAATGCTCAATTCATAGTAGGGAATACCCTAGGAAATAAAACAAAAATATTTTACGCAAAGGCTAATGATGTTTTTGAATCTACAACTTTTATTTCTGGCACGGATGGCTGTTATCCTACTAGTATTTCTGATGAAGGAATGGTGGCGATTAGCTGTAACGAGAATCAAGATAATAATTTTCTTTTCAACTTAAAAACGCAAAAGCTCATAACTTTGCAACAAGTATTTGATAAGTATAAAATAATCAATCCTGCTGCAGCTTCTTTGGTGGGTATTAAAATATCTTCCAATGGTAAATTTATCATAGGAAATAACTATAACGAGAGTGGTGAATTTTTTGATAGTGGAGTAAGAGTATATTTCCCGGAAGGAATCAATTTTTGACAATCCAATATGTCGTAAACGAGCTATAAATAAAATAAGTCACACATGTGATTTTTGTTTAGCTCATTATAAAAGTTTTAATAGGTTAAATAATGAAAAAATACATAAAATTTGAAGAAATTTTCCTGCATCTAAATAATCCAAGTCTTTCTGTTCGAGAATCTTTGATTCATGGGGTTGGTCTATTTACCAGTGCACGGCTAGATGTAGGAACTTCATTAGGACCTATGTGCTTTCACCAGAGTTTATTTGAAACGTATAAATATTTTTTAGCAGCACCGTATGATAATAAATTAAATCCTAAATTTATTCAAACGACTGCCGCTAGATATATCAATCATAGTACAGATCCTAATACTGAGTTTTATTTAGTTGATGAAACTCCTGACATAATATATTTGTCTGCAATTAAAGACATTGCTGAAGATGAAGAAGTTACTGTCAATTATATTGTACTCTATCAATTTTTAGGCATAAAAGAGCTACCGGATTTTCTTATACCATTACAAGAAGATATAAAAGATGAAAAATAGTGTGGCACTTGTTTCAATATTTTTTTTGTTTTGCAATCTCTAGTTGCAATTGATGAGATTGTGCTTTTCAATCCTTCCAATTTATCTGGAGTTTTGTTGTAGTTTATCACGTGTGGCTGGTGAGTGTTGAATAAGTATTATACGTATTTAGGTATGTACAAAATTTATAATTTATTGTTATACTACAATAGTAGGTTGTGAAAAGCTCTTCAAGTGTATTGGCTTAATGAATGAACTGTTATGGTAAGTCTTCACCTATTAACAAAATAATTGAATTATACTAAAAAGGAAACAGAATGAAAAAATATCTTACTATCTTATTAACTTCAGCGGTGATCCTAGCTGGTTGTAATAGTGGTTCATCAAGTAGTACTCCAGCTAATGGTGGAAATACATATGGTCCATATACCACTAATGGTGACCCGGCTATAAA
>JBPOJK010000087.1:0-52309 GCA_052033675.1 Pseudomonadota bacterium
CGGACTGTTAATCCGCAGGTCGTAGGTTCGATTCCTACTTGAGGCGCCATTTCTTCCTAATTCTCAGATAACTCCCCAACTAAATTTTCACTCATTGCCGCTTTTATATTATTTTTACTCATTTTGCACGACAATAGAACTTGTAATTTTGCCAAGGCTGCTTCAATAGTCATGTCACAACCGCTAACAATTCCCAAGTCATGCAAGGCACTGCTGGCGTAATCATTACTAACCCGCCCCTCAATCACTTGGGTAATATTGACAATAATCGTACCACGTTCAACCGCCGCTTTAAGCCCGCTGACCAATTTCTTATTATGGATCGGGATATTTCCGCTGCCATAAGTTTGTAAAACCACGGCATCCAGTTCAGCACTATGCAAGGTTTCGGCAATAAAGTCGGTGGTATATCCGGGGCGCATGCTTAAATCCAGAATTTTCGCCGGGTGCGGTATTACCGGAGCAAAACTAAAACGCGTAGCTTTCAGCCAGCGTTTGGTAAACCAATTGATATTTATCCCAAATTCCGCCAATGGTTCTTCATCCACCGAATCAAAGCCAAAAAAGCGATAGGTACTGACCTTTTGCGCACGGCAGCCACGCAGAAGCTTGTGGTTAAAGGCGATTGCCACCTCATTTAAATCTTCACGACAGGCGGCAAATAATGCATCCATCAAATTACTCCAGCCATCACTGCGCCGGTGAATCAATGGCAACTGCGAGCCGGTTAAAATTACCGGTTTATCCAAACCACGTAGGGCAAACGCCAAAATACTGGCGGTATAGGCCATGGTATCGGTACCGTGAATAATAATAAAGCCATCGTAGTGTTCATAATTATCTGAAATATCTTTAATCATCCGTTGCCAATGTTCCAGCCGAACATCCGAAGAGTCAATTAGTTGTTCATATTCGATCAAATCGACATGAACATTTTTATCCGGTTCCAATTGGTTTATCTGCTCACGAAATAAACCCGGAATTGGTTGTAATCCGTGCTCGGTATAATTCATCCCTATCGTTCCGCCGGTATAAAGGGTAAGTATTTTTTTCATACAGTTTCACTTGTGTAAAATAAGACTATCTTTTTACCCAATTAGCCCGCATTAATTAATCGACCAGTGCTAATTGGTTACTACAGCGCATTATAACCCGCACTCCTATTTTAGTCAAATAAAATCACCTACCCAGTAATAAACACACTGCTTTTTAACAAATTAGCGGTGGTAAAATTATGTTAGTAACTGATGTTACGCTTGATAAAGAATTTAGCACTAAAAAATAAGAGGTGTATGTAACATCAAATAACATAATTTTATACTTAGGGGAAAATAGATGAAATACTCACAACTTTTGGGGCTGGCGGTAATATCAACCGCAATTATCAGCTGCGCCAGCGTCAAGATTGATAACAGTCCTTGTGCCAAAGCTTATTATTTCGATAGCTATAGCAATGCTATTCCAATTTGTATGGAATCTGCGATTGCCGGTAACGCTCAAGCCCAACTATATCTCGCGCAAATGTACTATAACGGACTGGGAGTGCGTAATCTCACCAAAGCAATCCATTGGTATCAGGAAGCCGCGAAAAATGGTAATCCTGATGCGGAATATTTTGTTGGCTTTATGTATGGTCATGGGACGCTGATGGAAAGTGAATCACAGCGCGCAGCAACTTGGTATCGCAAGGCTTCGGCACAAGGAGTTGCGATGGCAACTACTGAAATGGCATGGCGTTATTCAGTTGGTTTGGATGATAACGGATTGGTACACAATGAGTATGGCTTAGACGACGATAGCGGATTTGTCACTAACGACCCCGCAAATCCGTATGCAGTAGAATCAAATAACTGGTATCACAAAGCGATCACTCAGGCACAGAAAAAAATTGCAACCGCTAAACGCAGCGCAGAAGCTGGCGATGCCGGCAGTCAATGTGAATTAGCCCACTATTATAAAGACGGAATAAATATCAATAATCAAGATGTGCTAATCGCGGACTCGGGTAAAAGTCAATTTTGGGCTAAAGCGGCGGCGGCACAAGGCGCTACCTGTGGCGAATTTCAGCTCGGGTTGGATATCCTATATGGGTGGGCAGAATCAGAGACTCCGCACAAACCAACTCCAGCACAAATTCAAGCCGGAATAAATTGGTTAACCAAAGCCGCCAACAAAGGTGATCTGAACGCGCTGGATAAATTGGGTTCGTTATATATGGACAACTGGCATTTAGTTCCACAAGACACCAATACCGCCATGAAATATTTTGCCCAAGCCGCCAAACTCGGCAACCCCAGCTCGCAATACCATCTGGCAGAAATGTATTACTATGGTCTGGGTACTACTCGTGATACTTGTGAAGCCTATCGCTGGTACTCTGCCGCAGCCAATCAGGCGACCAAAGATAATTATCTGTCAATTCAGGCAATTTCGCAGGCTCTTAGTCTGGATATGGGTTATCTGAATGCCCGCAAACCATGCAAGTATCTAAACCAATAATTAGTTGGAGCATGTAAGCGCCAAAGTTATTACACCGGATTAAATCAACCAACCACAAGGAGATAGTGATGGATAATTTAAATAATTACCGCGTAGGTACTGTCGTTGCTGAAAGTACCACGACCCTAGGTATGTATTTTTCAGTGCTGGTTTGTATTATTTTGCTAGCGTTATCCGGCTGGGTTTTATTATTCTTTGTGGGAAATTTCCAAGATTTTTTGAGTGAAATTGATTCCAGTGTCATCCTACCACTGCTCTTAATGTTAGTGATGTTCGTCGCTTTTCTTTATGGGCTAAAAAAGTGTCTCAGCATCCTGATTTCGTCGGTAACGTTATATCACGATCATTTAAGTTTTAACTATCTGGCAACTTTCAGTTTCAAGGTGATTAGCAAAAAAGTTGCACTCAATGAAGTTAATTTGTACTTTACTTATGGAGCAGAACAAACTCGTTATGGAAAAAAGCACTATAATATTTTAGTCGTGCAGACACCAGAGGATGAATACAAATTCCCCTACAAAACCACCAAGAGTATTGAAACTTTATGTGCCCAGTTGCAGCAATTACAAGCCAATTCAGCCAGCAAAAATAATCAACTGGAGTAATTGTTTTAGCAGATAACCGACCGATAAAAACCACAGTACTGTAAAATTACGGATTAATGCACGGGAGAAAAATCATGTCAGAGAATCGCGTTAAAATTGTTATTGTTGGTGGTGGTTTTGCCGGTTTGGCGGCTGCTCTTGAATTTAAAGATCCAAAATTTCAGGTTAGTTTACTTGATAAGCGTAATTTTCATCTTTTCCAACCGCTGCTATACCAAATTGCGACCGGAAGTTTATCGCCCGCCGATATTGCCTCACCGTTGCGGGCAGTATTAGCCAAACAGAAAAACACCACGGTTTATAAAACCGAAGTAACCGATATAAGCCCGGCAGATAAGACCGTTTATAGCGATATCGGTGAGTTTTGTTATGACTATTTGATAATTGCCACTGGGGTAACCCATAATTATTTCGGTAATTTTCAGTGGGCAAAACATGCACCGGGGTTAAAAACCGTCGAAGATTCACTGGAAATCCGCAAGCGAATTTTTCTGGCATTTGAACAAGCTGAACAAGAGCACGACCCAGTTTTGCGCGATCAGCTAATGCGCTTTGTCGTTATTGGTAGCGGGCCAACTGGAGTCGAATTAGCTGGCTCCTTGGGTGAACTGGCACATAATACTCTCAAACACGATTTTCGGAATATTGATCCACAGCAAGTAGAAATTTTACTGATTGAAGGATTTGAGCGCATCTTACCACCATATCCGGCACGGCTATCAGCACAAGCTAAGCGAGCATTGGAAAAATTGGGCGTTACTATTGTCACCAATACCATGGTAACCGATATCCAGGGCGATAAAGTTATTGTAAAATCCGGTGAGCAGGAACGAATAATTACAACTCGCACGGTATTATGGGCGGCAGGAATGAAAGCCACGCCGCTTACCACTATTGTTGCGCAAAAAACCGCCAGTGAGCAGGATCGGATGGGGCGGATACTCGTTAACCAAGACTTATCTCTTAGCAAATTTCCGGAAATATTTATCGCCGGCGACATTGCCAATCTCAAAGGCAGTAACGGCGAAATTTTGCCGGGAATTGCTCCGGTTGCGATGCAGCAAGGGCGCTATATCGGTGGGGTGGTAAAAGATCGGCTAACTGGAAAATTAAATCACAAACCATTCAAATACCTGGATAAAGGTAATATGGCGGTAATCGGCAGAAATGCCGCGGTAGCCCGCTCATGGAAGCTCGAATTTTCCGGTTATTTTGCGTGGTTAATCTGGGTATTTATCCATATCTGGTATCTGGTTGATTTTGACAGCAAACTGCAAATCATGTTGCGCTGGGCGTGGAATTATTGGACCGATAAACGTGGCGCGCGGCTAATTACTCATGAACATGAGGATAAAGAAAACAGCGCGCGCTGCTATGAAAAATCACAACCATAGTAATTAAGCAGAAATTAGTTGAGGGAGAAAATTATCTCCCTCTCTTTATTACCTAGTAATTATTTGCCTGCGGCAGCTAAAAAAGTTACCGATTCGCTATACTGTGCCCAAAATTGCGGCGTTAACGTATAATCAAAGCGTTCACCGCTGGCATAGAGATAGCTGCTGACCTTGCTCGGGGTTTTACCATCTTTGACAATTTCAACTCCAAAGAACGCCAATGAGCGGACGGTATTCGGTTTATGCCCATCCCCGGTACGGAAAATACTATCATTGCTACCCGCACTATGATCCAGCGCAATTTGCTGCAATTTCGCCAAATCCGGTGCCGATTCGTGACTAACCAGATAACTCGCACGATTTAAGCGGGTGCTGCTGCCAAGTAAGCGCGCATTTTCAGCATCGCTATACGGATAGTTTTTGATTAATTCAGCACTTAAATAGTTATTGGTATGCGCCATAGTTCCGCGATCAATCAACTTATAGCTGTATTTGTGATTGGGCGCAACTTCAATTGAGAGAATGTTTTTAGCATCGGCAACCTGATAAAATACCGGGTCCGGAAATTTAGCAATTAATTTGGGAATATCCGCAATTACCGCTTTAGCAGTCGAATAATTTTGCAGAATATCGCGGCTGAAATCATCCGCAATCCCGCCCTTTGCCTGAGCGGAATATTCAACGGTTACTTCATTAAATACTGCCAGATTTTTTTCATTAATTCCCGCAGAAACAAAATCCGGAACATCCTTACGCGATAAAGCCAGATATTTGAATTTACCGGGAGTGCTCACCACCTCAATCACTTGATGGTCGGGACGATTATCGCGATTTTTTGCCATTACCACGCTATTATCCGCACCATTAAAGGACGCAAACGTGGTGCAGGCAACGGCATAGCCAACTGAGCCAGCCAAGATGGCTAACAATAATTTTTTCATAATAACTCCTGAAAAATATTCTAATACTCAAATATCCACCGAATATTAATATCCGGCACCACCCGCTTTTTTATAAATTCAAACAAATATATTTTTGACTAAGATACTCACTGATTCCGGCATGCGAGCCCTCGCGCCCAAGACCCGACATTTTCACGCCGCCAAATGGGACATTTTCTGCCGAAATCAAACCGCTGTTAACGCCAACCATGCCGTATTCCAGCGCTTCGGCAATCCGAAAAATTCGCCCGATATCGCGGCTAAACAGATAACTCGCCAGACCATAAGGGGTTTTATTTGCCAATTTAATCACTTCTTCGTCACTATCAAAGGTATAAACCGCCAGAATCGGCCCGAAAATTTCTTCCTTAAAGATTCGCAGATCATCGTGCGGACAATCCAGCAAGGTTGGTGCATAAAATAATTCGCCGGTTTGGGTTAACGCCTTACCACCACAGAGTAACTGTGCTCCATTATTTAACGCATCGGCAACCAAGCTAGTAACATGAATCAGCGCATTGTGATCAATCAATGGTCCATTGCTGATTCCCGCTTCCAATCCATTACCGACTGTGAGCTTATCAATTTCTTTCTGCACGCGTGGCAGCAACCGATCTTTAATCGAATGATGAACAAAAATCCGATTGGAACAGACACAGGTTTGCCCGCTATTCCTGAATTTGCTGTGCATAATTCCGGTTATAGCGACATCCAGATCGGCATCATCAAACACAATCAATGGCGCATTCCCACCCAATTCCAGCGACAATTTTTTCATGCTATTGGCACAATTCTGATAAAGCCAGATACCAACCTCGGTCGAACCGGTAAAAGATAATTTACGAACCGCCTGGTGCTGGCATAGAAATTCACCAATTTTACCACTATGTCCATGGATAATATTGAACACCCCAGCCGGAACACCTGCCGCCAAAGCCAGATATGCCACGGCATTTGCCGAGAGCGGGGTTAGACTAGCCGGTTTGGCAATCATGGTACAACCGGCAGCTAATGCCGGTGCAACTTTGCGCGCCAACATGGCATTGGGAAAATTCCATGGGGTTATTGCGGCACACACGCCAACCGGCTCAGATTTTACCAATATTCGCTGATTGGGATTATTACTATCAATTAGTGTACCATCCAAGCGCCGTGCTTCCTCGCTGTACCATTCGAGATAGGCCGCACCGTAAAGAATTTCGCCTTTAGCCTCGGCTAATGGTTTGCCCTGCTCCAATGTCAGAATAGTTGCCAGATCATCGGCATTGGCTACCAGCAAATCATACCAGCGACGCAACAATTTACTGCGTTCTTTGGCAGTTAGTTTTTTCCATTGTACAAAAGCCCGAGAGCTGCTCTCCACGCTGTGAGCCAAATCATCTGGTGTGGCTTTGGCAACATTTGCCAATACTTCCCCAGTCGCAGGATTGGTAACTGGAAAGGTCTCCCGCTTAGCGCTTAACCATTGCCCATCAATTAATAATCCGCATTGCACCAATTCGCGGTTTTTTAATAATTTCAGCCATTGCATAGAAAATCCTTCATTGTTGCCAGCCTAGCTGGAAACTATTTTTTCATTTTTTGATGTAGAAAAGCGGTAATAACTATTTCGCTCTGATCTTTTATCCAATAGGAAATTAAAAATGGGAATTGTTGGACAACATATTCCCTTAATTCAGGGATTTCATTAACCATTCGCGAGATATAGTTATTCTCAAGGATGTTAGTTAGGGTGTTTTCAATGCTAGTAATAAAATTTGCAGCTACGGACTCATTGGCATTTTCTAAATACCAATCAATATAATCCTCAAAGTCATTCAATGCCTCGAGAGTCCAAATTATTTTTTGCATTTATTAAAAACTCTTGAAACATCATCTTCCGATGCTATATAGCCATTCTGAGCCTGCTGTAATCCCATCCGCATTTTCTCAATTTGCCAATTGCGTAATTCCTGTTGCTTACCCAATTCCGCCCAATACATAATTTGTTGTGGAACCGTCCGATAATCTTTTTCCGCAAAATCTTTGGTTTCACTGATGAATTCTTCCGGCAATCTTATTGATACAAACCCCATGATAATTGTCCTATAAATATATGTTGGGATTATACTTGCAAATTATCGCAATTTGCAAATTTATTGTAAATCAATTACCTTTACTTTAAAACAATCTATCCGCCAGACCAATATAATTCGCTGGGGTCATCGTAAGCAAGCGGGCAACTTCATCTTCCGGCAGCGGCAAACCCCGAATAAACTCCCGCAATGATTCGGCGGTAACTTTTTTACCGCGGGTTAAATCTTTCAGGAGTTCATAAGCATTATCAATCCGGTACTTGCGCATCACGGTTTGAATTGGTTCGGCTAGCAATTCCCAGTTATTATCCAGATCAGCGGCGATGGTTGCCGGATTTAATTCGAGCTTAGTTATCCCTTTAGTCAGTGAAGACAATGCCAAAACCAAATACCCCAAGCCAACCCCAATATTTCGTTGTACCGTGGAATCAGTTAAATCACGCTGAAACCGCGACAACGGCAATTTTTCCGCCAGAAAACCCAAAATGGCATTCGCCAAACCCAAATTTCCCTCGGCATTTTCAAAATCGATTGGATTAACTTTATGCGGCATGGTAGAACTGCCGATTTCACCGGCTTTAACTTTTTGTTTGAAGTAATTGAGACTGATATATCCCCAGATATCGCGGGCAAAATCAATCAAAATGGTATTAATCCGTCGTAAACTATCGTAAATTTCCGCCTGATAATCATGCGGTTCAATTTGAATGGTAAACGGATTAAAAGTTAGACCCAGATTTCTTTCAATAAATTCCTGACTAAGCTTATCCCATGCCACTTCCGGATACGCCGCCAGATGGGCATTATAGTTACCCACTGCACCATTCATTTTGGCTAAAAATTCCTGCTGCTGTAATTGCTTAATCTGTCGTCCCAACCGATGGACAAAATTATAAATTTCTTTACCGACGGTAGTTGGCGTTGCTGGCTGTCCGTGAGTGCGCGCCATTAACGGGACATGTTTAGTATCTTGCGCCAATTTAATTAACGCTTCCTGTAAATTATTCAAGCGCGGCAAAACTACCTCACCAATACTTTCTTTTAACATCAAGGCATAGCTGGTATTATTGATATCTTCGGAAGTACAGGCAAAATGGATAAATTCGCGATAATCATTCAAGCGTTCATGACTGGCAATCTGTTCTTTGATGTAATATTCTACTGCTTTAACATCGTGATTGGTGGTTGCTTCGATCTCCTTAATCCGCGCGGCAGCGGCAGGCGAAAAATTAGCCACAATCTCATCCAAAATGGAAATCTCTGCCGCATTTAATGTCGGCAAGCCTAATTCTGGTTTGCTAAATAAAAATTTAAACCATTCAATCTCAACTTTTACCCGATTTTTAATTAAACCAAATTCGGAAACCAGCGGTTGCAACGCAGTTAATTGTTGCGCATAACGACCGTCCAACGGACTAATTGCCAATAATTTTTCCATAACCACCTCTTTCTTCAGATTAAATTCAAGCTACTTCATTCAGATATCAAATCAGGTTCACAATAACCAAACTGACATATACCAACATTAATCAAAATTGCAACGACCGGTATGACAGGCAAATTTAGGCTCCCACACCGCAGGCTTCAAGCTCAGCAAATTTGCCGCCTGAAGTTCCAGCGTCAGCCGCACCAATTTCTCAGATTTGGCATCACCGACTGCCAGCACCTGCGCTTCAATCCCAACTTCCTCAATTGCCAACAGCGGAAATTTTGTAGTTGGAATATTGATGGTTACCGCCATGCCATTTTCGTAAATTGCAATAATTTGGCTAATTGCAATCGGCGTCAAATCACCAGCAATTCCGACGGCAAATACTTGTGGTAACTCGCTGGCGCGCGCAACTTCTTTTACCAATAACGCATCATCCTGCGCTAAACCAAGGGGCTTAATATAAACCGTATTTGCTGCAAATGGACGCGCTAACAAACTAACCCCAATCTCTGTATCATTGCTATGGTTCAATGCGCGCAAGAGTATCTCTTCATGATTCCATGCCGTACCGAATTCAATACTGAATCCAGTCCCATTATCATAATTAATTTGATATTTACTAACCGCAACCGGCTGCTTGCTGCCATCGGCTGCCACCAGAATAATTTGTTTTTCCATAATGTTTACATCTCCTGAAAAAACAGGTTTTTAGCAAGTAATACCTGCTGCTACACCCGTTTACATCATATAACGCTAGATCAGCGCTTAAAGAAAATAATTTATAATATCGCGAGCGGTGGCAACCGGATTTTTATGCAAAAAGAAATGCCCACCCCGCGGATACACGATCAATTTAGCATCGGGAATAAAATTTGCCAATAACTGACTGGCTTCAGCACCAACTACCAAATCATCCCGCGCCCATAAAATCAATGCCGGCACATTAATCCGGGACAGTAACTGTTCATCCATACCCTCCCATGTTATTACCGCATAATCCTGTAGTGCGCGCGCTTCATCAGTAAACCGGTAGCTGTAATCAGCAATCGGCAATGCCGAATTAGTAATGAATTGTTTTAGTTCGGCGCGCGGATTTTCGGAAAAGAACATCCCGTACAACTGTTCGCGAAAATGGTTGCCCGGCATATTTCCGGCATTGGCAACCAACTGCAAAAATTCACGATTGGTATAAGTCGCATGCGGAATGGTCGCCAATAATACAACCCCACCAAGAATTTCCGGAAAATGGCGTAAAACCGTCTGGGTAATAACCCCACCCATCGACCAGCCAAACAGATATGGTTTATCCAGTTGCAAAGCCTGAATAAAATCAACCAAATCCTGCGCCAAGCCAAGCATCGAAGCCGGATTAGTTGAATCGGACAGTCCGATTTTGCGGTTATCCGGTAGATAGACGGTAAAATGCCGCGCTAATTCGTAAACGAAATCGCGGTTCCAATGAAATAATGTCCCGGAATAACCGACTGCCAAAATCAATGCCGGTCCGCTCCCAAGTTTACAAAAACCGGTTTGTCCACTAGCGGTCTTAATGCTCTGATATTCTAGCACAGTTGATATTCTCCGGAATTTAAGCGTTCCTGCAATATTTTCTTGTCGACCTTACCAACCAGTGTTTTGGGCAGTTCCGGCAAGATATAAATGCTATGCGGCACTTTATATTTACTCAATAATTTGCGGCAATGCAAAATAATTTCATTGGTTGGAAGCGTTTGTCCGGTATGAAAAACGATACAGGCAACAACTTCTTCGCCGGTATCTTCATTAGCTCGTCCAACCACACTGGCTTCACGAATCGCGGATAATTGATCCAACACTCGTTCAACTTCCGCCGGATAGACATTAAAGCCCGAGACAATAACCATTTCACTGCTGCGACCGCTGATTACCAGTTGATTTTTATCATTAAAATAACCAACATCACCGGTAATCAACCAACCATCATCGGTAAAAGCTTGTTTAGTTTGTTCGGTTTTTTTCCAATAACCCTTGGCAAATTGCGGACCGCGAACGACAATTGCGCCAGCTTCACCAACCGTTTGCAATTGATTAATATCATCTAATTGACGAATTGATATTTCTGTTGATGGCGCTGGAAATCCGGCACTACCATTATAGGGTTCATCAAAATAGCTCATGGAAATACACGGACAGGCCTCAGTCATCCCATAGCAATTGACCGGAATTACTCCGGTTAGTTTTGTCCACTGTGCCGCAACTGACTCACGCAGCGGCATGCCGCCACAAATACCGTATTTATAGCTATCATGATTCATCTTGGTAAATTCGTCATTTTCCAATAATTTATGATACAGACTATCCAGAGAATTGAAGACACTGAATTGGGTTTTATTCATCAAGCGTACCAACGATTTAATATTCCGCGCATTGGGAACCATAATCGTTTCGGCACCATGGAAAAATGGCGTGAATAAATTGGAATGTAATGAAAAGATATGATAAAGCGGCAAAGCGCATAATAAGATTTGCTCATCCCAGTTGGTAACTTGAACATCGATTATGGCATTAACCTGATGAATATTGCTACTCATATTGCCATGCGTCAAAATCGCGCCTTTTGGTCGCCCGGTAGTTGCGCCGGTATATTGAATAAAGGCAACATCTTCGAGAGTAATTCGCGGATAACTACCATGCGCTGAACGAAAATTAAATAAATCGCGCCATTTTTTGGCTGAATAGGTCAGATGGGGATTTATCCGTGCCAAATAGCGCAAATAAAACCCGATTAGCGTCCGCTTAAACACCGGATACGGATCGGCAAAATGGCTGATAACAATCTGCTGAATACCAAATTTTCCGGCACAAGCATTTAGTTTAGCGGCAAACATATCTAGACAAACCACTACTTTGGGTTCGGCATCTTCCATGATATACTGCATTTCATCAACAGTATATAGCGGATTGACATTTACTACCACCGCTCCCAGTAATAATACTGCAAACATCGTAATTGGATATTGCAACGAATTGGGCAGTATAATCGCAACCCGATCGCCCTTACTGACACCCAGAGCCGCCAATCCTGCCGCAACATTGATAACCCGCTGGTGAACTTCGGCAAAGCTCAAACTAACACCATGGCAGGTAAGTGCTTTTTTGCTGGCATAACGCCGGCAGGAATCGGCAAATAAATCAACCACTGTTTCATAGACCGGCGCAATTTCTGCCGGAATTCCCGCTTTATAATCCTTTAACCATGGCTTGTCCATAAATTTTCTCCCTCTGAGAAAATATTTTGCTTAAATCAATAACTTAGTACGTAAATCATTATCATAGGGCTCTAATAATCAAATATGATCGCGATAACTAAAATCGCGTATTCGGAATCCCATCATAAATAAACCACCAAAATAACCAACCACGCCGATAATAATCACTACCGCCAGCGAGATAACCCGCCATAGTAAATGTCCGCTAAAAGTCAACGGTAAGAAATATAGTGCCGCGACCATTGCTCCACCCATAATTACTATCGCAATAAATAAGCGCAACAAGAATGAGCGCCAGCCAGCCTCAGGGTGATACAGATTCTTTTTAATCAAAAAATAACATAAACAACTAGCATTGATACAAGCGCTAAGCCCAATCGATAACGATAATCCGGCATGTTTTAACGGTCCGATAAATACCAGATTCATTAATTGGGTACAAATCAAAACAAAAATTGCAATTTTAACCGGAGTTTTAATATCCTGATTGGCATAAAATCCCGGTGCCAAAACCTTGACCATGATAATTCCCAATAATCCAACCGAATATGCCATCAAAGCATAGCTAGTCATGGTTGCATCAAATTCGGTAAATTTACCGCGCATAAATAAGGTCATCGCCAGTGGTTTGGCAAGAATCCCAAGACCAATTGCCGCCGGTAATGCCAGTAGCAAACACAGCCGCAAACCCCAATCCAAGAGCTGTGAAAAGCCTTCATGATTTTTAGCACTGGCATGCTTGGATAAACTCGGTAATAAAATCGTACCCAACGACACCCCCAATAATGCCGAGGGAAATTCCATCAGGCGATCGGCATAATACATCCATGAAATACTACCGGTTGGCAAAAATGAAGCATAAATGGTATTGATTACCAGACTAATCTGGGCAATTGAGACCGCAAAAATCGCCGGCCCCATTAATTTCAACACCCGCATTACCGCTGGATTATGCCAATCCAGCCGCGGACGCACCAACATCCCGACTTTTTTCAAAAACGGAATCTGAAACGCCAATTGGAACACCCCGCCAACAAAGGTTGCCCATGCCATCGTCATAATTGGTGGATGGAAATAATGACGGAATAACAGAATAAATATGATGTAGCTAATATTTAGCAAGGTTGGCACGAACGATGGAATCGAAAACCAGCCCCAGGTATTTAGTACCCCGCCCATTAATGAGGCGATTGAAATCAGCAAAATATATGGAAAAGTAATCCGCAGCATATCGACGGTCAAGGCAAATTTAGCCGGATCAGTGGTAAAACCCGGCGCGGTAATCAAAATCACCCCCGAAGCAAAGATCATTCCAAGAATAGTGACAGCCAATAATACCAGTGAGAGAATCCCGGTAACCGAAGCGATAAAGGCATGGGTTTCACTGACACTGCGGGTATTTTTATATTCGGCTAAAACCGGTACAAAGGCTTGCGAAAATGCCCCTTCGGCAAAAATCCGCCGTAACAGATTAGGTAATTTTAATGCCACGTTAAAAGCGTCAGTGGCAGCACTGGCACCAAAATAGCGCGCCACAATCATATCGCGGACAAAACCCAGTATCCGTGAAAAAAAAGTTAACCCGCTAACACTTAACAATGAACGCAATAAATTGGTTTTATGATGTTCCATGCAATTATTTTTTCTCAATTAAATTCATAATACAGCGCGGCACCATCCGTCCTAGTATGCTTTTATGACGAATATAATGGACAATTGCAACCAGTCCATGGGCAATCGCGAGCATTACCAGCCCAAACGCACCAGCTTCATGCACTTCTTTTATCAAATGGCGGGTAGCGTGCGGCCATGGCTGATCAACAAAAGCCGGAAACGGAATTCCCAATAAAGAAACAGGTTCGCCATGGGTGAAAACCAATACCAAGCCTAAGACTGGAACAAACAGCATCAAAAGATACAACACCGAGTGCCCCAAGGTTGCACCGAGTTTATTTAGTGCCGTCAAACTATCATCCATAGGCGGGTGTCCAGCAACCACTTTCCATACAATCCGTGCGACCACCAGCACCAAAATCAAAGCACCAGTTTGAAAATGCAGCCAATACCAGCTGGTGGTATCCAAGGTTGCTCCGACCATCCATTCGGCACAAATCAAAATTGCGAGTAACCAATGTAAGGTTTTGGCCACCGCATTATATTCGTTGTTGTGAGTAGTCATAGGCGTGCTCCATAAAAAATATTTTTAGCGATAAGTTATTACAAAATCATTATTGAATCATCAAAAGTTAAAGCGTTTCCTGATAGCGACTTTTATCGACATAGTTTAAGACTTGTTGATGATAAACGCTATCGCCAAATTGTTCGGCAATTAAACTGCCCAAAAAGGCCGCACATAAAATCGGTAAGCTAAACTGGCTGGAATTACTCATTTCAACCACCATTGCCACCGCGGTAATCGGAGCCTGGGTAATCGCCGCCAAAAAAGCCGCCATCCCAAGTAGATAAAACTGCGCTAAGGGAAAATCGCTAATCAAATGATGCAGTAAATCACCAATTCCGGCACCAATTGAGAGTGCCGTCGAGAAATAACCACCCGGAGCACCAGCTGCTACTGAGGCTAAGGCACCACTAAACTTGCCCAGTGCATAATGCCAGGGGGCATTGGTTCCGCTATCCAAAAATTGACGGGTAGTTTCACTACCATTGCCAAATGATAACCCACCGGTCAAATGCCCAATAAAGGCAATTAATAGTCCACAACAAGCAGCATTTACCAAATAATGTTGTTTGCGCCAGCGGTTGACAATCCAGTTTTTATCAACGGTGACAAATACCACTAATTTGGTAAACAACGCCCCCGCTAATCCACTAACCAAGCCAATCAATAACGCGCATAATAGAATACCAAAACTCGGGTGCAATAATTCCTGATTGATAAATCCCAGATACGGCGTATTACTCCAGGAACATAAATCGGCAACAGTTACCGCAATTCCGGTCGCCGCCACCAAAATAGTCGCAACATGCGGGTTGATCTTCTTAAGATACTCTTCAATTACAAACACCATCCCGCCAACCGGAGTATTAAATGCTGCGGCTACCCCGACCCCGGCACCGAGTTTAATTAACATCCGCCGCCGACCATCACTAAGATTGCGTAATTGGGCAAATAATGATGAACAAACCTGAATAGTTGGACCTTCTTTTCCCAGTGATGCACCGCCAGCGATACTCATAAAAGTCAATAATAATTTCCCAACCATCGACCTTAGTGAATAAGTATTATTTAAGCGTTCGCTGTCAAATACATCAACCGCATATCCTTGCGGTAAGCCGCTGCCATCGGCATAGGGAAAGTATTTTTTTAGCAGATAAACTGTTGCGGTAATCATCAGCGGAATATAAATATAGGTTACCCAGCCGCCAAATGAATACATTCTATGACAAAACCACGTGGCCAAATTTACCAGTTCGGTAAATGCCGCACTAATAACCCCTACTACCACACATAAAGCCAGAAATTGCCAGCTAAACTCTTTTTTCAGAGACTCAAATCTCATGTTATTGATCTTTCTTATACTTATTATGAACTAATGCATATGACATAACCACACTGGTAATTATTACCACAAAGAAAATCACACCACCATCGAAGTATTTACTACTAAATTTCTCAGGAAGCTGAAAAAACAATAATACCGTAATTAGCCCGCGTGGCGCAGCGGCAATCCCCAATAAGCGATCCTTAGCTTTGGGAAATGGTAAAAATACCAACCAGCGAACGGCATAAATCGCAATCGCAATCATAACCCCGAGCAAAATAACCCGTAGGTCACCTAAAGCCGCCAAATTGATTGAATACCCCAACAAAATGAAAAAGAACGTTCGAATAATAAAACCAATTTCATCAATAAATTCATTCATCTTGCTCAGGTTGGTACGGATATTTCCCGGATTAAGAAATTTGCCAAACCAGCGAACCCCGATTTTGGTTGACATAAGCTGCGGTAAATTGCGCAGAAATAATCCAAATACCAAAATAAGAATCAGCGATGATAAATGGAAATGTTTAGCCACGGTATAAACAAAAACCAAAATTGCCAAAATAAACACGTGTTGATTCTTGCTATGTAAATTACTTAAAACTATTCCCAGTATAATCGTTGTAACCAGCGAAATAACTACCATCAGTGCAAAATTTATACCAAATAGCCCAATCGAAGAGACGCTATTAAATTCCGCCATTACAAAAAAATTAAACAGTAAAATTCCGATAATATCTGAAAAGACCGATTCTAATATGATCAAATCACGAAATTCGCTAGTCAGATTTTTTAGACTCGGGATAACAATTGCGCTACTGACAATACTCAATGGCAAGGCATAAACGATCGCTGCCACCGGTGACAAAAAGCTATATGCCCGCATAAAACCATAGGCAATAACCAGACAACTGCCACAAACAATTACCGTCGCAATCGCCGCGGCTTTGATATATAGCCGATAATTCTCGCGATTGATATCCATATCCAACACAGCTTCTAGAACAATAATCAGCAATCCCAACGTGCCAAATATCGGCAACATGCTTGACGGCAGCTCAACATTACCAAAATAACGTCGGACAACGAACTGTAAAGCCACACCACTAATTAGTAATAAAATCACCGCCGAGATATTAAAACGCCGTTGAATATTATTATAAAAAAAGGATATTATCAACGCAATACTCAGAATCAACAGTAAACTACTGGTACCCACCCTTACTCCCTCTCAATTATTATCACCGGTTACGTATCCGTCCGCCTTTAACGGTGGACATATTAAAGGTTTGCGCCAATTTTGCATAATGGACATGAGTTAAAGCACATGCTAAAGCATCAGCCGCATCGGCTTGCGGTGCCGCCGAAAGATTAAGTAAATAACAAACCATTTTCTGTAACTGATCTTTTTCCGCATGCCCATAACCAACCACCGATTGCTTGATTTGCAATGCGGTATATTCACTGACTTCCAGTTCCTGTAATACGCAAGCAGCAATTGCCACCCCGCGCGCCTGCCCTAATAGCAAAGTCGATGCCGGGTTGCTATTAACAAACACTTTTTCAACACTCGCTACATCCGGACGGTAGGTAGCGATAATTTCGCTGATTCCGGTTAAAATAGTTTTTAGCCGCGCTGGTAGTGGATCGCCAGCAATGGTTTTTATAACCCCCGATGCGACATAGCGATACTCATGGCGGGAAATTTCTTCAATAATCCCAAATCCGGTATTTCTCAAACCCGGATCAAGTCCCAGTATGCGCATATAAATCCTATAAAAGCAATATTATACCGCGTTAGGATAACCCAACAACAGCAAAATTAGCTTAATCCCCGTGGTCATTAAATAACCGCCATAGCGGGATAGTGATTAGTAGAATTATACTCAAATAATATCATTTTATTTTAGGATGTTAGCCACAAACAAAGACCGTAAATCAATTGAAAATTATTGACAATTTAACTAGAAGCATGGTTTAATCCGTGCCTTTGGTTTAATGAATGGCTTTTTTATTGAAAGAACGTTGAATATGAAAACAGCAGAACTATTACGCGCAATATATAACGATAAAGAAACTTTGAAAAAAATTCGCAAATCGGTCGATGAATACGCAACTAATCTCAAGTCAATGGAACAGCTTAAACGCGATAGTCGTGAAATTGAACAATTTGTCAAAGAAACTTATGGGATTCCCGCCGCCTTGTTCAAGAAAATTGTTAAATCCAGCTTGGTTCAAAATGACAATACTGACGAAGTGATTGATGAAATGCAGATGATTCGCGAAATAGCCAAAGCTGAATAAACTTTGCAAATAGCCGCCACGAGAATGGTTTCAAATCATCAATCATGACTGACCGTCAGAATTTATGCGGAGTATTAAAAACTCTTCGTTTCTGGTTCTGACCCCCAAAAACGAAGAGTTTAAGCTTTAACGATGATTTGTTATCACCTGCCGATAAAATTCGCCGCTATATTTTAATTTGCGCTCTTGGGTGGTGTAATTCACCCGATAAATTCCAAAGCGCTTGCTGTAACCCAATGACCACTCATAATTATCCATTAATGACCAGACAAAATAGCCTTTGAGATTAGCACCTTCTTTACGCGCACGGTTAATAATTTCCAAATGAGTCCGCAAATATTCGGCACGACTCAAATCCAGCACCTCACCATTTTTCTGTTCAATATCGGCAGCAGCCATGCCATTTTCAGTGATATAAATTGGCAAACCGGCAAATTCTTCCTGCGTGAATTTCAGTGCATAATAGATTGCTTTGGGCGTAATCGGCCAGGTCATATCGGTTTTCGGATAATCACTGCTAAATGGCAGACACTCAAAGCCAGGATTGGTTAAGGTTTTACCATGCAATTTGACTTCACTTTGTGGATTAGCGCGGACTGGAATTCCCGAATAATAGTTATAGCCGATAAAATCACACGGCGTTCCAATAACTTTCATTTCTTCAGCGGTAAAATCCGGTTGGTCGGCGCCCAATAGTTCCAGATATTCATCGCGATAACCACCACGCAATGCCGGCAATAAAATCGCATCATTGGCTAACAACCATGCCTGTTTGGCTGCAGCAATATTTTCCGTGGTATCAATCACCGGCCAATAAGTATCAAGATTTTCTACCAAGCCAATATTTGCCGCTTGTTTGCTGGCACTGCGAATTGCCTGCACCGCCAAACCGTGTCCCAACAGCGCATTATGGATGGTTTGATTAACCATTTTTTCCGGCAAAATTCCGCCTGGTGCATGAAAGCCCTCGCGATGGGCAAAAGTGGTAAAACAACGGATTTCATTGATGGTAAACCAATTTTTCACCCGATCCGAATAACGCTCGACCACCACCTTGGCATAGTCGGCAAACCGCTGACTAACTTCCTTACTTTGCCAGCCGCCATAGTTATCTTGCAATGCCTGCGGTAAATCCCAATGAAATAACGTAATCCACGGCGTAATATCCTTAGCCAGCAACTCGTCAATCAGGCGATCATAAAATGCCAGCCCTTTCTCATTAATAGCACCTTCACCAGTTGGCATAATCCGCGGCCACGCTAAGGAAAAACGATAAGCATCAATCCCCAATTCTTTCATCATTGCGACATCTTCTTTATAACGATGGTAATGATCACAGGCAATTAAGCCATCATCATTATTTACCACTCGTCCCGGTTGGCGGGCAAAGGTATCCCAAACCGAT
The DNA here is from genome assembly GCA_052033675.1 of Pseudomonadota bacterium. Classification (GTDB taxonomy): domain Bacteria; phylum Pseudomonadota; class Gammaproteobacteria; order Burkholderiales; family UBA11063; genus Aquella. The sequence goes on from JBPOJK010000087.1 coordinate 19,407, forward strand.
TGTCCACGTCCATCCTCATTGGTCGCACCCTCAATTTGGTAGCTCGCAGTTGCGGCGCCCCAAATAAATTCTTTGCCAAACTCTAACATTTTAATCGTCCAATTCATAAATTAAGGTGGTTATTGATTTAGCACTGATCGTAACCGATGCTATTTTACTTGAATGCATATCTTTGTAATTTACCAAAATATCCTGCTCAGTCGAATTTAATATTACCGTCACCACTTTACCCGCTGGTGTTAAAAAACTAACCGTCGCTAATTTGCCGGTATAGGAACTATGGGCAATCCGTCGTGAACCAACCGGCACAAATTTACTGAAATGCCCAATAAAATAATAAGAGGGTTGGAAAATAATTTCCTGATTCTTGGCATCACAGATAATCGGCGCACTACAGAAATTGCCGACATGATTGGGACCGCCTTTATCATCCAAGAGCAAATTCCAGTCGATATAGGTGGATAATCCGGCATTGATATTACCAATCATGTCATAAGCATATTTTTCACCAAATTCCCACGGTGACTGGCTTACCACCACCTGTTCATTACCACCGGCATTGGTTGGTGCCCCCAAAGATAACTCAACGCAGCCTTCGGTGAAAATTAGTTCTTTATCCGGGAAAAATTCTTTACACAGGCGTAAATTATCAAAATGATCGCCAGAATACCAATGAACGCCAATTCCATACACTGCCAGGTTGGCTCGTGGATCCGCCAAAATATGCGCCGCGCGTTCAAAAGCCCGTTCTTTATTATGATCCCAAATCACAATTTTGGCACTGCTTAGCCCGGCTTTTAAAAGCGCCGGATAAAGATAATCACGGATAAAGATTTTTTCATCTTCGGCGGTGTAAATGCAGGATTCCCATTTTTGCACGGCCTTAGGCTCATTTTGAATACTAATTAAGTCGATGGTAATTCCCTCTGCCTGATACGCCTCTAAATATTTGATAAAATAGTCGGCATAACTGGCATAAAATTCCGGCTTTAATTTACCGCCTTGCAATAAGTGATTATTAGTTTTCATCCATGCCGGCGGACTCCACGGGGAAGCCATCAGCGTCATTTTCTGCGCCCGATAATTAAGGCATTCTTTTATAAATGGCAATAATAAATCACGGTCGCAATCTATTGAAAAATTTGCTAATTGTGGATCAAATTCCGCTGCATAATTATGATTACCAAAAGAAAAATCACAACTACCGATATGGGTTCGACCAACCGAATAATTTAAGCCTTCAACGCTAAAATAAGCCGCCAGAATCTTGGCACGATTGGTTTCATTCATCGCATAATAATTATGCGCCGAGGCTTGGGTAAACGCCCCACCGAAGCCTTTAATTTCCTGATATTGAATTGCCGGATAATTTATCAGCAAATACATCTCAATTTCGCTACTATCATCAGAAAAAGCAACCGCTGGTTTTTGCTGAAATGGCAGTACTGAATCCTTTTTGGTTTCTATAATTTGTAATAATTTAGACATAATTTAAGAGTTCCTTTCGCTTAGCCTATGACTCCATACGCATGGTAACTATAAAAAACTCCCGGATACCAACAATGATTTTCCTGGAGAGGAGAAATAACTTTATTTTATTAAATCTTTAGGGTGCGGCAATTTCATAGTCATGGTTAACAAGAATGCCAAACCATACCAAAGTACCGCCATTGGGATTACCCACGTTGCGTGACCGGCATCAATGATATATCCATAGATATTGGAGAATAGGAACTGTGGTAAGGCGATAAATAAGTTCAATAAGCCCATATACTCGCCAAGTTTAGCTTTGGGTGCAACCATCGATAAAACGGTGTACATACAGATATTACCGCCAATAAAGAATAACCCCCATGCTAAAGTCCAGATATATAACGTCCATTCACTGGCACCTTTATGCAGGAAGAATAACAATACCAAATCAGCAAGACATAAGCCCAAAGCAGAGAACATGAAAATATATTTACGATTGAAAACATCAATCAATTTGAACGCGGTAAAACCAAATGTCAAGCTGGCGATAGATTGGAACATCCCCATCCGCCCAATGGTATGCTCACTAAAACCGTAAGTTTTAGCAAAAATGGAGGTTGCCATCTGCCCAGTGGCAGTACCAGAGGCAAAGTATAAAAATGTAATTACAAATAACTTCATTACTTCTTTATTAGTCAGAAAATCCAGTGAAAAGCGAAATGATTCGGTCTGGGTATAATTTTCCGGACGTTCTTTGACCATCAGCGGAACAACCAGAATTGTCGATAGCGCCATCAATGCAGCCATAACAAAGAAAGTATGCTCCGGATGAGCACTATCCCACATAAAGCCAGCTAAAGCGCCAATCAACAATCCACCAAGCGTGGCAGTAGTCCGGGCTAGCGTATTAGCATAACCAACCTGATCGGCATCAACCACTTCCATTACCATGGTATAATAAGTACACTGGGCAACATTTACCAAGGTACAAGTAACCCCGGATAAAATCAGAAACGCCATAAAGCTATGCGCCAATGGCCACGCTGCAACGCTGACTCCAGCTAACAACATTCCCCAGAATAACCATGGCGAGCGCTTACCCCATTTATGTTTGGTCTTATCGCTTAGTACGCCAACAATCATTTGGGTAATTACCCCAACGATTGCCGCTACCGAATATATTTTGGCAATATCCGCAGCCGAATTAGTAAAAGTATAGCCAAAAAATGCTACCACATTACCCAAAGAACCCCACATAATTCCAATACCAATATCTGGAATCGACATTAAAATTGGGTTCCAACGGCGAATGTTATAATTCATAGTATATCTCCGTGATATAAAAATTAGTTAATCGTTTAACTTTAATTTTGAAATAAAAAGTACTCGCATATCTTTCTATTACCATTATAAATAGAAAATCGCCGTACTTTGATGAACGCTGCCCGTAATTATAATCCAAAAATAACGACTGCCAATGATATTTATATACCATAGCTGTCAAAATAGTTGCCATTCGTATTAAACCTAATCGCTACATCAAATTATAGCAAGACATATCAAATAGTTACCAATTACAAAAACAAGTGCCTCCGTACTTAAACTGTTGCAGTTCAGCACATTGACTGCTATTTTATTGCAGTTGTAGGATCATCGTCATAGGTAAACTATCAACCACAGAATCTTCCAATCTAATTAGAGCAAATTATAATTGTCCACCATTACTTTCAATAATCTGCTGGTACCAGTAAGAACTATCTTTGCGATAACGCTTGAGATCTTTCAAATTCTGTTCATCGCGATTGACATAAATAAAGCCGTAGCGCTTGCCCAAACCCTGATGGGTACTCACCAAATCTACTGCCGACCACGGGCAATAACCAAAGACTTCCACACCATCGCTGATTGCCAATTGCATCTGTTTGATATGTTCGCGCAGATAGTTAATTTTCTCTTGGTCATGAATTTTACCATCCGCGGTCAAAGTGTCACGGGTACCCAAACCGTTCTCGGTAATCAATAACGGCAAATGGTAGCGGCTATAAATTTGCCGTAAGGTGGTGCGAAAACCCACTGGATCAATTTCCCAGCCAAAGGACGACTTTGCCAGATGTGGATTGCTACTGCCGCGAAATACCCCATCTTCACCAATCGCAAGATGCTTATCACCAACATCGCTTTTACTCGCAACATTCACAACGCAGGCAGCGACCGTTGAACTCATATAATAATTGAAGGCAATGAAATCCGGCTTGGCACAGGCGATAATTTCCATATCACCAGCAGCGATCTGTGGCGTATAGCCTTTTTCGTTGAGATACGCCCAGACAGTCGGGTTATAGCGCCCATAAACCGCAATATCCAGATATAACCAATTGCGGATTGCGGCAAAATTATCAGCCGCCAAGACATCCTCCGGCTTGCAACTTTCAGGATAGATTGCCACAATATTCGGTGCCGGACCAATTTTGGCCATTGGCAGCAACTGATGACATAAATTAGTTACCTTGGCAACGGCAACAAACATATGATGATTTTGCTGATAGAGCTTTTTCCACGGATTTTGTTCATCTTCCGTCACCAATCCCAATGCCGAGCCGTGCAAAATCATAATATTTTGTTCATTTATCGTTAGCCAATAATTGATTTTGCTGCCAAATTCATTAAACAGCACCGTCGCATAATTAACAAATGCATCAATGGTCGCACGATTCTCCCAGCCGCCATTTAGATGCAAGGCATACGGTAAATCAAAATGATACAGCGTCACGATTGGTTCAATACCGGCTGATAACAGTTCATCAATCAGCCGGTGATAAAATTCCAATCCTTGGCGATTTACTGCCCCAATTCCATCCGGAATTACCCGACTCCATGCGATTGAGAAGCGATAGGCTTTTAATTTCATGGCTTTCATCATCGCCACATCTTCACAAAACCGATGATAATGATCGCTGGCAACTGAAAAATCCGCTACTCCCGCAGGATGATTCCCCATGTCCATCACCGACAAACCTTTGCCATCTTCGGCTGCCGCACCCTCAAACTGATATGCCGAGGTCGAAGCACCCCACAAAAAATTATCCGGAAAAGGTTTTAATTTTTGATATTCCATTGCCAACACTCCTGAGAAAAGCTATTTTCATTAATCCTAATACCCACTCCAGACCACCGTGTCTCGCGATGCTGACCTTTATAATGAATAATCAAATTGTGCAGATAACTCAGCGCGGGAATCATTGCCAACATAGACACGATATGCAGTTGATTCAGGAGTATATTCCATATTGAGGTTATAATACGCCAAATCGGCTGCACTTAAAGTAAATTTCACCGACTGGCGCTCACCCGGTTTTAAGCAAATTTTGTGAATTTTTTTCAATTCGCGCATTGGGCGCACGACACTAAAGCTTAAACACTCAATATACAATTGAATGGTTTCGTCCCCTGCATAATCACCGCTATTTACAATATCAACACTGACGCTCAACTGCTCCCGTCCGCTAATTTGTGGCGCACTTAATTGCAGATTGGCAAATTCAAATTGGGTATAACTTAATCCGTAGCCAAATGGATACAGCGGATAATTCGGTACATCAATATAGCAGGAACGAAATTCGGCATAACGACCGGTTGGTGATGGACGCCCGGTTTTATACTGATTATAATAAACCGGCACTTGCCCAACCGTGTAAGGAAATGACATCGCTAATTTGGCACTCGGATTTACTTTACCGCTAATTATATCTGCCAGCGCATTACCGCTTTCACTACCCAAGAACCATGCCATAATTACACTCTCACAATTTTCATGATACCAGTTTAATTCCAGCGGACGACCACCAAATACCACTGCTATCAGTGGTTTATTCAACGCTTTCAGTTGGATAGCTAATTCGTTTTGCACCCCGGGAATGCCCAAATACGCCCGCGATTTGGCTTCGCCAGACATACTTTGATCTTCACCGATTGCCAAAATTACAATATCCGCCTGTGCAGCAATTTGCACGGCTTCGGCAAACTGAGAGCGATCATTATCATTGATATTGCAACCTACTGCGGTAGTGATATTTTCCTGACCAAATTGTGCCGCCAAACCTTCAACCAGAGTGACACAACCGGCATCTTCAACCAAACCACCCCAAGCACCAACCATCCGCTGTGAATTTGCCTGTGGACCAATTACCGCAATCTTACCCCCCATTGGCAACGGTAGTAGCCGATTGGCATTTTTCAGTAATACTGCCGATTTAGCGGCTACCTTACGCGCCAGTGCCCGGGTAGCTGGCAACAACTGGTAATCCATTTCGTTGACATAGATATTCTTATATGGATTATCAAATAAACCAACCTGATATTTGAATTCCAGTACCCGCAGACAAGCTTCATCAATTAATTCCATGGCAATTTCACCGCTCTTAACCAATTCCTCAAGATGCTTGATATAGCTGGTTGCGACCATTTCATGATCTAATCCAGCGAGTAGTGATTGACGGGCAACCTCTTTTTCATCGCGGCAAGTCTTGTGATCCAACATTTCAAAACTCGAGGTATAATCAGAAATCACCACGCCGCTATAACCCCATTCGTTGCGTAAAATATCGCGCAATAAATAGCGGTTGGCAGTTGCCGGCACTCCAGCAACAATATTAAACGAAGTCATAAATGCCGCCACGCCTGCCTCGGCGCAGGCTTGATACCCTGGCAGGTAATGCTGACGCAATTCCCGATCTGACATATCGACAGTATTATATTCACGCCCACCTTCAACCGCACCGTAAGCGGCAAAATGTTTGCAGCAACCGGCAACGCTGTCATACGAGCTTAAATCATTCTGTTGCAAACCATTGACATAAGCGCGCGCCAACAAAGTATTCAAATACGGATCTTCTCCATTACTTTCCATCACCCGCCCCCAACGTGGGTCACGAACTAAATCTACCATGGGTGAATACGTCATGGTTATTCCCAGTTTTGAGGTTTCATAAGCCATCGCGCGGCTGGTTTCTTCAACCAATTGCGGATCAAAGCTGCATGCCAGCGCCAGATTAATCGGAAACCCAGTTTTGCAGCCATGAATAATATCGTAACCAAAAAATAGCGGAATTCCCAGGCGGCTTTGTTCAACGGCACACTTCTGTAACTGATAAGTTGCTTGCCCACCGGCAACACTTAAAATTGAACCAACTTGTCCGGAAGCAATCAGTTGTTGGGTATCGCCATGCTCTCCCCATTGTAAGCCCTCAATTGCAGCATTGGTTGGTGCATATTGATAAAGCTGTCCAATTTTTTCAGCCATGGTCATTTTTGTTAATAGCTGTTGTGCCAATTCGCGGCACTCGCCAATACTCCGCTGCGGCAGCGGAGCATGTTTTATTTGTTTAATCTCGCTAAGTAAATTTCCCATTTCTAGAATCTCCATTTAAAAATTATTTTCAATAAACTTATACCACACCATTATTCAATACGACTTTGCCTACTGACGAAGCTGCCCTTTATTAATGGTAATCACCTGATCAACATTTGCCAACAACACTGGGCGATGAGTAATCACGAGAATGGTTAGCTGACCTTTTAAACTCTGCAATATCTGTTCAATCCGTTGTTCGTTATCTTCATCCAGTGCGCTGGTAGCCTCATCCAAAATTAAAAATTGCGGCTTCCGTAATAATGTCCGTGCCAATAATAAGCGCTGACGCTCACCACCGGATAAATTACTGCCCCGTTCACCGACCGGACTATCCAGTTGCTGCGCTAAATTAGTCACTAAACCGTGCAACTGCACCAATTCCAGCATCTGCCACATCTCATCATCGGTAACCTGAGAATTAGACCACTGTAAATTTTGCCGAATTGAACCATTAAATAAAAAAACCTCTTGGGTAACATAACCGATTAATTGCTGATAATGGAAATAAGCTTGTGGTAGTGGCAGCCGATTCACCAAAATAGTACCCTGCTGCGGGGTCACCAGCCCCAATAATAAATCCGCCAAAGTGCTTTTACCACTGCCGGAAACACCGACACAACCAATCATTTCACCGCGGCGAATTTTCATTGAAAGATTAGCAATCGTTGGCTCTTTACTACCTGGATAATAATAGCTGACATTAGAGCATTCAATAGAATCAATAGTCGTTAGCTCTGCTACCGCAACCGTATTAATACCGTTAGATGCTTGTATTACCGTACGAGCCTCGTGCTCTAGATTAATGATATTATTAAATGCCGGGATACTGATTGAAATCGAATGTAATGAATTTTGTATCGTTGAAATTCGCGGCCATAAGCGCGAAAAAACCACCACCACCAAAATAAGATTGACTAACGGCAAATGCAGGTATTTAATTGCCACATAAAATATGCCGCTAATAAAAATTGCGGCAACAATTTTATAAATTAGATCCTGAAAACTTTGCGTCCGGACAAATTTTAAATAACCATGCTCAACTTCTTGGCGCAATGCAACCAGCCGCTGTAACTCCTCTTCTTCCAAGCCATAAGCTTTGGTAATTTTTAAGCTGCTTAAATGTTCGCTCAAAGCAAAAAATGATTTTTTACTATAATCAGAGATGATCAGTCCGGCACGCCGGGAACGTTTAACTAATGAGGATAAAAATAAAAATACTGCACCACCCCCAACAATAATAATCAAAGTTAACAATGGAGCAATCCACAATGAAATCAATAAATACATTACCAGCATAAAAACTGCAGTAATTAGTTGAAAAAAGAAATAGCACCCGAGGCTCACCCGACCGATTTCGTTATTAACAATATGATTGATATCCGAAGTCTTACGGTTAAGCCAAAATGACCACGGCACAAACGCCAATTGGCGGTACAACTCGGTATTTAAATGAGTATTGAATTTTTGTTGAAATACAGAACTAATTATCGCCAACGCACGCTGTAAAATTGCAGTAATTACCACCAACGTAATGAATAAAAGCAGAACAATATTTAACTCAAGATGATTAATCCCACAGTGATGCAAAAAACCGACCAACGGATGCGAAGACGGAGCCATGGTAAATAGACCGGTTAACGCCAGCAACGGTAAGATCGCAACAATACTGCCACCTTCACATAAGCTAACCGCAAGTGATGCCAATAATAACAACAAAAACAACCGGGGATTAAAGCGATAGACACGACCTAAAAACTGTCTCACAAATCAATTCCCTCACTAAAAAACATTGCTTATTATATACTCAATCAAATTCGAAATACTAGTAGGCGATATGCGACGACACTTACAACTAGTAAGTGAGGAGCATATTAACGACCTAGGATAATGAATCTGTTTGAGTATAGTTTTTTCAAAAATTACGGCGGATTATGTACTTAATTACATAAAGCGGATAAAGCAAATAATAGCCAAATTCCCAACCAGCTGGTAGCGTAAGCTCTTTAAACGTTTTATCAATCTTGAATAAATCCTGCCGAATTACCCGCCAGCGTTGTTTTGGCGGCGTTATTTGGGTTAGATACCAGCGATATTTATAAAACATCCGGTTAAATAAACCAAATCCGCTGCTTAATTCATAATCCGCCATGACAAATTCAAATAATAATTTGGCTAACCGCAAATCCTTGCAACTAAGATTACCAATCAATGGCTGGATTTCCCGATTATCCAAATCAAAAACTTTATTTAGCAACCATAAGCACTGAGTAACCATAGCGCGGCACTCAAGCTGTTCCGCCAAGGTTAACAATTTTACTAAATCGATTTTTTGTTGCTGAATTAATAAGTAAATATCCAATAGCCAGCGCAAGCGATGCCAGGCATGAACTGCACCATGGACAATCAATAACAATAAATGATAGTTATCTTCCAATGACATAACCAGCTTATTATTGATATTGCATTGTTTCAATGGAACTTCAGATAATTTAGGAAAGTCGACTCCCAGATAGGAAACTCGGAACATCAGTTCAACCTGAACTTTTTTTTGCGGATGAAAAAATTCAAAATCATGATTACGATTTAGATAATAATCGCGTTTAAATCCCGTCAACGAATATTCAGGACACGTTTGTCGATAGCCACAGCTTTGCAATATTTTTACCGCCTGCTCCCAGCTGGCAAAATCGACCCATAAATCAATGTCTTTACACTGGCGCTTGGCTATGCCGCCATAGGCCTCAATCGCTAAGGGAATCCCCTTTACCACTGCATAACCGATTCCTGCCGTACTAAGTTCACGGCTTAGGCGGATTGTTTCACCAGCAAGCATCAACAATCGTAAGCGCTGTTGCTGACAAATTACCTCCAGCCGCTGTTTAACTGAATCGGGAATATTTTCTTCAGTTTTTAACCGTACAGATACCTGTTCAATCACCCGATGGCGAATTACCAACTTAACGAAATACGACCAGTTCAAATCTGGAGCAATATTTAGTACCGGTTGTTCAGTCAATATTGCGATAATTAATTTCAGTTCCGCCGGCATAACTAATTTATCAGCCACCAATCAATCCACAATTTTTATTAGTTTACGTGCCAATGCCTCATTTAGCCAAGTAATAATATCTTGTCGGCACTCTTCTGCCGTAATTGAATATTTAACGGCAATTAATGTTACCAGTTGTTCTAGCGTCTGCGCTTGCACCAACCAATTCCACAAATCCGAGCCGGTTTCATTAAAATTATAATATTCGCCATTTTCAATATGCAGCAAGACAATCTTGCCTTCAAACTCAGTTTCAGTTACATCGGCATCAATTCGTTGGATTTTTTGCGCAGAATTTATTTCTAGCATGTGACTACTTCCCTAAATATTTAATTAGTAGCATGGTTTTTGACCAAGTCAATTATTATAGCCAAACTTTGGGGTGCCGCTGAACGTTTAATTTGATAAGTGCGGATTTTTGCCCCCAACTGGCTGCAACTTTTAAAATGTTCCGACAGTTTATTTAATGGCTTAAGCATATTATAACGGTAGGTATTTTTTATTAACAGCTGTAGTTTGTCAACCCCAAATAATTCGCGGCAATCGACCTTCTGATTGCTGCTATCGGGATTTAATTCATAAAAACTAGCGATTGGATATAGCGCGCACTCATGATTAATCACCGGAAGTTGATATTTATCCATTTTATTGACTACCGCCTGCAGGCCATGAGAGCTATGCTCCAGCAGTGCCAGTGCATCCGCCCATAGTTTTAACTGTGGTGGTCCCGGAATCAACGCCATCATTCCATCGGCTAAAGTTTTTATTACTACCACATCATCCGTCAATAGTGGATAACCTTGCTTGACCAGCGCGCTTGCTGTAGTTGATTTTCCCGCCCCACTCTCGCCACTAAAAATGACTGCCTGCTGATTGATTAGTACCGCCGAACCATGCAATACCAAATAGCCATGATATTGCAGCAAATAGGCCATCACCGTTCCTAATAACCAAGTAGCAACGATAGTATAATTAACCGCGTCATTGGCGCGCTCAATAATAATTTGATTTTGCTGTGGGTTAACCCAATATGCGGCAACCTCGTCGATATTCAGATAAAAATGCTCAGCCGTACACTCAAGCCGGACAGGTGGCTTTGATTCTAGTGGTTGCCACAGTAATTGCACCGGCATTCCAAAAACGCTGATTTCAGCCGGTAAATGATCTTTTGTCACGTCCGACTCAAGTTTAGCATTATTCTTGATTTCCATAGCTATCCCTAAAGACCTTCATTACTTTAAATTGCTCGGCACTATTCGCGCCGCCAACCACCGTAATCTCAAAGACATTCACCCACGCATGCGCCGATAATTTATGGTTATCATCCATTGCTACACCAATCAACATCTCATTGGCAATTTTAAAGCGCCGCAATAAAAATTTTACCGTCAGCGCCTGCACCAAACATTTACTTGGCCACGGGGTAATTTTTGCGACTTTGGCAACCATTCTGCCAATTAGCCGCGAATAACCACCAGCTTGCCGAATATCAACACTCTTGCCTGCCTGAGCATAGGTTCTATCCAAGCGGCGCGCATAAATTCTAAACGGCACCAGCCAAATAAGTACCTGAAAAAAACCCAGCAGCATAAAGACGATGAACGCAAAAATTATCCGCCGCATTACTTGCGACAAGGATAGTCGCAATAGTTTACGATTGGTTTGTCTCGACATTAGGCTAACTTTTTAAATCCTCGATAATTAGCAAAAATCCCCCCTATAATAATGTAACAAATTACTCTGCATATTATAAATCATACAGCAAGATACTAACTAGCCTAATAAATTATTTTATTAAGAGGCAAATGTATCTTGATCTTGGCTAGTATCTGTATCACCAAATTTCGTCGCAAAAGTAAAAATTGTTACATTGATTGAAGGACTCACGTAAGTCGCCAGCTGACCATTACTTGACTCGTGAGCTTGTGATTGAGCTAAATATTGTTCAATATTCATAATAAACCCTTTTTAACAATTAAACCGAATGAACTTATTTTTATTTAAAACTACCGTCGTGATTATACCAAAAAGGAAATAACGCTCTTGATGAATCATCTATATTTATCGAACTAATTATTGGTAATTGCTGCCCCCAAATACCGTCTTGAAACTAAAAATTAAAATTTGGAATAATCGATTTAATGTTACAATTTGTGCTCAATATTTTTTTAAAAATGCTCCATGAATAGATTTATCGCCCGACTCAATTTAGCAGAAACTAATTTACCTACTCAATACAAATTATCTGATTGTCCATTTACCACACCACACTGGCAGCCGGATCATCAGGCATTTGTCACCAGTGGCAAAATTGAACTATCTGCAACCCAAAGATTTATTACTCCGCAATGTTCCGCTGGTTTGATGCCTTATCAGGAACAAACTAGTCAGTTATGGATAACGGCCGACGTTTATCTAACCAATCATGAATATCTATGTGAGTTATTGCAGTTAGACCAAGCAACCGCCGATGCCAAATTAATTCTTGCAGCTTATATCAAGTATGGAGTGCATTGTCTTGATTATTTTTCCGGATATTTTTCATTTGTTATTTATGACCCGCTAAACAAAACATTGTTTGCTGCGGTTGATCAATTTAGTAATAACCCCTTATACTATAGCTATGAAAAAGGTCGGCAGTTCATTTGCGCCAATGAGTTTTCGCCATTTAGAAAATTATTATCACAACTAACTGTTAACGAACCACGTTATCTGCAGATGACTATGGATACTTTTTCACCACTCGAAACCTGCTACCGTGAAGTTATGCGCCTGGAGGGCGGGCATTATCTATTAGTTAGTGCCGATGGTTGTAATCAACATCAATATTGGCAATTAAAAAAACAAGCTCTTCCGCGATTAAGCCGTGAACAATACTATGCTGAATTTAGGCAGTACTTTAATAAGGCTGTAAGCGCTTGCCTTAGAAATATTGGTGAAAATTGCAGCCATATTAGTGGCGGAATGGATTCTTCTTCAGTAACGGCACAAGCCGCTATAATTATGGCACAGCAAAACCGGCAACTTTATGCATTTACCGCCTTGCCAAACTTGCTGGACGGACCTAGTAATCGTAAAAACTGGTATTATCATGAGTTGCCGATCGTTGAATCGGTACTAAAGATGTACCCCAATATTATTCACCATCAACATTATGCCAATGTTAAGCAAAATATTTTTGAGCAACTGGATATACTTAATTACTATACTGACCAACCATTGCGTAATGTCGCCAATATCGAATGGATCAGCCAATCATACCAATTTGCCGGCGCAAATAATGCACGAACAATTTTAACCGGCGCTTCCGGCAATGCCACCATTTCGTGGGCTGGGGTATCCTTGCGCAATAAATTAGGCAAACTTCGTACTTATCTAAAATTAAAGCTCAAGCCCGATAGTGCGTTGAATAATTTTTTTAACTCTTATGTTAATCCACAAACTTTGCATAGTGACATCGGGCAACAACTATTACGAAACCGTGGCTTTGTTTTTGATGGTCAATGGCACATGTTGACAAAATCAGCAACTTCCTTAAAATCAACCGCCTATCTATTACAATTATGGTATGGAACCAAAAGTCTTGATCCAACAAAAGATAAAGAACTTGTTGAATTTTGCTATAGCTTACCGCAATGGGTTTTTTATAAAAATAACCGAACCATTAACCGTCGGCTGCTAGTACGTGAGGGATTACGCAATATACTCCCTGAAGCTTTAACTACAAGCATTTATCGCGGCGAGCAGGCTTCAGATTTTTATTTATCTTATAATCATCACCGACAGGATTGGCACGAGCGATTGCTAAATTTAAAACCCATCACCAAAGAAATCATTTGGAAATATTTTGATGAGGAAAAGCTCCTGGCATTTTTTGAAATGTACCCACAAATCCCAGACCGACCAAACAATATTATTACCACTCAATTAATGGTGCTATCGCGGTGTTTGTCATTTGCCGGTTATCTTGATCAGTAAAAACTTTCTGACACAACAGCCTGAAAATGAGCCATTGTCCAAGTTAACACCAGCCGGTTAAAAGGCTAGCACTTTTGGATTTGTTGTTAACTAAACTCTCCGATTAATATTGCATCGTTACCAGGACCACCGTCAGCTTGAGTGTAATGTTGCAGTGAAAATGTGTATATAGATGGAGATGTGTAGTTTGTGGAGTTTTGTGGGTAGGGCGTTATAGAATTTACGACTGAGTCGAGGTGAGTTTCGTTATAAATCATGGAGTTTTCCTTAAAACTAAAATTACGTAAGGTTAATGATCTAGTATTAAGCACTAATTCTAGCATATGGGTTCAAGATGATTACATAATTTTGACCTATTGCTAGCCCATTAAGAAGTGAACGGCAACCACAACTTAGTTTACTTTTCCTGAAACCAAGTATCATTTATCTCATAAAAGCTGAAATCAATTGCTATAACATTATATTTAACACGCAATCAACGTTGTAAAACTTTAACAAAACATAGACAAACTTCGACGCAGATAATAATAAAAAGCTTACTGACATAGCGGCGAAAAATTAGCCATTGCCCAGTTAACACCAGCCCCGGTGGATCGAGTGTGTATGGTGTTTGGATCAACTGGCGAATTCGAAGATGCCCATATCGGCGCCGCCCCCGCCGCCCTCGGTTGTTATGATTGGGATGTTGAGCGAGTGGATGGATGGGGACAAATATGATAGTTTTTGTTGTTGGTGGGCGGTAGGTGGGTTTACGACTGAGTCGAGCTGAGTTTCGTTATAAATCATGGCGTTTTCCTTAAAACTAAAATTACACAAGTTTATTAATTTAGCATCAGACGCGGATTCTAGCATATCCGTTCTTATCAAGGACAAAAATTTTTATTGCGCGTTTATGAATACAAATCCCGTTAATTGTTGCGCGAATAAGGTTTTATAAAATAAAAAACAACTGCTTTCATAACAGTAAATAAGATTTACACCATTAGTTTAGCAAGCCCGCACCGAAATCAAGATGTTAATCATTTAACGATAATCGGTTCAATATTAATACTCACCCCATATGCCGCCAATACCTTAGCCTGAATTTCATGGGCAAATACTAATAATTCCTGCTGAGTTGCACTAGCATGATTCACCAGCACCAATGCCTGTTTATCATAAACCGCAATATTTCCCTGTCGGTAACCCTTGAGTCCGAGTTTATCAATCAACCAACCAGCCGATACTTTTTTATGCCCGGCTTTATCTGCTGGATAAACCGGTAACCCCAGGAAATTACTTGCTAATTTCTCGGCCGCAGCATCTGGAATTAGCGGATTATGAAAAAAGCTCCCGACATTGCCGATTTGTGCCGAATCCGGCAATTTATTGCGGCGGATACTAATAACCGCCTGCCGCACCTGAGCCGGAGTTGGATTAGCTTGATCGGCAAAGGCTTTAGCCAGATCGGCATAACTTAATTTTAGCTGAGGGATAGCAGATAAACGAAAAGTAACACTCACAACCACATAATTCGGCTTGGTTTTGAAAATGCTATTGCGATAGGCAAATCCGCATGCAGAATTGGGAATATCCAAAGTTTGCCCGGAAGTTAAATCATAAACAGTGACATATTCGATAAAGTCTTTAACTTCAACTCCATAAGCACCAATATTTTGTACCGGCGCAGCACCAACACTCCCCGGAATCAGGCTCAGATTCTCCAAACCAAAAGCACCATGCGCTAGTGTACTGTCAACCAGATCATCCCATATTTCACCCGCTGCCGCAGTTACCATAATTGCATCCGCCTGCTGTTCAAAACTGATTCCCCGCAGATGATTATGAATAACCAGACCGTCATAACGTTCCGGCAGCAAAATATTACTGCCACCGCCTAAAACCAGATGGCTGGAGAAATTCGCCAATTGTTCACGGATAGCGGGTAATTGAGATAGATTATCTAAACGACAGTAATTAGTTGCTTGTGCGCTAAGATGAAAGGTATTTAATGAAGTTAAATCCTGATGATGAAGAATAGTTAGCATGGTGAGACACCCAATGGTGCCCCCGACAGGAATCGAACCTGTAATTGCCCCTTAGGAGGGGGCCGTTATATCCATTTAACTACGAGGACAAAGATTAATGTTTACTTATACTCGTCGCGCTCACAATTGTAGCGTTGTCATATTGCTAAAAAAGGTTCGTTATTTACTACTTGTAAACTGCCTGACACGCGTGTCCGCCTTTTTTTATCAACACTCCTAGCTATAATCGCGATCACTTAGAGTATATACATAAAAGATCAGTTTATGATCGTTTTGAGTATAATAATTTCAGTGCTTCTTTGATGCCCTGACTAATATCAGTCAAATCCGGAAGCTGTTTGATAACATGGGAAATTTCTTTGCCATTATAGCCAAGACTCTCCAATGCCACCGCAATATCTTTACGGATAGAATTATCACCAATACCGCCGCTGGCAAATAATCCACTGGTTGGTGCAAATTCCAGCGATGATTGTAACTTACCTTTGAGTTCCAATATCATTCTTTCTGCCATTTTTTTACCGATTCCCGGGGTCAGGCACAATGTTGTGACATCACTTTCATCAATCGCAGCCTGCAATTGTCCGCTATTCATGGTCGATAACAGTGCCAGAGCAATCCGCGGACCGATTCCCGAGACTTTTATCAGCTGGCGAAAACAATCCCGCTCGCTTTTTTGCATAAACCCAAATAGTAAATGCGCATCTTCACGCACCACAAAATGAGTAAATAAGGTAATTTCATGATTTAATGCCGGCAACATGGCTATATGCGAAATCGGTAAATCAACTTCGTAACCAACTCCACCGACCAAAATGGTTATTTGTGGCGGAGTCAGCGTTATCAATTTACCGGATAATTGTGCAATCATTAATTAAAATACCGGAATAATTGCGCCGTTATATTTGGTTTCAATAAATTTCTTCATTTCCGGTGAAGTCATGGCTTTTGCCAGTGCTTTCATTGCCGGTTCTTTAGCTTCTTCCGGACGAATTACGATAATATTGGCAAACGGGCTGTTTTTACTCTCCAGCACTACCGCATTTTTTAACGGACTCATTCCTGCAGATAACGCAAAATTGGAATTAATTACCGCCAGATTTAATTGATGCGATGCCAACGCCCGCGGCAACATCGCCGGATCCAATTCAACAATCTGCACCTTATATGGATTGGCAATTATATCACTCTTAGTTGGATATGCAACCCCAGCCTTGATTTTGATTACGCCGTTAGTTTGCAGAATATTTAAAGCACGCCCTTCATTGGTTGGATCATTCGGCACACCGATTTTGGCACCTGAACTGATATCCGCGGCTTTTTTGGACTGCATGAATTTAGCTTCACTTTGTTTATCGGCATAAACTCCCATTGGTTCCAAATGAACTGCCACTAACGGCACCAAATTAGTTTTATGATCTTTATTATACTGATCCAAATATGGTTTATGTTGGAAGAAATTAGCATCCAGTTGTTTTTGGGTCAATGCCAAATTCGGTGTAATATAGTCGGAAAATTCAACTATTTTCAAATCATAGCCCTCTTTTGCCAATGCCGGTTTAACATATTTGAGCATTTCGGCATGCGGCACCGGTGAAGCACCAACAGTAATCGTTTGATTGGCAAAGACACTGCCAATTACCGCAGTTAAACTTAAAGTCAACAATATTTTTTTCATAATTTTTCCTCAAAAATTATCATTAATAGATAAATACCTGATGTTACACATGCATCCATATTTTAGCGCTAAATTATTGAGTTTGACGATTTTGCGCGCTGATTGCTTGTGTAAAATCAGCGTGCCATGAGGAAAAATCAATAAATTAGCGTTAAATCCTTCATCATGCGTAATATCAAGTCCGCACAGTTTATTTTTTGCGCATTACCTTGACTAGCAGATCCCCCAACAACTGGATAACCTGCACCATCACCACCATCAATACCACGGTAATAAACATCACGTTAGTTTGAAAACGTTGGTAACCGTAACGAATTGCCAAATCACCCAAGCCTCCGCCACCGACAGCTCCTGCCATCGCGGTATAGGACACCAATGCAATTGCGGTTACGGTAATGCTGGCAATCAAACTCGGCAAAATTTCCGGCAATAAAATATGCCAGATAATTTGCCAAGTGGTTGCACCACACGATTCTGCCATATGAAAAATTCCGCTGTCAATTTCCTTGAGAGCATTTTCTACCAGCCGGGCAAAAAATGGAAACGCACCAACCACCAGCGGTGGAATTGTTCCTTTAGCGCCCAACGACGTACCAACCAGAAAGGTAGTCGCCGGAATCATTACAATCAGCAAGATAATAAACGGTATTGAGCGCAGTACATTGACCACAAACGACAATACATTGTAAATTGCCGAATTTTGTAATAACCGCCCTTTGCTGGTAAGAAACAACAACAATCCAACCGGAATTCCAATCAAGGTACTAAACAGCACCGAAAATCCGAGCATAAATAAGGTGTCGCTGGTTGCCTGAGTCATATCGCCCCAGTCAACATTGGTAAATAATTCGTTTACAATTTCTAATGCCATAGACACAACCTGTTAAATATATTTGTATAACTCACTCACACCCACGGTTTGTTGCTCTTGAGCGCAAAGATTTAGTGAACAATCTCATAGTGTACGCCGAGTTCCTGCATAATGGTACAAGCTTTCTCCAAGCTACCCTCACTACCATCAAACTCAACCAGCAATTGCCCAAACGGCATATCCTTGATTCGTCCCAATTCGCCGCGCAGAATACTGAATTCCACTGCCGCACCTTTGGAAATAATATTCAAAATCGGCTGATAAGTCGTCTCACCAACAAAAGAAATCAGGATAATATGCTTATTGGGATGTTTTTCAAACTGGTAAAAATGTTGAACCTGCTCCAAATACTTATCTGACTCTTCTTCGATGATCAGTTTTCTGGTCAAGGTTTGTTTCGGATGCAATAAAATATCCACCGCTTTACCCTGCTCAATAATTTTACCGCCATCGATAACCGCCACCCGATCGCAAATTTTGCGCACAACTTCCAGTTCATGCGTAATCAGAACAATGGTAATTCCAAGCTTGCGATTGATTTCGAGCAATAAATCAAGAATACTGGCAGTAGTCTGCGGATCGAGTGCCGAAGTAGCCTCATCACTCAGTAATAATTTAGGCTTACTTATCAACGCGCGGGCAATCCCGACCCGTTGCTTTTGCCCACCGGATAAACTCGCCGGATATTTCGTGGCATATTCACTTAAACCAACTAATTCAAGCATTTCTTTGACCGCGGTTTCTATTTCGGCTTTATTATGATTACCTTGCAAAACCAATGGCAATGCCACATTGGCAAAAATCGTTTTACTTGATAACAGATTAAAATGCTGAAAAATTACGCCGATTTGCTGCCGTTCCTGCCGCAGTTCCCGCGGCGATAACGTGGTCAAATCAACCCCATCGACAATAATTTTGCCGCTATCGGGTTTTTCGAGTAAATTTAGGCATTTAATCAGCGTTGATTTTCCGGCACCGGATTTACCGATAATTCCAAAGACTTCACCCGGCGCAACTTCCAGATTAATATCATCCAGCACTTTAAGTGATTTCTTTTTGTGCGAATAACTTTTATGCAAGCTGTGTATTTTAATCATTATTGAATTTTAATCTCTAAAATTGATAAATTGTAATGGCAACTCTTCAACATCTTTTTTAAGTAAGGCTATCACATTTTGCAAATCATCACGTTTGGCACCAGTCACCCGAACCGCCTCGCCCTGAATACTGGCTTGCACCTTAAGTTTACTATCTTTAATCAGTTTAACGATTTTTTTACCCTGATCCTGCTCAATCCCATTTTTAACCTTGATTGATTCTTTCATCTTGTTACCGCTGATTTTTTCGGCTTTGCCCTCACCCAGCGAACGGGTATCTACTCCGCGTTTGCTCAATTTGCCAATCAACACATCCTTGACTTGTCCCAATTGAAAATCATTATCGGCATACAGGGTTAAATCCAGCTCTTTTAATTCCACCCGCGCATCACTACCCTTAAAATCAAAGCGATTGCTAATTTCCTTATTGGATTGATCAACGGCATTGGTCAATTCGACCTTATTTACTTCAGACACGACATCAAATGATGGCATATAATCGACTCCTGACAACAAATTTTTACTTTACCGCACCGCATACTCAAATAGGTTCTTCACCCGTGGTTGTCGATACGCTCCCCACTTACTGCTGTAAGCATCGTCGCATTTCGCCGACTAATATTTTGAATTTGATTAAGTATAGCTTGCGGCATTTTTTTGCGAATTTTTGATTATAGCATAAATAGGTCAATAATAATGTAAAATTTGTGCATCGCACCAAATCAAGAGCAAATAATAGTTGACTAAAATAAAAGTCTTTCGTTTGTGCTATAATCCGGCATTAAATTTGACCATTTGCTGGAGAAATAAAATGCCGACAATCACTATCCTACCTCATGAAGATCTGTGCCCCAACGGTGCCGAATTTACCGTTGACAGTAATAAAAATCTCTGTAAAACTCTATTAGCACACGGAATTGAAATCGAACATGCTTGTGAAATGTCTTGCGCCTGTACCACTTGTCATGTTGTGGTTCGTCAGGGTCTGGATTCGTTGAATGAAGCCGATGAGACCGAAGAAGATTTATTAGATATGGCATGGGGGCTTACCGCTCAATCACGCTTATCGTGTCAAACCCGGATTGGGAATGAAGATTTAATTATTGAAATTCCCAAATACACCATCAACCATGCCAAAGAGGGCTAGTCATGACTGAAAAACATAGCTCATTTTTGGCTCATGATGAAAATAGCGAGCATGTCCATGGTGATAACAGCCATAGCAATATTGATCACCATCATGATGACCATGATCATGGTCACGCACATGGACATAGCCACAACAGCGGCGAAATGATCCGCGAAACCAGCGGGCGGGTTTTATTCTGGTGTTTAATTTTTACCTTTTCTTTCTCGATTGTCGAAGGAGTCGCCGGTTATCTGATAAACTCGATTGCCCTGCAATCGGATGCGGTGCATATGCTCACCGATGCCGCCGGTTTAATGATAGCTTGGTTTGCCAATGTAATTAGCAAACGTCCGGCGACGGTTCATTTGAGTTTCGGTTATGGCAAAGCCGAAGTTGTCGGCGCGTTAATTAATTGCATGTTCACCACTATTTTGACCTTATGGTTATTATTTGAAGTAGTCAGCCGCTTCTTCCATCCGGTTGAAGTTCATGGGGCCAGCATGTTTATTGTTGCCTCATTGGGACTACTGGTTAATGCTGGAGTGGTGTTTATCCTTAGTAAGAGCGGCGCTCATTCGCTAAATACCCGCGCTGCATTGCTACACGCGATGGGTGATTTGCTGGCGTCATTGGTCGCAATTATTGCTGGTGCGGTAATTTATTTTACCAGTTGGTCAGTTGTCGATCCACTGCTATCACTGGTAGTAATTATTTTATTGATTTTTTCCAATTACAATTTGATGAAAAAATCGATTATCATCCTGATGGCGGGTGTTCCAGAACATTTAAGCTACGAACAGGTCGGTAAGGATATTTTGAATGTCCATGGAATATTAGAAGTTCACGACTTGCACATTTGGTATATGTCCGCCAATAAAACCGCGCTGGCAGCCCATGTAGTAGCGTGTAATCCAACCGACTGGCCGGAAATTCTCAAAGATTGTCAAAAAATGTTACTGGAAAAACATCAGATTGATCATGTGACGTTACAGTATGAGTTTGATGATTTAAAATGTCAGGAAAGCGGCTGTTGTCCGGAATAATTTAATTCAAGCTAATTCAAAAACTAAAAAAGCGGGAGATAATCTTCCGCTTTTTTATAGCTAATTATATTTTAGCACTGGCTTATTCGCCGTCAAGCTCACTAAGCGTATAGCGTAATTTGTAACCATTTTCCTGCAAGCGTTTGATAATCCGCATTTTATGAGCTGCATCAATGGTTTCAATAACCGCAGTTACCGCCTGATCCTGAATGAACAAATCCTGCCGGCTCTTACCTTGATGGATATGATCAATATTGGCATGTTCTTCAGAAATAATCCGAATCAAATTTGATAATTGACCGGGTTTATCCAAAATCTCAGTTTTAATTTCGGTTCTGCGTCCCAATGACATCAAGGCATGATTAATCACACTTTCAATCAAGGTCACATCAATATTCCCACCCGAAACTACCCCGGCAACATTGCGACCGGTAACTTCAACTTTACCTGACATCATTGCCGCCACTACCAGCGCACCCGAACCTTCGGTACTGATATTGCAAGTTTCCAGCAAATACAAATAGGCTTGAGCAATTTCATCTTCGCTAACGGTAACCACTTCATCAACATACTGCTGAATAATTTCAAAAGTCAAATCACCCGGTTTACCAACCGCAGTTCCATCGGCAATAGTTTTGGTAACCGTAATTGGTTCAACTTTACCATTTTTCATGGCTAATTGCATCGCATTGGCATTACTGGCCTGCACCCCAATCACCCGCACATTTGGATTGATCGAGCGCACCGCAACCGCAACACCGGCACATAAACCACCACCACCAATCGGCACCAAAACGGTATCAATATCGGATTTATCATTCAAAATTTCAAGACCAATCGTGCCTTGTCCGGCAATTACCAATGGATCATTAAATGGATGGATAAAAGTTGCGCCGGTTTCTTCTCTGATTTGACAGGCTTTATTATAAGCATCATCATAGATTTCACCATGCAATACCACTTCGCCACCATAATTGCGTGTAGCATTAATTTTGGCAAACGGCGCTGTCATCGGCATAACAATTGTTGATTTGATTCCCAGTTTGGTAGCACTAATTGCCACACCCTGAGCATGATTTCCGGCCGAAGAGGCAACTACACCACAAGCTTTTTCTTCAGCGGTTAAATGGATAATTCGGTTATAAGCTCCGCGGATTTTAAACGAACCGGATTTTTGTAAATTTTCCAGTTTCAAATAGATATTGCCGTTTAAACGTTTGCTTAATTTTTCGGCAAAAAGCAGCTCAGTATGTTTTACCACGCCATTTAATGTCCGTTCAGCCTGCAAAATCATTGAAATATCTACACTACTCATCAGTATCTCCCCTGTAATATTTTTGACCCCCAGATTTTACCATATTTACCATGTTAAAATTAAGGCTTTATACCATTATAGTCAAAAATGTTACCTTTAGCTAGTCAGTGTAACCGCTAACTCACGCAAAGTATCTTGGTGCTCTTGCAGCATTTTCTCGGCAAACTCCTCAACCCGATTCATATTCGATTCGGAAATATCACTGGCAATTAGACTATGCCCACCCTCGCTATTAATCATGCGAAATTCAACATCCAATCCGTAATCCTTGGCTTCATGAATGTATTCCAATACCATGTCGGTCGAAAGTTTGGAACTGATAATCGGAGAGTTTAAAATATATTGCAATAAACCATAAATTCCAAACTCTGCCATATGCCCATGATTATATTTCAAGGCATCCTCACCGCCATTACCGATCAACACCAAGCGGATTTTTTTATTGGGAAACATCAGCCACGCATTTAACAGCGCAATTTCCGCCGGATTATTCACAACCACCCCAGGGTCAATAAAAACCCGTTTTTTACCGTTGATTGAAAAAGAAGCTGGCGAAAACAGCACCGGTGGATTGGAGGCGCCATGAATAACGTCACGCATCAATAGATTAGGATAATGACCATCGCGAGCCGGTTCCCAATTGCGAATGATATTGAGCGAGTTTTCCGCCAAATCATACACTGGCACCAAAATATTTTTCTTAACATCGGCTAATGTAATATTTTGAAAATAACGCTCCAGCACATTCATCTTACCCTCCGGTAAAAAGCGTGGACCGAATAAACCAAAACAAGTTAAAAATTGATGATACCATGGCGCATAAAACATTTCGCGGATATCTGAATAATAATTATCCGCTAGCGCCTGCGCCGAATACAAAAAACCACCATTACCATCCGGTACGGTCATAATTCCGCAATTAACTGCGCCGGTTGAGGTTCCAGCCATGAAATCAAATAATTCACCGCAACTTTTGCCGGTTAATTGTTCAAGATGGGATAGCACTCGCAGTGGCGCCAGTCCCCGGACGCCCCCACCAGTTAAGACTAGGACATTGATTACTTCATGTGCGGCATATTCGTCACGAATCTGTTGATTGGTGCGCAATATGGCATTACTATTCAAAATCTCATCCCGCTCATGATTGACCATGTATTTGGCGGTAAGATGGCGCAAATAATAAAACACCATCCCGATATAGCTGATTATGACAATAAATACCGCATTAAAGACGCTAAATGTCAATTAATTGAACCCGTAAACCCGGAGTTAATTACCGCTTGCTTAGCCGAATCAACCAAACCAACCCCCATTTTTTTACTAATTTTATCCAAAACATCCTGATCTGGAGTAAAGTCAACGATATTCTCGCTCTTAAACTGATCACGGGCAATTGAGGCGATTGTTCCATAACCATCAATTAGTCCGAGCTTGCTAGCATCCTGACCAATCCAGTAACGACCGCTAAATAAATCCGGATCATTGGCGAGTTTTTTACCGCGTCCCTGTTTAACTGCATCAATAAACTGCTGATGTACTTCATCAATCATTTGTTGCTGCATCACGGTTTGATCTTTATTTTCCGGTACAAATGGATAGCCCATGGCTTTATTTTTACCTGAAATCAATAAGCGGCTATCTATTCCCAATTTTTTCATTGCATCAGTTGCTCCAAAGCCGGTATAAATTACCCCAATCGAGCCAACAATACTTGCCGGTGCAGCATAAATATTGCTTGCTGCCGAAGCCGCATAATAACAACCGGACGCGCAAACTTCCTCAACCACAAAATCAATCGGAATCTTTGGATAAACATTGCGCAAGCGTTTAATTTCATTATATAAAATATCTGAATATACCGGCGAGCCGCCCGGTGAATTGGCACGAATCAAGACTGCCACGGTTTTTTTATCTTTTAATGCTTTGGTAACACCATCAATGACTGTCGAATAATTCTTATTATCACCATCGATAACGCCCTTAAAATCAACCACTGCAACCTGTGGTCCGCTGGTACTGGCGGCAGTATCATCGCTAGAGCTGGTTCCCATCACCACGTACGCCCCCCACGCGATTATTCCTAAAAACGCCAAGCGGAAAAATATCTTCCAGCGTCTAGCGCTACGTTGCTCTTTAACTGTTGCCAATAATAATTTCTCGATAGTTTCCTGTTCCCAATTACTCATGATTTGTCCTTTAATGATATAATTCACGGTTCAACCTGATATTATAGTACATTTATCTAACTATTTTTATGCCTTTGCGAGGACTTATGAAAAGAATTTTGGGAATTATTTTGACGTTAGCCGCAGTTAGTAGTTTTGCTGATACCAGTGGATTTTATGTCGGTGGTGGGCTTGGCTATGGGTCACAACAAAATAACTATATGGGACAATCCAATACTGATGGTACGCCAGCGCTACGGGCGCAAATCGGCTATCAATTTGCCAGCTGGATTGATGCCGAGCTTGGTTGGAACTACATCACTCAGGGAAATAACTGGAATAATTTGGGTAATACTTCGACAACAATCTATGATTTTTCATTTACCCCCGGATTCACCCTCCCGGCAACCCCGGTAACGATTTTTGTCCGCTTAGGTGTTGATGCGGTTTCTGCCAATTTAAACAGCAGTTGGTACAATCAAATTATTAGCAATTCAACTGCCAATTTTCTCTATGGCGCCGGCGTAAAAATAGATATTCCAGGAACCCGGACTTTTATTCGTGCCGAATACATCAATTATGGTGCAGCTCCCAATAATAACAATAATAATTTGACAACTACGCCAACCGCATTGATGATTAATGCGGCGTATGTATTTGATTGATTACTATTCTGTATAATAAAAAAGCACCATCACGGTGCTTTTTTATTACCAGACCAACGCCTGCTCCAAATCAGCGATAATATCCACGGCATCTTCCAGCCCAACCGAAAAGCGAATCAAACCATCGGTTAAACCAATCGCCTCACGTTGTTCTTTACTCATCATGACATGAGTCATCGACGCCGGATGAGTAACAATTGTTTCGGTAGCGCCCAAACTCTCCGCTAGCGAACATAACCGGACACTATTCATCACCTTCAACGCATGTTCATAGCCGCCGCTAACTTCAAATGCCAGCATTCCGCCATGTAATCCGCCCAAGTGTTGGCGATCGGCTAATTCCCGCTGTGCAAAGGATTTTAGTCCCGGATAATAAACTTTGCTTACCAACGGATGATTTTCCAAGTACTCTGCCACGATTTGCGCATTATGCGAATGCTGTTTTAAACGCAGTTCCAGCGTTTTGATACCCTGCATAATTAACCACGCATTCATTGGCGCCTGAATGTTACCAATATTTTTGCGAATATAGTCAAATTGTTCAAGGTATTCTTTATTGTTAGATAGCAATGCACCGCCCACGGTAGCATTATGTCCATCAATGTATTTGGTTGTCGAATATAATACGATATCCGCGCCTAATTCCAGCGGACGCTGCAGCATTCCAGTCATAAAAGTATTGTCCACCACCACTGGAATATTTTTTTCGTGGGCAATTGCGCTTAATGCCGCAATATCATTAAGTTTCAAATTCGGATTGGCGGGAGTTTCAAGAAATACCATGCGGGTATTATCCTGAATTGCGGCGCGGAATTTAGCCAAATCGGTGGCATCAACATAACTAATCGCAATTCCAAATTTATTGAATACGGTATCAATCAAGCGCACGGTACCACCAAAAACCACATCCGAACACACGATATGATCCCCAGCTTTTAATAATGCCATAATCAGCGTGGTAGTTGCTGCCAAGCCAGTAGCATAAGCACTGGCGCCCAACGCATGTTCAATTCCGGCTAATTTTCGCTCCAACGTTGCCACCGTTGGATTGGAGGAACGGCTATAAGTATGCCCCTTATTAACTCCAACAGCCTCCTGCGCATAGGTTGCAGTTTGATAAATCGGCGGCAAAATTGCGCCAGTTACTGGATCCGGTTCAACCCCAAAATGAATATTGCGGGTGGCATTGCCGGCATTAGTCAAATCCCGGTTAGAATAACGACTGGTCATAGCTGAGTGTTCCTTTCACAGCAAATTATTTTTCGCAAGCTAATTTTGCACGGTTAGCCTGAAATTCATACATAAATTCACCATAACGTTCTTCATCAATGGCGGTACGGATTTCTTCCATTAAGGTTAGATAATAATGGATATTATGGATGGTATTTAAACGCGCACCGAGAATTTCACCGATTTTATAGAGGTGGTGCAAATATGCCCGCGAGAAATTCTGGCAAGTATAGCAACTGCAACTTTCATCAAGCGGACGAGTATCCAGTTTATATTTAGCATTTTTGATTTTAATATCGCCAAAGCGGGTAAACAACCAGCCATTACGAGCATTTCTAGTCGGCATCACGCAATCAAACATGTCAATTCCCTTACTGACACCATAAACTAAATCTTCGGGAGTACCAACCCCCATTAGATAATGTGGTTTATGTTCCGGCAAAAAATCCTTCATTTCATCGAGCATGCGGTTCATTTCTTCTTTCGGTTCACCAACCGATAAGCCGCCAATCGCAATCCCATCAAAGCCGATACTCATCAATTCAATCAGCGATTTTTCGCGTAAATCGTTATACATTCCGCCTTGAACAATTCCAAACAGAGCATTGGGGTTTTTGTAACCATCAAAAGCTGCCCGCGAGCGCTCTGCCCAACGTAACGACATTTCCATTGATTCCCGGGCGGTAGTGTAATCGGCCGGATACGGGGTACATTCATCAAAAATCATTACGATGTCGGAATTCAGTACCGTTTGGATTTCCATTGATTTTTCCGGCGACAAAAATAATTTGGAACCATCAATCGGATTTTGAAAATAAACCCCTTCTTCTTTGATTTTGCGAAGTTTACCGAGGCTAAACACCTGAAAACCGCCCGAATCGGTCAAAATTGGTTTATCCCAGCCGTTAAATTGGTGCAAGCCACCAAATTCACCAATTACATCCAGCCCGGGACGCAACCATAGATGAAAAGTATTTCCCAGAATAATTTGCGCTTGCGCTTCGTGCAGCTCGCGGGGTGACATGGCTTTCACCGCGCCGTAAGTCCCTACCGGCATAAAAATTGGCGTTTCAATCACCCCATGATTAAGGGTAATTCGCCCCCGGCGGGCATGACCATCTTTTTTTAACAATTCAAATTTCAACATAATCTCATTCCTTAATTCATTAATTTATTTTGCGCGTAGCTTCACGAACTGCCTATTGCGAAAGCTCATCGCGATGCCGCTGGCGCTGGGTGTAGGTTAGGATTAATATCGCGATCAAAATAATAACAATCGCAACAATCGTCATTAAGCTGAAATGCTGACCAAATAAGAAGTAGCCATAGACTACGCCAGTTATTGCTGCCACCGCGTTCACCAACGAATAATATACCGCCCCCACCAGCCGCATGATAAAAAACAACAAAACATAACCAATAGTTGAAAGCACTATTTCAACAACAATCAGTAATGAGTTGGTATCAGCAAAGCTTAACTCATAGTAACCGCGATTAATCACCGCCAGAATACTGACACAAAGAGTCGAGACCATTAGCATCCATAAGGCATAGTTTAAAACACTACCGGTGCCGGGATGAAAGCGTGATAGATATACCGCACTAAAAGCATAGCTTAACGGAATCAAGAGCGCTACATATAACCAACCATTACCAAGTTCGACCAGCAAATCGTGTTGCGCTGGCAAAATTATCAGCGCGACTCCGCAAAGTCCCAGCGCAATCAAGCCCATTCGTAATAGCGAAAACTTTTCATCCCGAAACAATAGCGCCAGTGGGTAGGTGAAAATCGGCGAAATATTGGCAAGCACAGTTAAGAGTCCGGAAGGAATATGCTGCGCTGCAAAATAGATCAATAAATTGGGAATCACAATCCCAAATACGCCGCACAATAAGGCATAAACCGCACCGGATTTCTCAATCCACAGATCACGGCGAACTATCTGAATTAATAGCAGCAGCACAAAGGGACCAAACGACTGCCAAAAAGCATAACCATAAGGATTAACCCCATGGGTCATGCAATATCCGGCAATTGCGTAGCCGCTTGCCCAATCAACTCCCAAAATAATCAATAAACCAAATGCCTGCACTCAAATAACTCCGTAAATTTCAAGCCATCAACAAACAAAGCCCGATAGTATCGGGCTTATATTAATCGCATATCTTTTTAGGCTAATGCCCCATGACAATGCTTGTATTTTTTGCCGCTGCCACACGGACATGGTGCATTGCGGCTAATTGGTGCTTGCTGCGGTGCTTCACCGCTAGATAACACCGACTGAGCTGCTTGATGCACATTATGCATCGCCTGTGGATCAACCTCTTCAATTTCTTCATCATTCGGAATATCATCGAGGCTTTGCAGACGCACGGTAAATAATACCTTAACAATATCGCCTTTGAGATTATCAAGCATATTGGCAAACAGATTAAATGACTCCTGTTTGTATTCCTGTTTCGGATCTTTTTGAGCATAGCCACGCAGACCAATTCCTTGCCGCAAATGATCCAACTGAGTCAAATGTTCGCGCCAGTAATGATCAATATGCTGTAATAATACTCCGCGTTCAAAACGGGTTACCTGCGATTGAATCACTTGTTCAGCAACCGGAGCAAATGCCATCATAACTTCATCGCGGCTGGTATTCTCGGCAAATTGTTCGGCAAATAAAATCTCGCTGCTGCCGCCATTTTGGACAACAAAATCATCCAAGGCTACCAAATTCCAGCTTTCGCGGGCTTCCGGCACCATTGCGCTAATAAATTGATTGACCTCCAAACGAATCCGCGCTTCAAAACCTTCGAGTTTTTGTCGATAGACATTTTTAGCATGTTCAATCAAACCTTCACGCAAATCATGTTCATCTATCGCTGAATTAGCCGCAATTTGCCCGGCAATATCATATTCCAGCAAATATTCATTCTTCAGCGCCGCTTCCAAGCCGCTAACATTCCACGCATCTTCCATCGCTTTTGGCGGAATATAGCTGTCAAATAAATCGCCCATCACTGCCACTATCATATTGGTAGTAATCGGTGATAAATCGCTGTCAGTTAAAACTTCATCACGTTGGGTATAAATTACCTTCCGTTGATCATTGGCAACATCATCGTAATCAAGCAATTGTTTACGGATATCAAAATTGTGTCCCTCAACTTTACGCTGTGCCGACTCAATCGAACGGGATAATAAACGATGTTCAATCGCTTCGCCGTCTTTCATGCCAAGCTTTTGCATCATTCCGCGCATCCGCTCACCACCAAAAATCCTAAGCAATGAATCATCCAATGACAAATAGAAGCGTGAAGCCCCCGGATCACCCTGCCGACCGGAACGACCACGCAATTGATTATCAATCCGCCGCGATTCATGGCGCTCGGTACCAACGATATACAATCCGCCAGCCGCTAGAACTTGTTTATTGCGCACTTCCCAGTCCGCCATAATTTTAGCAATTTTGGCTTTTTTCTCTTCGGCGCTTAATTTTTCATCGGCATTTACCGCGGCAATTTCCGGCTTCGGATTACCACCTAGGATAATATCGGTTCCGCGTCCAGCCATATTGGTTGCCACGGTAATATTACCCGGATAACCCGCCTGAACAATGATATCCGCTTCCCGTGCATGCTGTTTGGCATTCAATACCGAATGTTTTAATCCGGCTTTAGTCAATAACATTGATAACTGCTCAGACATTTCCACCGAAGTAGTACCTACCAATGCCGGTTGATTCGTCTTGCTGCACTCGGTAAGATCTTCGACAATCGCATTAAATTTATCATTAAGATTCATGTAAATCTTATCGTTATGATCCAGCCGCACCATCGGTTTATTGGTTGGGATTACCACCGTTTCCAAGCTATAAATTTGTTGGAATTCATAAGCTTCAGTATCTGCCGTTCCAGTCATCCCCGCCAGTTTTTTATACATCCGGAAATAATTCTGGAACGTAATTGTTGCCATGGTTTGATTTTCTTTTTGAATTTCAACCCCTTCTTTAGCTTCAACCGCCTGATGAAGACCATCCGACCAACGCCGTCCGGACATTAAACGACCGGTAAATTCATCGACGATAACAACTTCGCCACCCTGAATGACATAATGTTGATCTTTGAAATAAACATAATGTGCCCGTAATGCCGCCAATAAATGGTGCATTAAGGTAATATTATGAACATTATATAAGCTGTCGCCCTCTTTGATTAAGCCAATTTCGGCTAAAATCTGCTCAACATGCTGATGTCCGGCTTCGGATAAAATCACATTATGATGTTTTTCATCAACCCAAAAATCCCCCTCGGCGCTATCTTCGGCTTCCTGACGGAGCAATAGCGGAGGTACCTGATTAAGTGCCCGATAAAGTTCGTCACTGCCCTCGGCTGGCCCCGAAATAATCAATGGTGTCCGTGCCTCATCGATCAGAATCGAATCGACCTCATCGACAATTGCAAACGCCAATTGCCGCTGTACCTTCTGCCCAGCCTCAAACACCATATTATCGCGCAGGTAATCAAAACCAAATTCATTATTGGTTCCATAGGTGATATCCGCGGCGTAAGCAGCACGTTTTTCTTCGGTTGAAACATCCGGTAGATTAACCCCAACCGTCAATCCCAAAAATTCAAATAACGGACGCACAGTTTCGGCATCACGTTTGGCTAAGTAATCATTAACCGTTACCACATGTACACCATTGCCGGTCAAAGCATTTAAATATGACGGCAAAGTTGCGACCAGAGTTTTACCTTCCCCAGTGCGCATTTCGGCAATTTTGTTATCATTTAGAACCATCCCACCAATTAATTGGACATCAAAATGGCGCATTCCCAGAACCCGGACACTTGCCTCACGGCAAACCGCAAAAGCTTCCGGCAGCATTTGCTGTAACGTTTCCCCGTTGGCATAACGCTCTTTCAGCTCGGCGGTTTTTGCCCGCAACTCATCATCGGTGAGTGCTTGTGCCTGTTTTTCTACATAATTAATCGCAGCTACCATTTTGTTGTACTGTTTTAATAATCGATCATTACGAGTACCGAAAACTTTATAAGCTATTTTTTTTATAAACATAATCTACAATCTTTAAATTGATAATAATTTGCATCGGCTCATCTCGCCAAATTCCGGCAGAATGCCCGCAGTTTTAATAATGACATAAACATAAAGCCGTTTATTTTACCATATTCAATCATTTCACCTCGACAAAATTTGTACTACATGATCTAAAAGCCACCTAACTTTAAAAATAATAATACGTAGTCGATGCTAAAAAAGCCCATTTCAAGCCCAACCATAATTATTCGGTTGGGCTTTTGTTGTCCATTGAGCATAAAATAGCCAACCAATTATTAGATAAAAAATAACCCGCAGGATTATTTTCAGGTTATACGCAATTGCCGATAATGTGGCATTCAATTTATCACCAGCAACACCTTTTAAGAAGTTACAACCCAAACCACATTTTGACTTGCTTAGTCCGATGGTTGCCTCAATCTTACTTCGTTGGTTTAACTGTTCTTTTTCTTCCGCTGTAAGGTTTCTATCACCAGACAGCATTACCTTGATTTCAGGGTTAGCTTTTTTGCAACCTCGGTAGCCCTTATCCAGAACAACGGTCGCTATCTTTATTCCGGTATTGCTTTCTCCCTGTAGCAGCAATGACGGTAAAGTTTTGCCATCATATGGATTTCCCTGAAATGCTTCTATTGCAATAATAAAGCTACTTTTCATGGTGCTGATCAAACCAACTTTGCTACCGTATTCGTATTTCTT
>JBPOJK010000081.1:0-11439 GCA_052033675.1 Pseudomonadota bacterium
TTGCGGAAACAATAAAATGGTATTTAAAAATGAATCCACAAATGGTTATAAAAAAGTCTAATAATGATAATGTGCTTACAAAAGAAGTGTTAGGAGAGTTTTACAAGTTTTGTAAAGGCGAAATTGAATTTACTGCGTTTATTTCTGAAACTAAGTTTGATCTTTCGGAGTACATGAAGAAAAACAGCCTTGTTACTAATAGTAAAAATGTTAGGGAATATCTAAACAAGATTGATAATGACAATACTTTGTTTAAATTGGTTAGAAAATTAATAAATAAAATATATCAAACAAATACAGCTTGATAGCATTATAAATAAGTGTTTTGAGTTGGTATGCAGCCTTGTAGGCTAACATCTTTTTTGTTTTCAAAAAACGAGTTAATATATCGGCATGGCATGAATTAAAAACCCATTTTTAAGGATAAAACTAAATGGAAAAAGAAAAACAACCACTACTTAATATTAAGCAAATAGCTAAATATGTGAGCCTGTCAGTATCAACTATTGACAGAATGCTTGCTGATGGCGAATTTGTACAGCCTGATTTTACCATTTCGGCAGTAAAAAAGCGCTTATGGAAACAGGAAACAATCGACAATTTCCTTGAAACAAATTGCCGCAATCCGAAATCATTACCAGCAGCATAATTAAGAAAGGATAAAACAATGCACCAAAAATGACAAAGGGCACTTTTAACTGTAACTAAAAGCACCCCGTATTTTTAAACCGTCTATGTGTGAAGTTTGGCGACCAAGCACATAGACAAATTCTCAAAAGGCTATAACGCTGCAGAATCTGCAAGGCAATAGCGGTATCTATATTACCACATAGCGCCCGCCACCCGCCACCTAGAGATTTTTTGCAGCTAAATAGCCTTGTAAAACGAAACAACTAAATGCCATGAAATAACTCTTATTACTTCGGTATTTAATAATTTATAAGGAATTTTAATCATGAATAAATTTAGCAATATAACACCTATCCAAGTAGCAAACCGCTATGCAGCAGAACAATTTGAATTAATAGAACCAGAGGACGGCTGGGATAAATTAATCAAGGCTATTAAAAGGCGTGAACACAAGCCCGATCTTTATTGTTTAACTGATTTTGCTATATCATTCCAAGACAAAGCACCGCAACATATTGAATTGATGAAAAAAATCAAGTGGATTACTGAGGGGATAGGCGCACCGCTTGGGATTGACCCCGTAAAACGTGGATTTTATTCGCAGTATTCTACACATTCAGCAAATGGGCAATTAATGCCAATTGGTACTGCCTCGGTTGAATGGTTTTTATCTTTTGATAAGTATGTGGAATTGCTGGAAATTGATTATAACCTTGGTAGTACCTTTTTAGCTGATGGGGGTAGCCATGAATAATTTAATCATGAACCAAGCACAACAGTACCCACAAGTAGCCTTGATTACTCGTGGTAATGATGTCAGGGTTAGCACCTTGGAAATTGCCCGTCATATTTTAGCTGGAAGCAAGCAAAAGACCGATGGCGCAGTCAATAAGGATTTAGTGAGGATTATTCGGCAGTATCTTAGTGGTTTTAATGAGTTGGGCAAAATAGGGTTTGAAACCCTATTAAACCCACAAGGTAAATCAACCGAATACGCCGAATTAAACGAACCACAAACTAATTTGCTTTTTATGTCAATGCGGAACTCTAACCCGATTGTTTGGCGATTTAAAGTTACATTGGCAAAACGTTTTAATGAGTTACGGCGCTTGCTACTTGATCGTAAAAATGCCGAGTGGGTACAGTACCGGCAAAATGGCAAGATTGTAACTAAGTCAATGAATGAACTATTTACTAAGGCGCTGGATTACTGCGGTAAAGACCATGAGAATTACCGCTATATAAATCTACAGCGAACAATTTACAAGGCTGCATTAAATAAAACTACCCAGCAATTGCGAAAAGAGCGAGACATTCCAAAGCATGGAATTATCCGCGATTATCTAAGCCCAGTTGAATTGCAGCGCGTTAGTATGGTTCAGTCTATAGCCGAAATGTCGCTATCCAATATTGCCGAGCCCACCGATCAAGTTATTTTGGCTGCGGTAACTAATGCTGGTAATGTGTTACGAGTGGCGGCAAATAGTTTTACCCCGGTATTGGCAGCATAGGTGTTGTAGTCATGATGCTAACCATTCCAAATGATAAACTTAATCAAGCACTGGAAAAAGCCTCAACAATGGGGCTTTGTTTATCCGGCAGCCAAATAGAATCAGCGCCTACCGATAAAATTATCCGCTGTGGTACAACCACCCACCCCAAGGGCAAGAACGGCGCTTATATGGTGAAGTATGACCCACAGAACGAATTTATAACACTGGTATTGTGGAATCATGAGAGCCAAGAGCGCACCAATCATCATATCAACCTGAAATCCCCCGATCTAAACCATAAACCTATGACCGCAGAACAGCGCCGCGAATTACAGCAACGAATTGATGCCAAGCAGCGGGCTGATCGGGAAAATCTGGAACGGGAACGGCAGCAAAAAGCTGATTATTACGTGGCAAAATTTAGTCAATTGGGATTTTGCATTGAGCATGATTACCTGAGCCGCAAAGGTATTAATAATCCGCAATGGTTTAATTTTCACCATGATGTCCGCTTTAACCGTGATTTGCTATGCGTACCATTTACGAATGCCAACGGCTACCTGCAAGGTTATCAAACTATTGCCGCGGATGGCACAAAACGTTTTAACGGTTCAATTGGTGGCTGTTATTGGCAATTTCCGGCGGTTAATCCCTGCCCTGAAGCCTTTGATAATGGTAACAGCTTTTATATCATTGGTGAGGGCGTAGCCACTGTATTAAGCGCATGGCAAGCGATTACAGATTATTATGATAGTCAGGTATTCCTACCCTATGCACTAGTGGCATTTAACGCGGGGAACTTGGGCAAAGTCATAGACAATACCAAGCACAATAATTTACCGTATTTGTTACTGGTCGATAATGATAGTACCAAGGCTAAAAATGCCGGAGTAGATACCGCCCGCCAGTTAATTGCCGCTAACCCAACTGCAAAGATTTACCCGCTGGTAATGTCGGATTGTAACGATGCCAACGACTTTATTATCAAGCATGGCACATTGGCATTTATTGAGATATTCAAGCAACTATCCCCGATCACCCAATTAATAGGACATTAAAAAATGACTAACAAAATAATCAAATTCGTACCGCAGAATGAGAGCCAAAAACAATCAATGGAGATGCTGGAAAAACAGGTAGCCGATTACAACATCAATAATGTTGAACCAGTAGAAATTTGCGAGCCAATGAGCGACTCCGGCACTGCGGTTAAAGTTAATACCTATGCAATGGTAAAAGAATCGCAGGAACGAGCAAAAAACCGCCTCAGTGTGGTGGCTGGGCTTAGTAATATTGATGACTTGCATAAAATCATAGTATCCAATGCCGGACTAATTGATTTTAACCGCTACATTGATGCGCTTGGTGGTGATCATAAGCGTTATATCAAAGATGGCAAAAGCCGGATACCACAAGCGATTATTGCGGTAATTGCCTGTGATTATCTGATCAACCTAACAAACCTGATCGGGTACTCATTAGCACAGCTATTCAGTAATGATATGGAAGTCAAAGCCGGATACTTATTTAATGGCAAATACTGGCAGCCATTCAATGAGGGCTTTATTCGTAACTTATTGCGGGATGTGTTGGTAAAAATGGGTTATGACCCATTGGAAGCCCAAACAATCCGCCTGCTAAGTACATTAATCCAAACATTCTGGACTAAAGCCCCCAAATGTCCGAGCCGTGATAACAATCTGATATTAATCAATCTCGATAATGTTACGCTGGAAATTGCACCGGATGGCTGCGTTAAACAACGCAAATTCAGCCGCAATGACTATCTACTTTATTGTTTACCCTATGCTTACAATCCCAAGGAATTAAGCCCATTATTTACCGCCTACCTTAATCGGGTACTACCAGACATGGAAAGCCAGAACGTGTTGCAGGAACTAATGGGTAGCGTGTTTATTAAAAATATCAATCTGGAAAAAATCGGGATTTTGTACGGCAGCGGCGCTAATGGTAAAAGCGTGTTATTGAAAATTATCACGGCATTACTTGGTGATAGTAATATTAGTCAAATGGATTTAAAAGCCTTGACCACTGACCGCAACGCCGATAATAACCGCGCTCAATTAATGGGAAAGTTGCTTAATTTTGCACCGGAAATAAACGCCAAGGGTGAGCAAGCCCACGACCTGATTAAGCGGATGGCAAGCGGTGAGGCAATACAGGTAAAAATGCTCTATAAGGACACAATTACCATTAGCGATTATGCTAAATTGGTATTTAATGCCAATGTATTGCCGACTGATGTCGAGTTATCGCACGGGTTTTTTAGGCGGTTTTTGATTGTGGAATTTGGGCAGACTATCGGCGAAGATGAAAAAGACCCAGAACTAGCAAATAAAATTATTGCCAACGAATTACCGGCGGTATTGAATTGGATGATCGAGGGGGCAAAACGCCTACAGCAAAACAAACGCTTTAGTGCTTGCCAAAAATCTGATGAATTACTAGCACAATACAGGCTGGAAAGCGATGTAGTAGCGTTGTGGCTAGATGATCGGGGTTACATTCCGCATGATGTATCAAATAAATCATTGAGAGATTTATATTTGGATTTGCAAGACTACGCAAAAGATGGCGGATACAAGACACCAAGCGCCAAGAATGTAGCTAAACGCATGCGTGATTTAGGATTTAAGCAACGCAAAGGCAAGCCCGTAGTTATTTACTTAATTATCAAAACTCCGAATTATCAGGATGATTTTTGAGAAATTTGGGTATATGGGTATATCCCATGAGTATTTATCGTTATATCACAGCATATTGCACAGTTTGTGTTTTTTATTTGGGTATATTTTGGGTATAAGATGGGTATATTTTTTATTTTTTGGTATATAAAAGGGTATAAATAAAGAAAATGACAATATACTCAATATACCTAAAATTATACTGAAATCAACCCATTTTTAACCAAGGTATAAGCTGAAACCTTTGCAGCAGAAACGATACAAAGGAAAATATACCCATATACCCATTTTTTGTAACAAAAAACATCGTGGTAGTGGGAAGATAAAAACACATTAAAAATTATGATGACAATTAGCAACAATTTAGATTTTATTTATTTGGAATTTTAGCAACATTATTTAAGGTACAGACGATGCCATATTACAGCCAGTTTAACGATGATAGTACAGTTATTAGCGTGCGAATGAGTAAAGCTCAAGCCAAGCAGTTAAAAACCACTGCCAAGCGATTAAACACCAACCGGAATAACTTAATCAATCAAGCAATCAAACACTATCTGGAAATGGTGGCAAAATTCAACCCAGAATACAACAGACAATAGCCCCCGATCCATTGGCAATAGTTGACGTATTACAAAACTACAACAGGATTACAGCAACTAAATAATGGCGTATAAACCAAACAAACACGGCTGGTTAATCCCTTGGTATCTGGTGCTGTGTTACTTTTATCGAACGAAAATGGCGAACAAGATCGGGGGATTTTATGGGGGCTATAAAAAGGGGGTGAGTATCCGATTCATAAACTAATGATGCCTCAGTCCCCGTTTGTGGGCAAAATGACTCTGTCAAAAATGGTATAATTCGCATATTTGAAGGAGGTGTTAATTGATCGAAATCATTAATCAACTAGAGAAATTAGCGGAATTACGCGATAAAGGCGTACTGAGCGAGGAAGAATTTCAGCAACAGAAAGCTAAAATATTGAATAAGGCAGATCATAAAAATGACACAAAATCAACTCAATCTGTTATTGAAGAATTAGCAGACTTCCAACCTATGAATGCACCACAACAAATCAATAGGAAAAATAAACTCAGCGGGTTGAGAAAATTTAACATTATAGCAGGGTGCATTATCGGATTTATTATTGTCATTTCTGTAATGTCCGGCAGTAAAACCGATCCATCACCAATGAACACCGATAGTAATGAGATAAGAAATTCTTCTGCCGCAATGAGTACTTCAGTGCAAACTGACAACCAATCAAGTGAAAAATCGCAGGATGTAGAACAACAGCAAGCTTCAAACTCCATTTCTGGAAATAACGATAGCGAAAACGCTGAAGTTGTTGTTGTAAAAATGAATAAATTAATCTCTGATTATGAAGCAAATGAGATAGCAGCGGATAATAAATATAAAAATAAGCGATTAATTATTACAGGTAGAGTCTCAAAAATATCAGTTTCGCTTGGAGATGGATATATAAATTTCGGTGATGAATTAGGTAATAGTTTAGGGGCTAGATTTACAAAAAATGACTATTCCAACTATCTATCAAAATTAAACATTGGAGAGCCAATTGTTTTAAATTGTCTTTGTGCTGGAGTTGTGTTAATAGACCCATATTTAAAAGATTGTAAACCAGGTTAGTATTTACCATAGAAAGAACTTAATCTGCGTGGTATTCTTTATTGACATAACGAACCATAGTGTGGGAATAGTATTATGAGGCTTAAATAATGAATAAACTTATAATCGCAATAACCATTTTATTAACAACATCATTCGCTGTTAGTGCCGATGTGTTGGTGTTGCGCATGGATCAATGTCAAAACTTAAAGACTGCGTTGAAAGACGCCGACTCCACATTGAAAGACGTCAAGAACTTAACTGATGTCAACATTAAAAACGCAGTCAAATACTCTCTGACTCAAAACAAAGCTGGGAATAGCCTGACAGCTGGACATATCAATGCCTCTTGGATAAACACCGATATGAGTTACAATCAATTGGTTGATGCTGCTAAAACTTGCAAAATGCCGTTGCCATATGAGTCACCTGCGCAGAAAAAAGCTGAAGCTGAGCGAGTAAATATGGAACTTCGTTGTGGTGTCATTGACCAGCTATACCATCTAGCTGTTGATGGCGCAATCAATGCTGGGCTCGGTGAGTTAAGTTGGAATAGTAAGGCAGCCACGCGGATATTAGACCAGTCTACAAAAAATTTGTGTGAAAGTAGATTTAATTCAGGCGCTAGGGGTTGGCATCCAGAGGGAGAATATACATTCAACAAACTCCAAGCAGCATATGGGAAATGTATCAGAGAGGGGTGGATTTGATGCGCTGCCTTGTTCCAATAATATTCATTGTTGGATGTTCAACTACTGACGTTACAACCAGTGCTCAGGTTGCTGGTCAATATCAGAATATGATTATGATACAGAATAACCCTGCTACAGCGATGATTGGAATATACACGCCAGCGATAATTAACGCAATTAATCCACCACCAAAAATTGACGAATCAGTAAATTATGTCAAAATGTCAAAATGCGGCAACAAGCCATGTACAAAGAATCACTGGATACCTCGTAGCAGTTTACCGACTCAATCACAAATTAGCGAAGCCCGTGCCGAATCTATAAATTAAATCCGCCTAATTTTTATTGCCCAATCCACTAACCCCGCTAATCCGGCGGGTTTAACCATTGCATTAAGTTATCAAATATGCTAATATTCCGACATGAATAAATATACAATTACTTACTACAGCGCACAACTTCAATTAGATATTGAAACCCTGCCAAAAACTTTACGTGCTAAATATGCACGATATGCCTTATTAATGACAGAATACGGCGCGAATCTTGGAATGCCACATACTAAGGCAATGGGTGACGGCTTATTTGAGTTAAGATTAAAGGGCGCTGAAGGTATAGCACGGGTATTTTATTGTGTGATTATTAATCTGCAAATAGTAATGCTGCATAGTTTTATAAAAAAGACCGATAAAACGCCACCCAAAGAGCTTGAAACAGCTTTAAAACGATTTAAAGAGGTAAAAACAAAATGCTAACACATGATGAGTTTATGGAAAAAATATTACAGGATAATGAAGTTAAGGCGGAATATGACCGCCTAGCCCCTGAATTTGCTTTACTGCGTGCCAGACTCGAAGCTGGCAAGACACAGGAAGAAGTAGCGCAATTAATGCACACTACAAAATCAGCCGTGAGCCGCTTAGAAAATGGCGGCGGTAAAAGCAAACACTCGCCCAGTATTGAAACGTTACGCCGCTATGCTGAGGCGGTGGGCTTTGAGTTAGTTATTCAGCTAATCCCACATAAGCAGGTGTGTTAATATTCGGTTGCAATCTTCATCTGTCAAAATGCCCCCGATCTAAGTTAGTATAGGTTCGGGGGCGTTCTCGTTAAAAAAATGAGTAAATCTTACAAATTATACTAATAATTATACTAACCGATATTGCACAAGCGGTATAATATACTGATAAATAATAATATATTATTTTATGTTATTCTTTTTGAAGAAGCATAGGTACTTGAATCATAAACCGCCTGAAATTTACGCGACCCCTTAAGAGCTGAGCCGTTTTGTTTAATAATTAATGACGAGCCAATATCGAAGCATTTATTAGTAGGTGTCGCTCCTTTGTCACTACTATAATTATAACCATAGGCTCCATCGCCAAGCGCCGCTTTA
The DNA here is from genome assembly GCA_052033675.1 of Pseudomonadota bacterium. Taxonomy (GTDB): domain Bacteria; phylum Pseudomonadota; class Gammaproteobacteria; order Burkholderiales; family UBA11063; genus Aquella. Next base: position 8,552 of record JBPOJK010000081.1, read on the forward strand.
TATGTTACTAAACCACCAGCCGTACCATCTCTCAGTTTTCCTTTGACTGCTTGAGACGAAGTGTTTTTTTGACTTAACTGCGCTGATGATACTGTAGTCACTTGCGATGCAGCTCCATCCGAAGTACTACCACTATTGCATCCCGTCAAAGTAGCCGCTGACAAACTTGTTGCTAAGACTAACAAGTTAATTTTCCTTCTTTTCATGATTTAACTCACTTTCTAAATGTTAACAATTAAAAAACTTCCATGCCGTAGTCTATACCAGTAATTAAAATTTTAAAATAGTCAAAAATGACTAGTGGGTGTGGTTATATGATATTTATTGGAACAAAAAGTTATAAAACTAAAACTAGATAAAGATGTAGTACGCGCTCAAGCCACTTATTTGATTAAATATCAAGGCGCGAATTTATAATAAATTACACCATATTAGTAAAAATACATCCATCCAAACAACATATTACAAGCAACGCAACAGATGTCAATAGTTAAATTTGACGATTGTGACTAAAAATTACCAGCAGTATAATCACTATGCAAAGATTTGTACCCATAATAAAATAGTTTTAATTTAAGAGTAAACTTATATGAATAAAGCGCATTATAAGGTTTTTAATATTAAAAAATTCAAGCAGGTAGTGCTAGTAGCGCTATTCGCAGAAGCAATAACCAGCTGTGGCGGCGGTAATATATCTACACCAAATACGCCTCTAATGTGTGGGACTGTATCCTATCCAGGAGCCCTGACTCCTACCGAGATTTTAGAATCATCGCAAGTATGGAGTTTTCTGAGTTCTCCAAATTTGCGTCCGATGAAGATTTCAGTAACCACTGAAAGCGCCGGATTAGCAAGTGGATTTACGATGATTACTCCTTTTACTGCCGCAGATGTACTATATGGACAACCCGGAGCATTAATGATGGATAATTCAGGTAATCCACTATGGTTTCATCCGTTAGCTTCCAATTTGGCAAATATGGATTTCAAAGTCCAGCGTTATTATGAAAGTCCGGTATTAACCTTTTGGCAGGGTAGTTTTCTGGCTAGTGGTTTGTCCGCTCCAGGTTCATGTTATTATATTCTTGATAATCACTATCAGATAGTAAAAACTGTTACAGCACAAAATGGGTTTACGTCAGATGGGCATGAATTTCTTATTACGCCTAATAATACGGCACTATTTATTGCAACAAAAGACGTGTCATTGGATCTCAGACCATATGGTGGGGCCGAGAGTGGCATAGTTTTAGATTACTCAATTCAGGAGATTGACTTATCAAATAATAAGTTAATATTTTTTTGGGATGCATTAAAGCATATTCCAATTACCAATACTTATGAGTCAGTGGAAAGCATGAGCTCGTCTGGAAATATATGGGATGTCTATCATATGAACGCGGTGAGCTTAACCGATGACCATAATGACATATTAGTATCTGGGCGAAATACTTGGACTATTTATCGTATCAACAAGCCTACAGGAAATATTGTATGGCAGTTAGGTGGTAAACAAAGTAGCTTTACTATTGAGAGCTCAGCTAGTTTTTCATGGCAACACGATGCAAGATTCATTTCTAATGATCTGATTAGTATGTTTGATGATAATTGCTGCAGCAGTAATTCATACACCCCACCAGAAACACCGTATTCACATGGTCTATTCTTGCGCTTAAATTTTGCTGATATGACCGCAAAATTTGAAAGCAGCTATTACCATAACCCCAATGTTAATTCTCATTCAGAAGGAAATTTGCAGATACTAGACAATGGTAATATATTTATTGGCTGGGGTGGTTCTCCTCATTTTAGCGAGTTTGCAATGGGTGGAAATGATGTAAATAATCCCCAAAAAAATCTATTGTATGATGCGACAATCCCCGGAGAAAACACGACATACCGCGCGTATCGATATGATTGGAAAGCCACGCCATTCTATCCACCTAATATCGTCGCCACTTCCAATGATAGTGGTATGGTAGTATATGCTTCGTGGAATGGTTCAACGGAAACTAAATTCTGGCAAATATATGCTGGTACCTCAGTAAATGATTTAAAATTTGTAACTAGTATTGCGAAAACTGGTTTTGAAACAACAATTCCATTAGCCGGGAATAATTCTTCGTATGTTCAGGTTAAGGCTACTGATGCCAATGGTTCAGTTCTTGGGGTTTCTGCTGTAATAACTCCGACTAAGTAGCTTATTCAAATACTTTAACGACTCAATATGTTAAGGTAAATTTTAAAATTTACTATATTTACTTCCACAATTCTTATTTTTGCCAGATGAGTGGATAGTTGAAAATTAATTTTTGCGTATTATAACCATTTTTTTGTGCCAGTTTGATGGCTTCTTCCAAAACGTCCATATTGATATTTTCGCGGCGAGCCAAGATCCATAAGTGTTGATGGTTTTCACTGCCGACGATGACAACTTGTTGATTATCAAGTGGGTATAAGCGATTGCTATCGTAGGCAAATGGCAGCCATTTGAGAAAATCCGGCCAGAAATATACTTTTAGGCGCAGAATTTCATAATCATTAGAAAAATCAGCTACTGTGGTTTTTAGTTGTGCGTGACCGTTTTTATTTTTGCACTTGTTATTTATCACTAGTTGTTGATTATTAAGTGAGTTAATCCGATATTCGCTAACTATCGGTGGATTACAACTCTTTTCATGGCGATCCGGTAAGCGGGCAATTTCATACCATTTTCCCAAATATTTATCCAGTTGCGGATTCGTGCTTTTAGCCACGGTTACTGCATTTGCGGTTACTACGTTTAAACTTAATGCGATTAGCGCCAATAAACTACATTTCTTCATTATCTAATTTCTTTCTTTTTTTCATAATCATCACAAAAAATGCCGGCGTCAAGAGCGTGCCGA
>JBPOJK010000017.1:0-17043 GCA_052033675.1 Pseudomonadota bacterium
ACCACTAATGGTGACCCGGCTATAAATGTTAGTGCATCTCTGGGAACCGGGACTGCCTCTTGTAATAATGATGATACCTCCTGTACGATTACAGGGAATGCCCGCCTCGGAATAGGTTTAGCTTTTAATTCTGTGTCGCCACAGGCTTATTTTTCTTTGTCTCCTGCTTCTGCAACTGGGGTAAACGTTACTTCTTCTGGGGCTAATTGTGGCACAAATCCAGCAGCTGCGCCAGCGTGTACTTATACCTTTAGTTGTAACACTAGTGGTGTAACGGCGGAATTTTTGTATCAATTAAACGGTTCTGCCGGAGCAGCGACCATTAATAACAATAACAAGCCATTAACAATTATTTGTAATTAATTTTATGTAGGAATAGGTATCATGAAAAAATTTAGATTAAAACCAGTGCTGCAATCGTTGCTGGGACCTTTTATTATTACGGCGATGGTTTCGGCATGTAATGGCGGGGGTGGTAGTAGTGGAACGACAACGACTCAATCAACGAGTACACTAAATGTTTATTCGGAATTATTTCAGAATGGTCAAACTTATACGGTGTCAGTTTTTACTGAAGATAGCGAAAATGAAGCGGATGCTTCTTGTATCGTTGCTAATCATGTTTGTGAGGCAAAAATTCCCCAAGCTGACTTTATTATAGGTGACGTAGATGTGGTTGTTACTCAGAATAAAACACTGGTTGCTGCTGACGGGACAGTCGATTCATCATACTTTCTTTCTACACAGGATGCACCATACATTGTTATGGATGAGCGAACCACCGGAAATTATATAATTGATGGTTTACAAAACCTAGCGGAGAATGAATTTCCGGATGCTGATGTGACGACCCAAATTACAAGTTATTTGGATATCAATGAAAATGATGCCAATATAGATTTTCTTCTCCCGGTTACTGCATATGAGTTTTTTAAAGCCGCGCAAGGTTCGCAGAGTCAGAACGATGGTTTTTATAAAACGTTTTACTATTTATATGGTAATTTAAGTACGCGCACTACAGCTAATGTTAGCGGCGCAAAAACCAGTTCCACTAGTTCTTTATTGGCAGGTAAGGCTTTGCAATCGGGCGATGATAAATCAAATCCTGTTGATAATAGCGGTGAAATTAAACCTAAGGAAAATAGCCCGGCAAATTCAGTTCCAGACTTAACGGCAAAAGCTTCGGATGAAGCAAAACAAACCGACTGGAGTAAAGGGGTGGATGCCGCCACTATTAACAGCCTTAGTAACACATTTGCGAAAAAACTAGGTGTAACCCAGATTCCAACGACGCCGGAAGATGTACAGTCTTGGATGATAGCCAAAGATGTTACCGCAATTGGGTTAAAAGGTTTAGATTTGGTATATCCTGGTGTTGGCACGATCTTGAGCGCCATAAGTAATGGTCTCTTTAGCAGTGTAATCGGTGCTCCTCCAGACCCCAATAAACCAATGATTGATGCATTAAATCTAGTAAATGATAGTGTAAAACAAGTTTCTTCTGATTTGAATAATATCCAGTTGCAAAATTTACAAATTAAGGTAAATGAGCAGTCAGCAAAATTCAGCGAAGCCTTGATTAAAATTAACAGTGCACCCAATGCTTATCTTACACGGATTAAAACCGTACAAAAATCGTCCATAAAGCCTGGCTTACCCGCGGCGGCTGCCTTGGATATCTATCTGGAAAAACAGGCTGCAAATGGTCACTTTGATGCGCAAATAGCGCTTATGCAGGAATGGTTTTCTAGTCAGAAAGATAATAAAAATTTGATTGACTCGGTTAAGACATTAGTGGATGATGCGAATTTGCGGTTGATAAATAATACGATAAAAACCACAATGAATCAACAGATTGATGCTATTGTTAAAGACAAGCAGCAAAGTGATTTAAAAGACAATGGCGCTGAAAATATAATTCTTATCAAAAAAAATGCTATTGCGCAGTCCTTGGAAATGCAAAATCAGTTAATCCTTGCGATTGAAAAGATTCGAACTTATCATTTGGCAGCAGCGTACCTGCACTACTCGTCAAAATATAAATTTCATTTTAAAAAGATGGATTTAAATATTGAGGGTTTTGCCGCAGGTGATTATGCTAGTGCTGTAAAAGCTATAAACAAGTATTATTATGATCTTGAAATAGCAACGGTAACAACAATGAATAATTCTTTTGAGCCTATTGCTAGAGATATTTATAAAGGTTTTCCTAGAAATAATGCTGAAGATTATTTTGATAAAAGTTTGCTTTATACCGCGCCTTATCAATGTCGGGTAACTTATTGGAATGGTAAGAGTGTTGGCTACAGTTGCATTGGTAATAGTGGTGAGAGCCAACCAGTGAATTACTTTATTGGAAATGTTGCTGCTGCCTGTAAGACCAAAATTCAACGACTCTCGGCACAGCGCTTTGGTTGTGAAACAACTTATTTTAATGCTAAGTGGCAATTAAATACTGGTGATGTAGGCCCAAGCTTTGACAACTTTAAAAAATATTGGCCTAAATCTTGGCGGCATAATGACAATGCTTGGCGCACATCGCCATATCTTGTGTTTTACCCAACGGGATTATTTGCTAAAAACAACATGGTTAAGGGGGCTGTAACTCATTTTTATACACCGTATACTAACTTTTTTAAAGTAATGCGGGAAGTTGCAGTTAAAGCTGACTTTGGCACACCGGGCGGTAAAGATACTACGCATACCTCTTCTTATTATCCATATTTTGAGTTGAATTCTAACCGAATGGATGATAATACGCGCTCATATTTTCAAGCGGATTTTATTGGTAATGATAGTATTTATAATTTCACGATTTTAGTTGCTTATAATGCGGCTGGTTTTTCTGATGGCAATGGTAATAGATACACTGAGTACGCAACATTTGGCTGTAAGTTTTCTGACTGTCTTATTCAGGATCAATCAGTAACTGGTGTGACCCTTCGTTACAATAATGGCTCAAGCTACACTCTTCAGGATGCTTCAAGTAGTGTTAGCAATCAAATTCCAACAACAGCTGGGAATCCTATTCCAGCCAATGCAATTTTTGAGATTACTGGTAGCCAAGAAAAAGCAAGTGCACCATGGCTTCCTGGTGGTGAATGGAAAGATAAGTGTACTGACATCTTGGTTTCCGGATCATGGATAAAAGCTCGCTGTGATGGTGGTGAGGTTGGGGTTGCGCCGGCATGGTCGATGGTTAACTTTGGTAACTGTTCAAACAGTGGTACCGAGCTGTCAATCGGCAAACAAAACCAGTTACAGTGTCTATAAACTCCAGTCCTTTTAGATCCTATATGCCAACCAGATTTCAACTGGTTGGCATATTTAGATAAAATTCAAAACATGAGCTTTCAAGTGTTTCAATAATCCAGTAAGTAAATGAAGTTATAGTGTAACATCGCTTAAAATTGGGATTAATAGTTAAAGTTATCAATTTATTAATACTAGTTTTAAAGAGTTATTTCTGATAATGGTTAAAATCTATGCTAAAATGTAACTGATATTATATGCTGTCTAATTATGTGTGACAATCTGCAAGGGACTTTGATTAATGTTTTATGGTATTTATAATGTATGATGATATTTTGCTATTTATTCGCTTAGTTGAGAATGGCTCTTTCAGTAAATTATCCAATATTACCGGAATTTCGCAGCCGACTATCAGCAGACGAATTTCAAATTTAGAAAGAGAATTTAAAGTTGAGCTGATTATCCGGACAACCAATAATTTTCGCCTGAGTAATGCCGGTAAATTGCTCTATGAGAAATTTATTAATCATAAGGTTTATCTTGATGAATCTATTTCTGAGCTTAGAAATAGTTTTGGTTTAGGCATAAAAGGAACCCTGCGGGTTGCCTTGCCGGTTTTGTTATCAAAAAATATTATCGCACCGTATCTGGGGAATTTCCTAGAAGAACATTCCGAGATTGATTTGCTATTGTCCTATCGTTCAAGTTATATTGATGTTATTCAGGATGGCTTTGATCTTGCGGTAACGCTTTATGCTCCGGCATCAAAAAATTTTAAAATTACCACACTAAAAAAATTTCGGGTGCAGTTATATGCGACACCACAATATCTCGAACAAAATGGTCCGATTGAGACGCTGGCTGATGCCGTTTCCCGCTCATCGGTGGGGTTTTTGGGAGTTGATGGTGGTTATTCAAGTGATTTTTTAGCTGTAAACACTAGTTCTGGGGAAATGACCAAAGGTACAATCCCACACCCGCGAATTTATATCGATAATCTAATTAATGCCTATGAGTTGGCAAGTTCGCATAAAATGATGATAACCGCTTGGGATTATCTAGTCGCGGATGAATTACGTAGCGGTAAATTAGTTAAAATTCTGCCGGAATTTTATTTTAGGGAGATATCCTGTTATTTGGTTCTTCCTTCGCTGGCACCGACGAAATCGCAGCAGATTTTTGCTGATTTTATTCAGGAGTGTTTTGACCGAATAGCTTAATCTGTCAAGATTGTGCCCGTAGTTAGTTATTGATTTAAGTTAGCTCATTAAATAATGTTGATATTTTACAGGAGTTGCTCACATGAGAAAAAAAATTAGTATAATTAGCACATTGCTAACCGCAACGGTAACGTTGGTGGCATGTAGTAGTGGTGGTAGTAATTCATCACCGAGTGGTTTTGATTATCCAGCAACCGAAACGGTCAATGCCAGTAATAGTTACTTTGGAACGGTAGTAGCTGATCCATATCAATGGCTGGAAAGCACGACGGCACCGAATGTTTTGACTTGGGTAGATGAACAAAACCGTTTTACACAAAATTATTTTGACCAGATTCCATATTATCAGCAAGTGGTTGAGCAGGTTAACAAAATATTTACCGAAGATTCTACGACGACCTTGAAGAGTTCCTCTCTGTTACGCAATAAAACCTTTGTTACCGGTAAAAATGGTTTATTATTTTATCAGCTAAATAAAGTTGTAGATAATAATTCAAATCTGCCGGGAAAAGAATTACAAACTGTCTCTAGGGATAATATTATTTACGTTACAGATGCCAAAAATCATGCCGGTCGAGTTTTTCTTGATATTAATAAGCTCTACCCCGGCGACGTGATAAACGTGAAAAATATTGCAACTTTTGATGGCGGTCGTTATTTGGTTTATTCGTTAACCAGAAATTATGGTGATTTGGCTGATTTGCATGTTATTGATATTACTAATACTAAGGAAATTGCGGTAATCCCGAATACCTTTCCTGATGTTAACGCATGGGGTAGTGGATTTTTTTATGTTAAGCCGCAACACGTAACCAATCCATTGCTTTCACCCTATAATTATGATCAATTAACTTATTTCTATGTTGGTCAAAATGATAAAACTGAAAATCAGTTAGTTTATCAGGGGGGAGCAAATATCATGGTTGGAGTTGATTATCTCTATTCAGAGGAATCAACATTGTATTTTTCAACGGCAGTGGATACTACCAATAACTTATACAAAGTGGATTTATCTCAAAATACATGGACCCCGCAAATTTTTATCGATGATGGTTATCAGCATAGTTTTAGCATTCAATCAATTGAATCAACTACCCAAACAGCAGTGGTTGCGACTAGTTCAGGAGCCAAACGGCTGCGTTTAATTAACGTAAGTCTTAGTCATCCCGAGTCTTCTAACTGGCAAAATATTTTGCCGGCAGCAGGAAGCAATAAAATTATTGATAAAATCTTTAGCTGTGGTGGAAAATATATTACCCAGAATATTGATCATGGTTTGAATAAAATGGAAGTATATTCTGCCACGGGTGTTTTGGAGTCGCAAATCAAGTTACCTGGTTTGGGTGCTGTTGAGATAGCAACTAGTGCTTGTCAGAGTGAAAGCCAATTTGATTTTACATATTCAAATTTGGTTACTCCAAATCAATCTATACAATTTGATCCACAGAATAATACCGAATCGGTCTATAATACGACAGCGGTACCAACTTTCGACCCGACACAATATGAAATGAGCAAAATTGATGTCCCGTCCACCGGTGGCGCAACTGTAACGGTATTTCTTGCGCATAAGAAGGGGATGGTCTTTGACAGTACTACTACTCATCCCGCGTACATCTATGTCTATGGTGGATTTGATGTTCCAATTATGCCAAGCTTCGATAAACGGGCAGTATATTTCCTTGAGCAGGGTGGGGTTTATGCGCTGGCGCAGATTCGTGGCGGCGGTGAACAGGGAACCAATTGGTATAACGATGGGCGATTGCTAAATAAACAAAATACTTATGACGATACTATCGCGGTAGCTGAGTATTTGATTGTACATAATTATACCTCCGCCAGTAAGCTCGGGCTTGGCGGGCGTTCTAATGGCGGCTTGACCACCGCCGCAGTTGCGCTGCAGCGTCCGGATTTATTTCAAGTAGCATTTCCGGCAGTGGGGGTGCTGGATTTGCTACGCTATAATTTGTTTACTTACGGCTTTAGTTGGTATTCTGATTATGGATTTAGCAGTATTCAGGAAGAGTTTAATAATATGTATAAGTTTTCTCCTTTACAGAATATCCATGCGCAAAGTTATCCGGCAATGTATATTCAGACCGGACAGCAGGATAGCCGGGTACCGCCACTGCATAGTTATAAATTTGCCGCAACTATGCAAAATGTAGCAAAAGGTCCAAATCCATATCTATTAGATTCTTATCCGAATTTGAGTCATTTCCCGGAAGATATGGCTGCGACTGAAGCTGCGAAAACGTGGGCCTTTTTCTTCTATAATACCCACACCCAGCCATCTCAATAAATTGACTATTCAATTAATAAAACCGGCATTTTAGTGCCGGTTTCTTTCAATCGAGAGTATTCACATTGCCACATATACTACTATCGGTTTTAGGTGCAGTCCTAGCTATGAATTACCATAATCGAATGTGACTTTAATGGTGGAACCTGTCCGATTGCCACTTGTTTAATGGTTTCAACTCCGGCTTTCTCGTGATTGACCACCACGCACCAAAATCCGCGATCATTAGCAGGCAGCATATTATTGACTTCGTAATTATCAATTGTAGTAGCATTATAAATGACCACAATGTCTTTCCATTTGTCATTATTAGCATTGTTTTTGTAATGAGCAATGATTACACCGGATTTTTCATTTCCATGCGCCGGATAAATATTCAATTGCGAATTGACCATTCCCGCATCTTTGATCCGGAATGCCGGATGGTTGCGGCGCAAAGTAATCAATCCTTTGACATATTCAAATACTGCTTTGAATTGTAATTTATCTTGCCAGAAAAAGGCATTTACTTCATCGCTGCTGCGATAACTATTGTGATCTCCTTGTTTGGTGCGCAACATTTCGGCACCACCTTGGAAAAATGGGATACCTTGTGCTGTCAGAATGATTCCTAAGCCAAATAGGTTTTGCCTAACCAATGGGCTATCAAAGATATCAGCCGGCAGGTATTTGCGGTAATTACCGGGCTCCAGCATGCGGTTCTGGCTTTTTTCGATATGATCCCACAACGTGTAATTATCATGGGCATCGACATAATTAATGGTTTCCCGGGGTTTAGTGGTGAGACCATTAACCGAGCCTTTTAGCCCCTCCATAACATGGCGGGCATTTAATGGGTTGTGTTGTTCACCGTTGATAAAACCATTGCCGGGATTATTATTTCCGCGTAGTGCATCTCGGAAGAAATCATTGAAAATGGCAAATTCATGGTTTTTTTGACTGCCGCGATGGGTGCCATTAACTAATGGCGTACTACCGCCACTCCACGGTTCACCGTAGATTAGTATGCTGGGATCGAGTTTTAATACCTCGGCTTCAATGGTTTTCATAGTGTTAATATCAATTAATTCCATTAAATCAAAGCGTAGTCCACTGATATGATAGTCTTTAACCCAATGCAACACTGAATCAACGATCATTTTGCTCACCATCGGACGTTCGGTTGCTAATTCGTTGCCACAGCCGGAACCATTGGTTAATCGTCCGAGATAATCGCTGCGGAAATAATAGCCTGGAACAATCTTATCCATATTTTGAGTGTCGGTCATGTGATTATAGACCAGATCCATCACCACTCGAATGCCTTTTTTATGGAAACTGTGAACCATGGCACGGGCTTCGCGAATTCGAGTTAATGGATTATACGGGTCAACCGAATAGCTGCCATCCGGCGCATTATAGTTTTTAGGATCATAACCCCAGTTGCGGTTGGTTGAATCATTGAGCCGACTCTCATCAACCGATGAAAAATCAAAAAACGGCAGGATGTGGGCATGAGTAATACCTAGTTCTGCGATACTGTCAAGGCCGGTAGTTACACTAATTCCGCTACGTGGATCACGGAGAGTTAATTTATCTTGTGCTGCGCCCATAAATTTACCACGCCATTCTGGTTTTACCGCGCTTGATTGATCAATAGTAAAATCACGTAAGTGCATTTCATAAATAACGGCATCTTCTTTGTTTTCCAATAGTGGACGATCATCATCGATCCAGCCTTCCGGCATTAATTCATGCGCGTCTAAATCAACCAGAACTCCACGATTGCCGTTTAATCCCACTCCATTAGCATATGGATCGACTGCATAAGTTACCTTGGTATAAGATTGACCATTGCGATCCAGCGTGTCAAAATATAGGCGGTAAAGATAGAATTTATTGGTAAATTCGCGACTGATTTCAACATGATAGGTCCCGGAAATGGTGTGCGCCGTCATATTAAAACATTGTTCCGGTACTTTGACATCACAGGTAAAAGTTGAATAAAGCAATAATTCAACTTTCTTCGCGGTTGGTGCCCACACCCGCAATGAAATCAGTGAACCAATAAAAGTTGCCCCCATGTCGGAGTCTTTATAGACATAGCGATTAAGGAATCCGCGCATGGTTACTTTTGCCGGTAAAAAGGTATTGCTGGCACGGATTTCGACCAGATCGTGCGGTAAAATATTTTGCGGCAAATTGGTGAAAATTGCCAGCCGTTTTTCTTCCTTGACTATGCTACAGATATTATTTTGCTTGGCACCATTGACATAAACATGAAAATTAGTATCAATCAACGGCTCGTGAGAAAAATAGGCCGTGATTCGATCGGCGTCATCCATTACCGCATATAGCACCCGCGGGTTGGTGCGGGTAATTACATCTTCCAGCGAGGTATATAGTTCATTGTCACCATGAATAATGTAATAGTTATCGTTATCATCACTGAGTTGAAAAGAGGCAGTTTGTTCGGCCCAGTCATTGTGCCAGCCCATATCCCAGATTTGTTTGCGAACAATTACATTTTTATTTTGCACTAGTGCGATTGCACCGAAGTCGCTGTTGCCGGATAGCTGGATTGCTTGCGAACCGTTATCCTCTTCAAAAGTCCATAAATCCCATAAGAATTTGTCACCTTTGTAAAGATTGTCGCTGCGAATGTAGTGTACCAATTTACCTTGGCGGTTACTATTCTGGATAACCGGCAAACTCCGTTCAGCATAGCTGCCATTTTCCGAGTCAGTTGCGCGGAGAGTAATTGTTGAACTGGAATTGTATTTGGCATCGATAAAAATTTGGTTGCCAACGATTTTAATTGCCGGATCTGCCGGTGTTATTGACCACTCTACCGGAATTACCGCCTGCCGGTTGGAATGGAGAGTCTTTATGGCGATCATATCCAATGAGAAACCGGGCGTCAATTTATCTTCCGAGGTTTTGATCATCAGATTGTGTTTACTGGTTAACCACTCAAAACTAAACGCCTGAAACTTACTGCCGCTATCCGATAAAATAGTCTCATTACCCTCGATATCCACCAACACAAAAGTGTATTCATAGGTTCCGGGAAGAAGCGGTGGTGAGAAGTGAAACTGATTCATCAATTTCACCATGCCGTTATTGGGGTCAATGGTCAGTTTAAGCCGGAAGTGTTCCTGTTTTTGCCAGTTGTTAAAATCACCAATGATATATACTGCAAATAGTCCCTCGGGACGATAGGTTTCATTCCGCTGCAAAGTAAAGCGGACACAGTTTGATTCATAGTTTAATTTTACCCGCTGATTGGCATTAATCGGACGCAGATTACCGAATTTGTCTTGACCCCACATAGATGATAATTATTCCTTAAACGTTATGCACAAAATTTTAATACGATAGTTGCCATGGGTGGAATTTTGACCTGAATACTGTCAGTAAAACCATGACTGCCGTGTTCTTGACTAAAAATATCAGCCTCCATTACCTGTCCCGAACCGCCAAATTCGTGGGCGTCGGAATTGAATATTTCCTGATAACGACCCGCTTCTGGCACACCCAGCCGGAAATCGAAATAAACTACTGGTGTAAAGTTACACACAAATAATAAAATTTCCGAGCGATCATGGTTATAACGGGCAAAAGACAGAATACTTTGCTCGGCGTTATCGGCATCAATCCACTGGAAGCCGGAGTGTTCATAATCACCTTCCCATAATGCTGGATGCTCTAAATAAAGGTGATTAAGTTTTCTAAAATAATTTTGGGTTTCTTTATGGGTATGAAATTCATCAATAACCTGCCATTGGAGTTGTTCATATTCGCGCCATTCGACGAATTGTCCAAATTCAGTTCCCATAAAGAGTAATTTTTTACCGGGATGACCGATCATATAAGCTGTATATAGCCGTAACCCGGCATATTTATTCCATAAGTCGCCCCACATTTTATCAATCAACGGACCTTTGCCATGGACAACTTCATCATGTGAAATTGCCAGAACAAAATGTTCTGAATAGTGGTATAACATTGAGAAATTGATGTTATTATGATGATATTTACGGTAAACCGGATCTAATGGTACATAGCGCAGCGTGTCATTCATCCACCCCATATTCCATTTGAAATTAAAGCCCAAGCCGCCATATTCTACCGGGGTGGTAATTTTTGGCCACGCAGTAGATTCTTCGGCTATCGTCACAATTCCCGGGCAGCTGGCGTGTACTTCGTAATTGAATTGTTTCAGGAAGTTGGTTCCTTCGATATTTTCATTGCCGCCGTAGATGTTTGGTTGCCACTCGCCATGTTCGCGATCATAGCTTAGATATAAGATGTTGGATACCGCATCAACCCGTAAGCCGTCGATATGAAATTCATTTAGCCAATATAGTGCGTTGGAAATTAAGAAGCTTTTTACTTCGTTGCGACCTAAGTCAAAATTGTGTGCACCCCAGCCCTTATTGTGGGCTCGCCAGTAATCCTGATATTCATAGCAGGGCGTACCATCAAAATTGATTAATCCATGTTCATCCTGACCAAAATGTCCGGCAACCCAATCCAAAATTACCCCGATTCCAGCTCGGTGTAATTGATCAACTAATTTTTTTAGTCCGATTAAATCTCCATGACGACTAGTCGCAGCATAATAGCCGGTAGACTGATAACCCCAAGACTTATCCAGAGGGTGTTCATGTAATGGCATCAATTCAATATGGGTATACCCCATGTCTTTAATGTATGCAGGTAATATTTCGCTTAATTCTTCATAGCTCATGAAATTGCCATCTTTGGTTTTCCACGAAGCTAGGTGCAGTTCATAAATATTCATTGGACTTTTTAATGGATCGGTTTCTGCGCGCTGTTTTAACCACTTAGAATCTCCCCAACGGTGGAAGTTTTTACCGGTTACGACTGATGCTGTGTGTGGGCGTAATTCAGCTGCTGTTGCATATGGGTCACTTTTATAGACCATTGAATGAATATTGTGATTATATACCGCAAATTTGTATTTATGTCCCTCGCATACCGCCGGGATAAATACACTCCATAATCCACCACTGCTAACGCGTTGCATGGTATTTTCTTCGGTTTCCTGCCAGTGGCAGAAATCACCAATCACACAAATTCGGGTAGCATTGGGCGCCCACGTAGTGAAGCGAACGCCACTGATACCATTTTCTTTTACGCAGTGCGCCCCCATAAATTTATAGGCATTGCTGTGGCGACCATCGTGAAACAAATATAAGTCTAAGTCTCCAAATAAAGGTTGTGTCTCCTGGCTTGTGGTAGTAAGAGTTTTTTTTGCGTTCATTGAAATCCCCGTTGGTTAGATTAAGTTGGCTAATATTCTATCATATTTATTGTGGTTATGCAGAGAGATTTATCGGGAAATTTTGCAAAAATAGCATTTAAAGTGGGCGCTTAGTTTGGATGATTTAAAAAAATCACCATGATTGTTATAATGCTTGGCACGAGCAACTAACTTAGTGATATAATTCAAGAGTAACGCCTTTTATTTCTGCTTTAAATACATCTACAAAAGTGAGGAGATATGAGTATAATTTCAGTTTCAACAACGCCGTTTTCTGATCAAAAACCCGGAACTTCCGGACTTCGTAAAAAAGTTAAAATATTTCAGCAGCCACACTATCTGGAAAATTTTGTTCAATCGATATTTGATTCACTAGAAGATTTAGCCGGCAAAACGCTGGTTTTAGGTGGCGATGGTCGCTATTACAATAAGGTGGCGATTAAAACTATTTTAAAAATGGCTGCCGCTAATGGTGTCGCACGGGTCTTGGTTGGGCAGAACGGAATTTTATCAACTCCTGCCGCTAGCTGTGTTATCCGCAAAAATAAAGCCTATGGTGGAATTATTTTATCTGCCAGCCATAATCCCGGTGGTCCGGATGGTGATTTTGGTATAAAATATAATGTTTCCAATGGTGGCCCGGCACCGGAAAAAATTACCGATGCGATTTATGAACGCAGTAAAACGATAGTGGGCTATCGTATCAGTGATGCTGGTGAGGCGACAATTGATCTAGCAACAATTGGTAGCTATACTATTGAGACAATGACGGTGGATGTTATTGATCCGGTCAGTGATTATGCCGAATTAATGCAGCAAATTTTTGACTTCCCGGCAATTAGACAATTATTTGCCAGTGGCTTTAGTATGCGCTTTGATGGCATGAGCGCGGTATCCGGTCCTTATGCCAAACAAATACTGGAAGGCATTCTTGGTGCTCCGGCAGGTACGGTAGTTAACGCTGAACCTTTAGAAGATTTTGGTCATCACCACCCTGATCCTAATCCAGTTAATGCGGCTGAGTTAATTTCTTTCATGAATGGCAGTGGTGCCGCCGACTTCGGTGCTGCCTCCGATGGTGATGCCGATCGCAATATGATAGTTGGCCAACAATTGGTAGTGACTCCCTCAGATAGTCTGGCGATTATGGCGGCAAATGCAACTTTAGTACCGGCATATAAAAAAGGTTTAAGTGGAATTGCACGTTCAATGCCGACTTCGACGGCTGCGGATTTGGTGGCGAAAGAATTAGGCGTTCCATTATATGAAACGCCAACCGGCTGGAAATTTTTCGGTAATTTGCTGGATGCCGATAAAGTTACTTTATGCGGTGAGGAAAGCTATGGTACCGGTTCCAATCACATTCGTGAAAAAGACGGCGTATGGGCAGTGTTATTTTGGCTGAATTTACAGGCAGTAACCGGTAAAAAAGTTCCACAATTGGTTAATGAGCACTGGGCAAAATACGGACGTAATTTTTATTCCCGGCATGATTATGAGGCAATTAATTCGGCTAAAGCCAACGAGCTAATGGCGAGCTTGCGGGCAAAACTGGCGCAATTGCCAGGTAGCTCTTTTGGTGCTTATACCATTGCTAAAGCCGATGATTTTAGCTATAGTGACCCGGTAGATAATTCGGTTTCTAATAAACAAGGGGTGCGGTTGATTTTCAGCGATGGTTCCCGAATTGTTTTCCGCTTATCTGGTACCGGAACCGAGGGGGCAACTTTGCGGGTTTATCTGGAAAAATATCAAGCTGATCCAACGCAATTTGCAGTGGATACTCAGCTAGCCTTGGCGGGTTTGATTGAAATAGCCGATAAAGTCGCTGAAATTAAATTGTATACCGGCATGAATAATCCGACAGTAATAACCTAATTGCCGGGAAATGGTTAATGATACATAATTAAAATAATTTTCTAGGTGCCGGCGTTGCGCTGGAGTGAGTAATTAAAACGGTTTGGAAATTTTCTAGGAGTGTGTGTAATGTCTAATTCAATTGAAGATGCAAATTTATCGCGTCAATTACCTAAAAAGGCGATGGCGTTAGTTTTAGCCGGTGGGCGTGGATCGCGGTTGTATCAGTTAACGGATGTTAGAGCAAAACCGGCTGTTTATTTTGGTGGTAAATATCGGATTATTGATTTTGCGTTGTCAAACTGTTTGAATTCGGGAATTCGCCGGATTGGAGTGGTTACACAGTATAAATCGCATTCGTTATTACGTCATTTACAACGTGGCTGGAGCTTTTTGCGTGCAGAAATGAACGAGTTTTTGGATTTATTGCCGGCGCAACAACGGATTAATGAGGAACATTGGTATCGTGGAACAGCCGATGCGGTGTATCAAAATATTGATATCTTACGTTCTTATAATCCGGAGTATGTGGTGGTCTTGGCGGGTGATCATGTCTATAAAATGGACTATTCAATTATGTTGCAAGATCACGTCCGTCATGGTCAAGGTTGTACAGTTGGTTGTATTGAAGTTCCGCGCGAAGAAGCGTTTGCATTTGGGGTGATGGGGATTGAGAGCGACCGTAAAATTACCAGCTTTGTTGAAAAGCCTAAAGATCCACCAACTATCCCCGGCAATCCGGATGTGTCGTTAGCTAGTATGGGAATTTATATTTTCAATGCTCAATATTTATATCAATTATTGGATGAAGATATTGCTAATCCCAACTCCAGCCATGATTTCGGTAAAGATATTATCCCGCGGGTAGTAGGCGATGGGCGGGCATTTGCTCATCCATTTAGCATGTCATGTGTACCGAATATTCCTGGCAAAGAACCGTACTGGCGTGATGTGGGAACAGTTGATTCATTCTGGTCAGCGAATATGGATTTGGCATCAAATATGCCGGAATTAAATCTTTATGACAATGATTGGCCAATTTGGACTTACCAACAGCAATTGCCATCGGCTAAATTTGTGCCGGACAATAATGGTGTTAATGGGGTAGTACAAAATACGTTGGTCTCTGGTGGTTGCATCATCTGTGGTTCATTTATTTCTAATACAGTAATGTTCTCCAGTGTTGAAGTATCATCATATTGTGTTTTGGAACAAGCGGTAATTTTGCCGGATGTTAAGATCGGTGAAGGTTGTCGCTTGCATCGGGTGGTGATTGATCATGGTTGTTCAATTCCTGCCGGTACCGTTATTGGTGAAAATCCGGAATTGGATGCCAAACGGTTTTTTAGAACCGAAAACGGTATTGTTCTGGTTACACGAACGATGCTGGAGAATCTTTAGTCATCGTTGTTTTATGGTGCAACTACCACAGTGGTAGTTGCATTTAGTTTTGAATTGAATAGGAATTAATATGCGGGTTTTGCATGTATGTAGTGAATTATTTCCAGTTTTAAAAACCGGCGGGTTAGCCGATGTTGCTGGAGCGTTGCCGCTGGCATTAAATAATTTTGATTGTGAGAGCCGGGTATTAGTTCCCGGATTTCCGGCATTTATGAATCTAAATGGCGAAAAATATCTGATTGCGGAATTGGGTGCCATGTTTGGTGCTACCAGTGTAAATCTTTATTTTACTAAGCTGGAAAACGGCATTGAATTATATATCATCGATGCGCCGGAATTATTTGATCGGCCAGGGAATCCATATGCGGATAGCAATAATCAGGCATATGCCGACAATTATCGTCGCTTTGCCTTGCTAGGGTTTTTGGCAATGAAGTTGGCTGATGATCTTGACACGCATTGGTGTGCGGAATTGATTCATGGACATGATTGGCATGCCGGATTGGCATCCGTGTACCTAAAAGCCGAAGAAATTCGTCGTGGGCATAAACTTGCCGGTAGCGTGTTCACGGTACATAATTTAGCATATCAGGGGGTATTCCCGCCGCATGTATTTGGTGAATTGCAGTTGCCGGAATGGTTTTTCAATATGCACGGGATTGAGTTTCACAATCAGGTGTCATTCCTAAAAGCCGGATTATATTTTTCCGACAAAATCACCACGGTTAGCCCGACTTACGCTCATGAAATTCAGGGTGATGAGCAGGGTTGTGGTTTAAATGGTTTATTGCAATCGCGAAGCCAAGATTTGGTTGGGATTTTGAATGGAATTGACCTTGAGGTGTGGAGCCCCAGTGCTGACAAATTATTGGTGGCGAATTACACTATTCGTAATATGACTGGTAAAGCTAAATGTAAAACGGCGCTGCAGGAATATTCCGGTCTTGAAATTCAAGCCGAGAAACCATTGTTTGCGATTGTCAGTCGCTTAACTGAACAAAAAGGATTAAATTTGGTTTTAGCCGGTGCCGGTGAAATAATTTCACGTGGTGGTCAAGTTGTGATTCTCGGTAGTGGTGATACAGAATTAGAACGTGGTTTTAAAGAATTGGCGGCACAACATCCAGCATCTTTTGCCGTTCAACTGGGTTATGACGAAAATCATGCGCACCGGATCATTGCCGGTAGCGATGTAATTATGGTGCCATCGCGTTTTGAACCGTGTGGTTTGACGCAGCTGTATGGATTACACTATGGTACCTTGCCGTTGGTGCGTAAAGTTGGCGGATTGGCGGATACGGTGGTAGATTGTTCGCTGGAAAATCTGGCCGATGGCAGTGCCAGCGGATTTGTTTTTGACGATTTTAATGTTGCGGGATTTACTGCGGCGGTAAAACGGGCGTTTGCGTTATATGAACGCAAAGCCGATTGGAAAAAGGTGCAGAAATATACCATGCAGCAGTCTTTGGGCTGGGATAGTTCGGCAGCTAAATATTATCAATTATATCAGCAAGTAATTGGCTGAAATGGTTGATGACCATTTATTTAATTGGAATGGTCGTTGTTAATGATGGAAGCACTATAATAATGGTGTGGAAATCGGTGTTTATAAAGAAAGTACAATGAATAATAAAGAATTAATAAAAACTATACTTGAAACAAAATTGAATGGTGATATCAGCGCCGCTTCTGATCGGGCGGTTTACGAAGCATTGCTGGAGTATGTCCGCGAACAAATTAAT